>JAHEJV010000451.1 GCA_024638705.1 Deltaproteobacteria bacterium | reverse complement strand
GAAGCTTCCGGCTACCGAGCACAAGGGGAAGCGGCTGCCCGCGACGGCGCCGCGGCTCCACGAGCATGTCGCCCGCCACACCGAGATCGACTTCGACACGTTCCTCGAGGCGCTCTTCGACGGCGACCGCGCGTTCGTGGAGAGCCACTACAAGAAGGGTCGCGAAGTGCCCACGCCGCTGCGCTTCACCGAGCTGCTGCGACGCTTCGGCCTCGAGAACGAAGACCTCGCCCTGGAGATGACGGCGGAGCACATGGGCATGCTGCGCAGCGGGGTCGAGGTGCTGCCCCACCACGGCGACGTCCTCGACGAACTCGGGCGGGACCTGCGCCTCGGCCTGTGTTCGAACTTCAGCCACACCGAGACGGCGCTCGCCGTGCTCGACGACGCCGGCCTGCGCGAGCGGCTCCACCCCGAGGCGCTGATCGTGTCGGACACCTGTGGCTGGCGAAAGCCGCGCGTGGAGATCTTCGAGGAGGTGCTCGGACGGCTCGGCGTCCGCGCCGACGAGGCGCTGCACGTGGGCGACAGCCTGCGCGCCGACATCGGCGGTGCGGCCTCGCTCGGCCTGCGCAACGCGTGGATCACGCGCCGCATCCAGGATCCCGATGGGGCGCTCGCCGAGCACGAGGGCCCCGCGCCGGATCACGTGATCGGCGACCTCTCCGAGCTGCCGGCGCTCTGCGCATCGCTGCGCTGATCGGGTGAGCGCGTCCCGCGCTCCCCGGTGCGGAGCCTCGGTGCTTCGTCGCGCAGACACCCGACGAAGAGCGGACCCTCGCTCGTGTCGAGGATCCACTCGTCGCGCGTCCCGGGCTGGCGTCGGAAGAGCACCATCTCGGCGTCCTCGAGGCGGCGCGACACGACGCAGGGGATGCCGCGCGCATCCATCGTCGCGAGGTGCCGCGCGCGCAGACGGTTGTTGTGGACCGTCATCATCGGCTCCGGGTCGGGCATCAGCGGCACGAGATCGGCGAAGAAGTACCAGTGGCCGGTGCTGCCGACGGCGCTCGCCACGACCACCGGGCGGTCTCCGATCAACCGGTTCAGCTTCCGCGTCACCTCGGCGAACTCGCCGAGCGGCATCTCCGTGAACACCGCGTAGGGACGCGTCCTGTCGTACGCATAACCCACCCGGGCGTCGGCCACGGTGGCGGGCGCAGGCGCGGTGAGCGCCTCGACGCGACCGCGGACGTCGCGCCCGAGGCGCCCGAGGTGTTCCGGTCGCGTCGCGAAGAGCAGCGGGAGCAGGGCGATCACGAGCGCCGTCGCCGAAGCCGGACGCCAGCCGCCGCGCAGGAGCCCCGCACAGGCCGCGGCGAACACGAACGCGACCGGCGTCACCATCGCGAGGATGTGCGCCTCGTCGCTGCGCAGCAGCGTCGGGACGTGCCCGGCGAGTGCGACTGCGGCGGCGGCCGCGGCGGTCATCCGCCATTGACGCGATCGCTCCCCGTCGAAGGCCGCGACGGCGAAGAGCAGGAGCGACGCGACCGGCGCGCCGACGTAGAGGACGCCGGCCGGCGACAGGTAGGAGCCGGTGAAGGGCGTGTTCGAGTACCCGGCGGCGACGTCGCTCCCCACCGCGAAGTAGCGGGCGAAGAAGGCGCTCGTCTCACCCGCGGCGACGAAGGGGAGCAGGACGGGGAGGGCGCCGAGCAGCGCGCCGAACGCGAAGGTCGCCGCGATCGCCGCGAGTCGCGCGGGCGCCGCCGCCCGCGTCAGTAGCGCGAACATCCCGAGCAGTCCGCAGCCGACGATGCCGCCGCTGAGGTTCTCCTGCGCCATCAGGATGAAGGCGCCGAACACGACGCCACTCGCGAAGAGGAAGAGGCGTTCGCCCGAGGAGATCACGACGTCGCGTCGAGGCGACCGCGCCAGGACACTGGCGAGTGAGAGCACCGCGTGCAGGCTGCCCGCATAACGCAGCGTCGTCGCCCAGCCGAAGAAGAAGCCGTAGCTCCCGCCGGCGGCGGGCTTGAAGAACTCGAAGGGGGAGAAGAAGCGCAGCGCGAAGAGGCCGACGAGCACGGCGGGCAGCGGAAAGAGGCGCGCCATCCAGGCGACCAGCAGCAGGCCGCCCGCGAAGTTTCCCCACAGCCAGAAGGCGCGGAAGGTGCCGAGGCTCACGCCGAAGTGCTCGAGCGCTCGCACGGAGAGCAGCTGGATGCCCGGCCCGTACTGGGTGGCCGATTCGAGATAGAAGTCCTTGCCGAGCAGGACGGCCTGGATCGGACCGAGGTGGACGAGCTCGTGCCACTCCATCGGGCGTTCGAGGAGCTCGACATTCCAGGGGGGGCCGAGCCAGAGGGTGTAGGCGCCGAGCGCGAGCCCGATGCGCACCGCCAGTGCGCGCGGTGTCGCGTCGGCCCCGGCGGAGGATCGGCTCCAGAAGGAGCGCTCGCGCAGCGCGAGCAGCGGCGCACAGGTGAGGGCGGCGACGGCCAGCCCGTAGCCGAGCACGATCCAGCGGCGATCTTCGAAACCGTAGACGTACCAGACGAGTTCGGGATCGGGCTCGGGACCGAGCATCCGGAAGAGCAGCGCGATGCCCACCGCGAGCAGCCCGCCGGCGAGTGCCGCGGCGACGCCGCGGTGCAGGTGCAGGGCGCCGAACGCGGTCACCGCTTCCGGACCCGGGCCGAAGAGACGCGACGCGAGGTCGCGCGCGCTGGCCGCGAGATCGCGAGCCGCTTCCCTTCCGCGCATGCACCTCCCCCGGTCGTTCGGGGGGCGACCCCCTGGAGATCGGCGGTCCTGCCGTGGGGGTTGAGGATTCCGCTCGGGGCGCTGCCCCTTGGCGTCCTAGGGCAGGCCCGCGCCCGGCACCGCGACCGGGGCGACCTCGATCCGGGCGCTGCGCTTCGCGCGGCACTCCTCCGGGTCGAGGACCTCGGCGGTGCACACGAAGAGCGTCTTGCGATCGGCGCCGCCCAGCATGCAGGCGATCGCCTGGTGCGACACGGCGATGCGATCGGTCACCTCGCCCCCTTCGCACACGCGCAGCACCTGACCGCCCACCGGAGAGGCGACCCAGATCGCACCCTCCGCGTCGAGGCAGATGCCGTCGGGCACCGCGCCCTCGAGCTGCGCCCACACGCGGCGGTTGGCGAGCGAGCCGTCTTCGGCGACGTCGAAGGCGGTG
>JAHEJV010000130.1 GCA_024638705.1 Deltaproteobacteria bacterium | reverse complement strand
TCCGGGCGGTCGCCGATAGCGGTTGCGCTCGTGGATCGCGCCGAGCAGAACGACGTGGATGTCCCGCAGGCTCTCGTTGCGCTTCATCAGCTCGCAGACCTGGAAGCCGAACATCTTCGGCAGCGCGGCGTCGAGCACCACCACCTTCGGTAGCGCGCGCTGGATGTTCATGATGGCTTCGACGCCGTCGTGCACGAGCAGCGCGGAAAGCCCCCAGGTCGTCACCGCCTCGGCGAGCTGCTTCCCGGCCTCCTGATCGGGGTGGGCGATCAGCACGAGCTTCTCCGGATCCGGCGCCGACGCAGCGCGCCCCGGTTCCGCGGCCCTCTGCTCGGGCGCGGTCGCGGACGCGGCGCCACGCGGGGCCGTCGGCTGCGCCGGCCGCGTCGCGGGCGCGGTCGGCGTGTCGGCAGGAGCCTGGACGCGGAACACCGTCTCGCACCGCGAGCAGCGCAGCCTTGCACCTTCGGGCCGCAGCTTGGCGGTGTCGATGCGGTAGCGGGCCGCACAAGTCGGACACCCAGCGATCATGAACTCATCCTCCTGGCGCCGTTCCGGCGCCCCTCACTCGATCCGGAAACGTCGCACCTCGGCGCGCAGCGTCTCCGATTGGGCCAGCAACTCCTGGGCCACGCCTTCGACGCGTCGCGTGGCCTCCTCGTGGGTCTGCCCGCGGCCCCGCACTTCTTCGAGATACTCGACCGCGGCCGCGCATGCCTGGGACTGTTCCTGGAGCGCCTCGTTGATGCGCTCCACTGCGTCACGGACGCCCTCGACACTTTCGCGAATCCGCACGGACCCGCGCGCCTGCTCTTCCGTCGTGCCGCGCACCTGCAGCGCGACCTCGCGCATCGTGATCGATCCCTCGTAGACGACGACGTTGCCACGGTCCTGCTCGGCCGCAGCGCGACGGATCTCCTGCACGCCGCCGCGGACGCGCTCCATCAGGCCGACGACGTGCCCGGCGGCCTTCGCCTGTTCGCGCAGCGCCGATACGATGCTGCCGATGCGATCGCCGCTGTCGCGGGATGCGGTGGTGATGTCTTCCAGAGCCATGCCGGCTTCCGCCGAGAGGTCGACGCCGCTCGCGACCGAGCGACTGCCGCGGTCGATCGCGTCGGTCGCCTTCTGCGATTCTGCCTGCACGTTGCGGATCAGCCCGCCGATCTCCTTCGTGCTCGCGAGTACGCGCTCGGCGAGGTCCTTGATCTCGTCGGCGACGACGCTGAAGGCGCGTCCGTGCTCGCCCGACTGGGCGGCGATGATCGCGGCGTTGAGCGCGAGCAGGTTGGTCTCGTCGGCGACGTCGTCGATCACGTCGACGATCGCGCCGATCTCGACCGTGCGACCGTGGAGATTGCGGATCACCTCTTCGGCCGTCTCGGTCGCCTCGCGGATCGCCTCCATGCCGACGATCGTCTCGCGCACCTTCTCGCGACCGATCTCCGCGCGTTCGAGCGCCGTCCGCGAGAGGCGCGACGCCTCCTCGACCGAAGTGTCGACCTCGCGCAGCGAGCTGGCCATCTCCTCCATCGAAGCCGACGTCTCTTCCGCCGCGCTCGAGAGCGACTCGGTGTTCTCGGACACCTGCTTCACCGAGGCGACCATCTCCTCGATCGAGCTCGACACCTCGTCGACCTTCGACGAGAGCAGGCTCGCCGTATCGTTCAGCTCTTCGCCGGAGGCGCCGAGCTCGAGGATCGAGCTGCTCGACTCCTCGACGCTCTCGTTGAGCGCCTGGCTCGACTGCGCGATGCCCGACACCTGGGAGTTGATCTGCTCCATGCTCACGGCGGCGCGGCGGGTGCCCGCCTCCTGCTCCGCGGTGGCCTGCGAGAGGGTCTGGCAGACGGGCGTCAGCGACTGCGCCTGACTCTCGAGGCGGTCCGCCGACTCGGCGAGCCCGGCGATCGTGCTGCGCAGGCGGACGGACATGCCGTCGAAGGCGCGCGAGAGCTGACCCATCTCGTCCTCGCTCTCGATGAGGTTCATCGGGCGCAGGTCGCCGGAGCCGAGGCGCTCCGCCGCTTCGCATAGCGCCGCCGCCGGCTCCGAGATATCTCGCGCCAGGAAGAACGAGACCGTGACGGAGAAGATCAGCGAGCCCATCACGAGCGAGTAGAGCAGATGGGCCGGCGCGCCGTGGTCGTAGGCGATCAGGGTCGCAAAGAGCACCGGCACGAGTCCGGCGCCGGTCACCGCCGAGATCAGCTTCGTGCGCATCGGCAGCAGCGGCGCCAGACGGCGGCGCTCCTCCGGTCCGCCGGTCTCGGCAGCGATCGCCTCACGCACCCGCGCGAAGTCGCCGCTCTTCACCCCGAAGCCGGTCAACATGCCGACGGCGAAGGCCGACGCGAGGCCCCCTACGATCAGGACGCTCGCGTCGAGCCACGTCCAGTCCTCGAAGGGGATCCGCATCGCCAGCGCGATCAGGGTGCTCGGAACGATCCAAGAAGCCGAGGCCGAGAGCGCCATCTTCTGCGGGAAGCGCATGACGCAGTGATAGGCGCTCTGCGAGATCTCGCGCGTCCGCTCCTCGGCGTCCAGCCACGCGACGATCGGCATCATGATGCGCCGGTTCAGGAAGTAGTTGACCGGCCCGCCGACGACCAGATAGGCGCCGATGCCGATGCCGATGCCGCGCCACATCGCAGCGGTGAGCTCGAGCAACCCGCCGGCACAACCGAGCACGATCGCCAGCGCCGGGATCGACAACAGGGTGTTGAGCCGCACGGCTCGGGCGACGAAGCCCGTGCCGGTCATCCGGGTGACATCCTTCACGCTGCATCCTCCTGCGGGGAGGTCATCGCCGAGCGGTAGACGCTCTCCAGGACGTGATCGAGCGAGAGCACCATGATCGGGGCGGCGTCGGCGCGTCGCACCACGGCGCGCGTCGCGTCGTAGCCCGCCTGGGTCGCCAACGCGGGCGGGTCGCCGAGGGCGCTGCCCGCGACGGAGAGCACTTCGACGGCGGCGTCGACGCGCAGTCCCATCACGAGCCCGTCGACCTCGACGATCGCGATACGCGCGGCCGTGCTCTCGGCGATCGGTTCGCCGCCCAGGGTGCGTCCGAGATCGACGACGGGGACCACCGCCCCGCGCAGGTCGATCACGCCTTCGATCAGACGCGGTGATTTCGGCAGCGGGGTCAGCTCCCGCCAACGCACCACTTCGCGCACGTTCGCGACCTCGAGGGCGAAATGAGAGTCGCCGACGCGGAACACGCTCAGCGTCACCTGGTTCTCGGGAGCGGCGCCGACGCTAGGCATCGTGACCTCCCAGGGTGCGATCGAGATCGAGAAGCGACACGAAGGATTCGTCCCGGACACAGAGGCCGGACACGAGTCCTTGCGAGTCGCCGGCGGCGGCCGGCCCGATCGCGTCCTCGGCGATGCGCAGCACCTCGCGGACCCGATCGACCAGGAGTCCCGCGACGCGCCCCTCTTCGTCCTGCACCACGACGATGCGCGTGTCCTTCGTGTTTTCGATCCGTTCGAGCCCCAGTCTCGGGCGCAGATCGATCACTTCCAGCATCTCGCCGCGCAGCGAGATGACCCCACGGACGTGTTCCTCGGTTCGCGGGATCGGGGTGATCGGCCCGATCCGGACGATCTCGCGCACGTTCTCGATCGCGACCGCGTAGGGCGTCGCGGCGAGCTGGAAGCAGAGCAGCTGACGGATCGGGCTCTCCGCTTCCGCGTCGATCGGCCCATGCCGGGCCGTGCGCGCCAGCTCGTCCCAGCTCGCTGCGACCGGCGTCGCGTCGTGGCCACTCATGCCGCTTCCCGGCGTCGGGTCGTGGCCACTCATGCGGCCTCCCGGCGTCGCTGGGCGTCCTCGATCAGGGCGGACACGTCGAGGACGAGCACGGGATCGCGATCGCCGAGGTCGGTCGCGCCGGCGATGCCGCGAAGAGTCTGGATCGGACCCTGGATCGGTTTGATGACCGTGTCCTGTTGCCCCTCGAGACGGTCGACCACGAGCCCGACGCGTTGGTCGCCGATGCCCATCACGATCACGAAGGGCGCCTTGCCGGGGTCTTCGCCGCGCAGCTGGAACTCGTCGGCGAGGCGCCGCAGCACCAGCGGTTCGCCGCGCAGATTCAGCAGCTCGCGCCCCTCCGACAGCTGGATCGCATCCGGGGCGGGCACCAGGGTCTCCCGCACCGCGTTGAGCGGGATCGCGAAGCGCTGCTCGCGCGCCCCGACGATCAGCGACTGGACGATCGCAAGGGTGATCGGCAGGGTCATCGAGATCGTGGTGCCGCGGCCGACGGTCGATTCGATCTCGACCACGCCACCGAGGGCGGAGAGATTCGACCGCACGACGTCCATGCCGACGCCGCGTCCGCTCGTCCCGGTGACCTCGCTCCGGGTCGAGAAGCCCGGCGCGAAGATCAGGTCGAACGTCTCCTTCTCCGACAGCAGCTCGCCGGGCTCGACGAGCCCCTGTTCTTCGGCCAGGGCGCGGATCGCGGTGGGATCGATCCCGCGCCCGTCGTCGCGCACCGCGAGCACGACGTGGCTGCCGCGCCCGAACGCATCGATCGTGATCGACCCCGTCGCGCTCTTCCCGCCGGCGCGCCGTTCGTCGGGGGATTCGATGGCGTGGTCGAGTGCGTTGCGGACGACGTGCATCAGCGGGTCGACCAGCGTCTCGACGATCAGCTTGTCGAGCTCGGTGTCCGCGCCGCGGATCTCGAGCTCGACGTCCTTGTCGAGATCGCGTCGCAGCTTCCGCACCACGCGCGACACCTTGTCGAAGACCTGGCGGAGCGGCACCATCCGCACTTCGAGAACGGCCGCTTGCAGCTCGCGCACTCTCCGGTCGAGCCCCTTGTGCTGCTTTGCGAGCTCGTCGGCGATCCGCTCCGTTTCGCCATCGGCAACGAGACGGGTGATCAACTCGCCCATCGCGCCGCGCTGGATCACGAGCTCGCCGACCAGGTTCATCAGGTCATCGAGCTTGCGGATGTCCACGCGGACGGTGTCGCTGATCGATTTGAGCGAGGAGAGTCCGGGTCGGGCTTCCGGATCGCTCTCCTCGGAAACCTCATCAGACGACGGCTGGGCGCCGGCGTCCGGTTGGCTCGACGACGCGCTCCCGGCATGCACCGTTCGCAGCTCGGCCCCGGGGAGATCGATCCGCGGGGCGAGCGCTTCCAGCGCGAGGTCGCTGCCGACGAGGAGCGAGAAGCGGATCTGCGATTCGGGCGAGTCACCCACCGCGGGCAGGGTGGAGAGCACTTCCCCGCTCTCCTTGACGATCGCGGTGATCTCGGCGAGCCCTTCCTCGAAGCTCGCCATCTCGAAGGGCGCGTCGATCAGGATCAGGTGGCGCCCGGAACGAAGCGTCTCGCGCAGACGGTGCTCTTCGTACTCGGTGAGCGCGCGCAGGAGCCGGGGATCGAGATCGAGCGACTCGAGATCGTTCGCCTCGGCGGAAGCGCCGCGGCTCGCGCCCGCGATGCGCGCCGAAAGCGCCTCGATCCGGTCGGCCGCACCCGCGATCGCGTCGGCGTCCCCGACGCGTTCGAGCAGCGTCGCGAAGAGCGCAACCACTTCCTCGATCACGAGGAGCAGCGCCGCGTCGAGCCCGACGCGTCCGAGGCGCAATCCGTCCAGCGCATCTTCGAGGCGGTGGGCGAGGGTCTCGATCGGCTCGAAGCGGAAGAGCCCGGCGAGCGCCTTGAGCGAGTGCGCCGAGCGGAACAAGGCGTTCACGCGCTCGGGGTCGGCGCCGGAGCCCGACGCCGCCGCATCCGAGAGATCGGCGAGGTCGCTGCGCATCGTTTCGAGGATCTCTTCCGCCTCGGAAACGAACTCGCGATCGGCCTTCGAGCGCCGCCGCGTCGTCTTGCGCCTCGCCGCCACGACGCCCCCTACTCGACGCCGAGGAGTTGTCGGGCGGTTTCGCGCAGATCCTCGGGCTCGAAGGGCTTGACGAGATAGGCGTTCGCCCCGAGCTCGAGGCCCTTGTCGCGGTCGCGCTCCGAGCCTTCGGTCGACACGATCACGACCGGGATGTCGCGATAGGCGTCGTTGCTCTTGACGAAGGAGACGAGTTCGAGACCGTTGATGTCCGGCATGTTGATGTCGGTCACGATCAGGTCGAACCGCTCGCGCGGCAGGTGACGCAAGGCCTCGAAGCCGCTCGCGACTTCCAGGATCTTCACGGGCCCATCGAGTCCTTCGAGCGAGGACGTGATCAGCGATCGCATCGTGGGTGAATCTTCGACGATCAGGATCCGGATCACGGAACCCCTCCCCGCGCTGGTTCGATGAAGTGCGCCAACGGCCGGTATCGGCCTCCGATCGCAACTTCTTGAGGCGGGATGCGGACTTGGCACGGATCGCTACGGGAGTGGTGCGGGCCGCAGGGACTGCGATACGAGCGGACCGCTGCGCCCGGAGCGCACGCGGGAAGTGGCGTCACGCCCCGTCTTCGAGCGCGGGGTCGCGAAGCCGATCGCTCAATCGCTCGAGTCGCGAGAGCGCTCCGCACGCACGAGGGCGGGGTCGCCGGCCAGCCACGGGGCGAGCTCGCTGCGCACGCGCTCGGCGAGCGGCTCGTAGAGATGCCAGCGATCCGGGTCCGGGGACGGCGAAGTCGGGCGTCGCAACACGCCGTCGACGCACGCGGGCGTCGCGAGGGAATCGTTTTCGGCGCACAGGGCGAGGATCGGCATCGCCGGCGCGAGACTGCGCAGGCGCTCGGCGAAGTTCTCGGCGTCCGGGCCGCGCCGGTCCGCCGGGGCGTCGGCCAGCACCACGATGGGCACGGTGCCGCGCACGAGGTACTGGCGGATGCGCACGAGCGCCGAGTCGCGCCGCTGGAAGATGTGGGTGCGTTCGAAGATCCCGTCGACCGACGCCTTCAACCACTCGAGTGTCGACAGATCGGCATCGATGGCGACGAGCGTGCCGGTCGGCACGAGTGGCAGCCCACCGGAAACCGACACCGGAACCCGCGTGTCGCCGCCGGTCGGCGCCTCGATCGCCACCTCTTCGCCGGCGTCCGCGGGGGAATCCACGTCGGCATCGTCGCCGTCCGCCGCTTCGCGCTCGACCCGGTCGATCGCGACCTCGGCCACGGCGTCGACGGCCGACTTCGCTGCCGACGGCGACCCCGCCAGCGAAGTGGCCCCGGACTCGCCGCTGAACATCATGCCGTCTTCTTCTTCTTCGTTCGCATCGTCGGCGGGTCCGGCTTCGTCACCCATTCGGGCCGCTTCCATCGCCAGGTACTGCGTGTTCAACCCGGTCGGGAGGCGCAATCCGTCGTCCTGCTCGCCGAGGTCGTCGCGGATCTCGAAGCTGAACTCTCCGGCGCGCCAGCCGAACATCCGCATCACCGAGCGCTCGACGTGTTCGCGGCGCAGGGCGACAAGGCGCTCGGCATCGATCCCGCAGGTGCGTTCCAGCGCGTCGTCGAGGGCGATCGACTCGGAGGCGGCGAGCGCCTCGGCCTCTGTGAAGGATCCCGCGTCGGCGCAGCCTTCGGAGATCAACAGGCTGCGCAGGTCCTCCACTTCTCCCTTGATCGCGGCGGCCTGTGCGAGCCCGTCGCGCAACACGATGCGCCCCTCGCCCGAATCCGAACGCAGCATCAGCACTCCCGATTTCCGGGAGAGACTGACGATCTGAAGAATGTCCACGAGGCCGAGGTCCTCGAGGCTGCCGACCAGACTCATCCGCTCCTCTCGGGCACACCCCTCCCCGACGCGTGGATCGCGCCGTTCGCGAAGGGCTCCCTCAGCGTGTGAATCGGCCGGCGGAGGGTGGACTTGACTCCGGGACGGGGGACCGGGGCGATACCCCGTGGGGTGAGCGGGTTTCGCCGGGCGGGCGCACTTCGAGCCCCGGCGGTCGCGATCGCCGCGACGCCATGCGCAACCACTCGACGACCGGGTTCGTGTCGGCCGGTTCGGGGGCGATCAGCACCTCGCGCTCGGTCGCGCTCTCGGCCACCGCGGTCGCCAGTGCCATCAGGCGGTCGTCGCCGACGGCGTCGCTGCCGCCCGGAAGAGCCACCCCGAGCCGACGCGCGCGCAACCCGTCGGCGCGCGCCAGCACGTCGTCGACCCATTCGCGCCAGGACGCGGCATCGAGGTCGTCGCGACGGCCGAGACCGACTCCGAGCACGCGCGGCGCGCGCACCCCGCCACCGGCCAGGATCAACACTGCGCTGCCGCGATCCCCGGTGATGCGATCCGCAGCGCAGAGGTGGGAGAGCCGTCCGCACAGACGCCAGTCGATGCGTCCCGCCGCGCCGCGCAGGGGGCGCTCGCCGGCGAAGAGGGGCGCGATCACCAGATCGACGGCGACCCGCTCGATGGCCGCCGGCGCCAATCCGAAGGCGCTCAACACCTCAGCCATGCGCGGCCTCGTCGTCCCGAGCCCGTGCCACGGCGTCGAGCACGCCGTTGACGAAAGCCGGGGAGCGGTCGGCGCCGAAGTCGCGCGCCAGCTCGACCGCCTCGTTGATGACGACCTGCGCCGGCGTGTCGGTGTGGATCAGCTCGTACACGCCGAGGCGCAGCAGATTGCGATCTACCGCGGCCATGCGTTCGAGGCGCCAGTTGCTCGCGTGGAGCCGGATCCGCTCGTCGATCGCCTCGCGGTCCGCGAGCGCGCCACACGCGAGCTCCTTTGCGAACACGAGCGCGCCCGGATGCAGATCGAAGTTCTCCGCGACGCGGTCGAAGGCCGAATCGGTCGATTCGGCGGGCGCGAGATCGGCGGCGTAGAGCACCTGGAGCGCGAGCCTCCGCGACTCGCGTCGCGCTGCCGGCTTCTTCGTCACGACGCGCCCTCCCGCGCGCCCGGCTTCACGAAGCGACCTCCCGATGCCCGCTTCACGACGCGTTCCCCGGGCCTTCGGCGAGCCCGGGCAGCAGGCGCGCCATCTCGACCGCCGCCTGGGCCGCGTCGCAGCCCTTGTTGCCGTGCTCGCCGCCGGCGCGCTCGAAGGCCTGCTCGACATCGTCGGTGGTGAGCACGCCGAAGGCGACGGGCACTCCGGTGTCGCGCATCACCTCGCGCACGCCGTCGGTGACGCCGTCGCACACGAAGTCGAAGTGCGGCGTGCCGCCGCGAATCACCGCGCCGAGCGTGATGATCGCCTGATAGCGACCGGTGTCCGCGAGCGCGCGCGCGGCCTGCGGGATCTCGAACGCGCCCGGCACCCAGGCGACGTGGATGTCGTCGGCGGCGACGCCCCGGCGATGCAGCTCGGCGTTGGCGCCTTCGAGCAGACGCACCGAGACGAGGTGGTTGAAACGCCCGACGACGATCGCCACGCGCAACGGCCCGCCCGTGCGCTCGCTCTCGAAGACCTTCACCGGACGACTCCGACGGGACGCGCGACCCAGTGCACGTCCTTCCCGACGCGACGCACCGAAGCCGTATCGAAGCGCGGCGCCCGGCGCAGGTCGCGCACGCCGAGATTCGCGAGCGCGGGGAGGCCGTCGGCGCCGATCAGCATCGGCGCGCTGAACCAGTGCACTTCGTCGACCAGCGACTTGCGCACCAACTCCGCCGCGAGGCGTCCACCACCTTCCACCAGGATCTCCGTCAGTCCTTCGCGAGCCAGTCGCCGCAGCGTCCGCCGCAGATCGAGATGGCGTCCCGATCGCGGCGCCACGATCACCCGCGCGCCCGCGGCCTCCAACGCCTCGCGACGCTTCCGCGCGGCTTTCGCGCCGCAGAGTACCCAGGCCGAGCCGTCGGCGCCGCGCAGGAGCTTCGCCGACGGCGGCAGGCGCAGGCGCGTGTCGGCGACCAGACGGACGGGCCGATGCAGGACGCGCGCGCCCGACCGCGCGGTGAGCTCCGGGTCGTCGGCGAGCGCGGTCTCCGAGCCCACCCACACGGCGTCGACGCGATTGCGCAGGCCGTGCACGACCGCGCGCGCCTCGGGCCCGGTGATCCACTGGGAGGCGCCGCTCGCCGTGGCGATGCGACCGTCGAGGGTCGCGGCGAGCTTGAGCGCGACGAAGGGCCGGCCGCGCTCGACGACGGAGAGGAATCCGCGGTGCTGCTCGCGACAGGCCTCTTCGAGCACGCCGAGCGTCACCTCGATGCCCGCGCGGCGCAGTCGCGCGAGGCCGCGACCGGCCACCGGGGCGTGCGGGTCGCGATGTCCGACGAACACGCGACGCAGGCCGGCCTCGACGAGGCGATCCGCACACGGCGGCGTACGTCCGGTGTGGGCGCAGGGCTCGAGGGTCACGGCCATCGCGGCGCCGCGGACGGCGCGCGCTCCGTGGCGTCGCAGCGCGGCGTCGAGCGCGACGATCTCGGCATGCGGACCGCCGGCAGGTCGCGTTCGCCCGCGTCCGAGCACGCGATCGCCGCGAAACACGACGGCGCCGACCGGCGGGTTCGGAAACGTGCGTCCGCGCGAGCGACGCGCCGACGCGAGAGCGAGGCGCATCGCGGCCTCGGGCTTCAACGCTCGTACTCGCCGAGCTTGCGGAAGAAGGCGGCGTAGTCGTCGGAGTTCTGGAAGTTGTGGAAGACCGACGCATAACGCGCCGCCGCCAGCGTATCCACGAGCACCAGCTCGTCGAGCACGCGCTCGCCGACGAAGCGCGTCGTCACCTCCTTCTCGCCGAGTTCCTGCGCGCTGCGCTCGACGCGATCGACCAGCCGGTCGAGATCGTCGGCGCTCACCGGACGTTTCTCGCACGCCTTGCGCACCGCGGCGACGATCTTCTCGCGCAGAAAATCCTCGCGGCGCTCGTCGCGCTTCACGATCTTCGGCAAGACCTCCTCGACGCGCTCACGCGTCGTGAAGCGACGGCCGCACTCGACGCACTCGCGGCGGCGGCGGATCTCCGCGCCGTCTTTGCCGATCCGCGAATCGATGACGCGATTCGTGGCATCCGCACAGTAGGGGCAGCGCAACGGGAACCTCGCCGGGCGTCAGAGCCAGTGACGGAGTTCGCGATCGCGAGCCCGTGCCACGAAACCCATCGAGACAACCGTTCGACTTCGCTCGGCTTCGCCGCGCTGCGCGCTCGCTTCGCTCGCTTGCATGAGTCGACTTCGCTCGGCTTCGCCTCGCTGCGCGCTCGCTTCGCTCGCTTGCACTAGTCGCTCCAGTGCCCGCTGTAGAGCGGAAAGCGGCGACACAACGCCTCGACTTCCGCGCGCACGCTGGAGCGCGTCGCCTCGTCTTCCGGGCTCTCGAGCACGCGGGCGATCAGACGGGCCACCTGCTCCATCTCCGGCTCGCGCATCCCGCGCGTCGTCGCGGCGGGCGTCCCGATCCGCACGCCCGACGTCACCGCCGGCTTGCGCGGGTCGAAGGGCACCATGTTCTTGTTCGCGGTGATGCCGGCCTGCTCGAGCGCCTTCTCGGCGGCCTTCCCCGTGATGTCGCGGTCGACGAGCGAGAGCAGGAAGAGGTGGGTGTCCGTACCGCCGGAGACGACCTTGAAGCCGCGGTCCATCACGCCCTTCGCCAGAGCCTTCGCGTTGGCGAGGACCGCCTCGCAGTAGTCGCGGAACGCGGGCTGTGCAGCTTCGCGGAACGCGACCGCCTTCGCGGCGATGACGTGCATCAGCGGACCGCCCTGCCCGCCCGGGAACACCGCGCTGTTGATCTTCTTCGCCCAGTCGGCGTCGGACAGGATGAGGCCGCCGCGCGGTCCGCGCAGGGTCTTGTGCGTGGTGGTCGTGACGATGTGGGCCTTGCCGACCGGACTCGGGTGGAGCCCCGCGACGACCAGGCCCGCGATGTGGGCGATGTCGGCGA
>JAHEJV010000129.1 GCA_024638705.1 Deltaproteobacteria bacterium | reverse complement strand
GCCCGGCACGCGACTGCTCGACATCGTTTCACCCGAGCGGTTCACGATCCTGCCCAACACCGCGGGGTGTTTCACCGCGGAGGATGCGATCACCACGGCGCGTCTCGGACGCGAGCTGCTCGGCACCGACCTCGTGAAGCTCGAAGTGATCGGGGACGAGCGCACGCTCTTCCCAGACGTCGCCGCCACTCTCGAGGCCGCGAAGATCCTCGTCGACGAGGGCTTCACGGTCCTGCCCTACATCACCGACGACCCGGTGTCGTGTCAGCGTCTCGAAGCGATCGGCTGCCCCGCGGTGATGCCGCTGGCGGCGCCGATCGGCTCGGGGCTCGGCATCCGCAATCCCGCCAACCTGCGCATCATCCTCGAGACGGTGCAGGTGCCGGTGATCGTCGACGCCGGCGTCGGCACGGCGAGTGATGCGGCGGTGGCGATGGAGCTGGGCGCGACCGCCGTGTTGATGAACACGGGCATCGCCGGTGCGAAGGACCCGGAGAAGATGGCGCGCGCGATGAAGCTCGCGGTCGAGGCGGGCCGGCTCGCCTACGAGTCGGGACGCATGCCGCGGAGGCTCTACGCCAACGCGTCGAGCCCGCTCGACGGCCTGGCCACGTTCTGACCGCGAGCCCGGCGCCCGGGTTCGACGTCGCGCCGATTCTCGTCTGGGTGCTCGACGGCGAAACGGCGACGCGCTTCGGGGTCACGGGCCTGCGTGCGGCGTTCGACGCGGGCGTCGACTGGATGCAGCTGCGGGATCGATCGCTCGATTCGGACGCCCTGCTCGCGGTGGCGGACCGCCTCGGCGAGGCCGCGCAGACGGCCTCACGGTCGGCGCGCGTGATCGTCAACCGGCGCGTCGACGTCGCGCTCGCCGCCGGCGCCGACGGCGTCCATCTCGGGTTCGACGCGCTGCCGCCGCGCGAAGCGCACGCGCTGCTCGGGAACGACGCCGAGATCGGCGTGTCCCTCCACGCCGTCGCAGAGATCGGACGCGACCCGGAAGCCACCTACGCCCACCTCGCACCGATCTTCCCCCCGCTCTCGAAGCCGGCGGAGCGGCCCACCCTCGGGCTCGCGGTGTTGCGGGAAGCCGCGGAGCGCGGCGTGCCGATCGTGGCGCAGGGCGGCATCGAGGTGGCGAACGCGGGCGCCGTCGTCGCGGCGGGGGCGGCCGGGGCCGCGGTGACGGGCTTCCTCTCTTCGGCGGAAGACCCCGGCCGCGCTGCGACCGCGTTACGCTCTGCTCTCGATGCATGAGCGCGCCCTCTCTCTTTCCGGACTCGTGTCCGTCCTCTTCTTCGCCTGCGCCGCCACGGCGCCGAGCGGCGAGCTCGAGCAGCGCATCGTGGCGGTGGCCGAGAAGGTCACGCCCTCGGTGGTGCACATCGAAGCGATCGTGAAGATCAACGATCGCCGCAACCAGGTGACGGGGTCGGGCCTGATCGTGACGTCGGACGGCGCGATCCTCACCAACGAGCACGTCGTCGACGACGCCGAGAAGATCACCGTCAGCGTACCGGGGCGGAAGCGGAAGTATCGCGCCGAGCTGATCGGCACCGATCAGCAGACCGACGTCGCCCTGCTCCGCATCGAACCGGACACCCCGCTCCCGGCGGCAAAGCTCTCCGAGAAGGACGTGCGCGTCGGGCAGTGGGTCGTCGCGATCGGCAATCCGTACGGGCTCGACGGCACGGTCTCCCTCGGCATCGTCTCCGCGAAGGGCCGCAACCTCGAGATCCCGGAGCTGCTCAACGACTTCATCCAGACCGATGCGCTGATCGACCGCGGGTCGTCCGGCGGCCCGCTCGTCGACCTCGAGGGGCTCGTCGTCGGCATCAACTCCCGGGGCCAGGGTCGCGGCATCGGCTTCACGATCCCGATCGACACGGCCCGCGACGTGATGGCCCAGCTCGAACGCGGCGGCATCGAGCGCGGCTACCTCGGCGTCGCCATCCAGGCACTCGACCGCGACCTCGCCGATCACCTCGGCGTGCCCGACGCGACCGGCGTGCTCGTGAATCACGTCGTGCCCGAGTCGCCGGCCGACGCCGCCGGCCTCGAGACCGGCGACGTCGTCACCCACTTCGGCGGCGAGGACGTCGAGGCCGAAGAGGAGGAGGATCTCGGCATCTTCCAGCGCCTGATCGCGCGCCTGCCCCCCGGCCAGGAGGCTCTGGTCCGCTACCTGCGCGACGGCGAACCCGACACGACCGTCGTGGCGATCGGCGAGCAGCCGAAGCTCGACGGCGCGGAGTTCGAGTCCGCGTTCGGCGCCCACGTGCAGGAGATCACCGCGCGGCTCGCACGCGCGCATCGCCTGACGTCGACGAAGGGCGCGTTCGTCCGCTTCGTCGTCGACGGATCGCCGGCTCGCGAGGCCGGCTTGCGCGTGGGCGACGTGATCGTGGGGGTCGAAGACCTGCCCATCACGGACGTCGACGACTTCCGCGACGCGCTCGACGAGATCGACGCCTCCCGTCGCTTCCTCCTCCGGGCGCAACGCGGTGACGAGCTGAAGTTCATGTTGGTGAAGCCACGCAAGCGCAATCCCGGCGGCGGCGATCTCGAAGAAGCCGACGCGGTGGCGCGAGTGCGTTAGTCCGGACGATGCGCCGATCGCGGATTCTCGCTCTCTGGCTCGGCTTCGCCGCGCTCGTCGCTCCCTCCGTTTCGAGTCACGCGGAAGGCGACCCCTTCCTGCGGCGCACCACGACGGTGCGGGTCGTCGAGAAGGTCGGGCCGGCGGTGGTCAACGTCACGACGGAACAAAGCGTCGCGGTCGCCAACCCGTTCCGTCGCTTCGGCGGCGACCCGTTCTTCGATCGCTTCTTCCAGGATTTCTTCGAGCCCCGCGGACCGCGCACGACCGAGAATCTCGGCTCGGGCGTCCTGATCGACGAACACCGGCACGTGCTCACCAACGAGCACGTCGTCTCGCGCGCCGACCGCATTCGCGTGAGCCTCGCCGACGGACGCGAGTTCGACGCCGTGTTGATCGGCGCCGACCCGAACCACGACATCGCGGTGCTCCAGGTGCAGACCGACGAGAAGCTTCCGTGGATCCGGCCCGGCACGTCCGACGACCTGATGGTCGGAGAGCCGGTGATCGCGATCGGCAACCCCTTCGGTCTCTCCCACACCGTCACGACGGGCGTCATCTCCGCCACGGGCCGGTCGTTGCGCACGGACAACCATGTCTATCACGGCTTCCTGCAGACCGACGCCTCGATCAACCCGGGCAATTCCGGTGGCCCGCTGCTCAACGCCGAAGGCGCGCTGGTCGCGATCAACACCGCCGTCTACAACCGCGCACAGGGAATCGGCTTCGCGATCCCGATCGACACCGCCCATCGCGTCGTCCGGGAGTTGATCGATCACGGCGAGGTGTCGCCGGTGTGGCTCGGGATCGAGTTCCAGGACCTCGACGCCGGGCTCGTCGCGGCCCTCGAGCTGCCGCGTGGCGTCGGCGGATCGCTCGTGCGACGCGTGCGGGACGGCAGCCCGGCCGCGCGGGCGGACGTCCGTCGCGGCGACGTCGTCACGCGCGTCGACGACCGCCCCGTCGTCTCGGCGCGTGACTTCTTCGAGGGCCTCGAGCGGACCACGGCGGGCCAGTCGCTGCGCCTCACGCTGGCGCGCGACGGCGCGATGATCGAGCGCGAGGTCCGCGCGGAGCCCCTGCCAGACGGCTTCGTCGACACGCTGGTCCTCGAGATGCTCGGGGTCGTCATCGAGCCGGCCGGCGAGCGACTCGGATTCCGCGTGACCGGCGTGCGTCGCGGCAGCGGCGCGGAGCAGATCGGGCTCCAGAGCGGCGACCGCTTCCTGGCGATCGGCGGGCGCGAGCTCGTGGGCGCCGACGAGTTGCGGCGCGCGGTCCTCGCTCTGCGCGGTCAGCCCCGTGCGCTGGTCGTGGTTGCGCGCGGAAACGGCCGATACCATGTCGCCCTGCCCCTTCTCTGACGGCCCGATCGACCGGCAACTGACCGTAGCGGGTGAACCTTCGGGGAGAACACGACGTCAGAAGGGCCCATTATCCGCGCACGGGGCCCCAACCTCCCCGAGGCCGACGCCCGGTCGGTCCGCTGTCTGGAGAACATTCATGAAGGCATTCGGAAAGCTCGTCCTGATCGTCGCCATCGTCGCTGCCGCTCTGGTCACCAGTGGCGTCCTCGACGTACGGGTCGACTGGAACGACAACGAAGCCGCCGCACTCGACCTATTCGGTTCGGACGACCCGGACGTCGCCGCCGAGCCCGGAGTGTTCTGGAAGGACGGCTCGGATCGCGCGCCGATCGTGCCGGTCGGCGTGCCCGGCAACTTCGCCGATCTCGCCGAGGAAGCCTCTCACGGCGTGGTGAACATCAGCGCCAAGAAGGCCGTGATGGGCCGCCACCCGCTCGAAGAGTTCTTCGGCATGCCGAACTTCCCGTTCCAGGTGCCCCAGGAGCGCCCCCGCGAACGGCGCCGCCAGATTCCCAGCCTCGGAACGGGCTTCGTGATCTCGCCCGACGGCTACATCGTGACCAACAACCACGTGATCGAAGACGCCGAAGAGATCATGGTGAAGTTCGACGACGAGCGGGAATTGCCGGCGAAGATCGTCGGCCGCGATCCGAAGACGGACATCGCGCTGCTCAAGGTCGAGGCGGAGAAGCCGCTTCCCGCCCTGCCCCTCGGCAGCTCGAAGATCGTGCGCCCCGGCGAATGGGTCGTCGCGATCGGCAATCCCTTCGGGCTCGAGCACACCGTCACCGCCGGCATCGTCAGTGCGAAGCATCGCGACATCGACCAGGGCGCCTACGACGACTACATCCAGACCGACGCCGCGATCAATCCCGGCAACTCGGGCGGTCCGCTGATCAACCTCGCGGGCGAAGTCATCGGCATCAACACGGCGATCAACCCGCGCGCGAACACGATCGGCTTCGCCGTCCCGATCGACATGGCGAAGGGCATCCTTCCGCAGCTGCGCGCGACCGGCCGCGTGACGCGCGGTTGGCTCGGCGTCGTCATCCAGGGCGTCACGCCCGAGCTCGCCGAAGAGCTCGAGCTCGCCGACGCGAAGGGCGCGCTGGTCTCGCGGGTGATCGAGGACGGTCCGGCCGCGGCGGCCGGCATCGAGACGATGGACGTGATCCGCGAGTTCGACGGCCAGGAGGTCGAGGACTACGACGACCTGCCGCGAATCGTCGCGTCGACGCCGGTCGACAAGAAGGTTCCGATCGTCGTGATCCGCGACGGCAAGAAGATCACGCTCCAGCCGCTCATCGCCAAGCTCGAGGAGCCGGAGCTGCAGCGCGCGTCGGTCACCCCGCCCGATCGCGGGAGCGCCCAGGACTTCGGACTCAGCGTCCAGGATCTCGACGACGACCTCGCCGAGCAGCTCGGTCTCCCCAGCAAGGACGGCGTCGTGGTGTCGGCCGTGGATCCGAACGGCCCCGCCGCAGACGCGGGTATCCGCAGCGGCGACGTGATCGTCGAGGTGGACCGCCAGGAAGTGAACGACCCGAAGCAGCTCGAAGCGGTGCTCGAGGACGCCGACGAGCGCGCCCTGATGTTGATCCGACGGGGCGAGAATCAGCTCTACATGACCGTGAAGCGCGCGAGCTAGGCAAGCGTCCTCCCGGGGGCTCCGGAGCCCCCGCAGCCCCGCCGGAGCCGGGTCCTTGACGAAGCCATGGGCGTGTCGACGTTCTCTCCATGCGCTTCGACAAACTCACCATCAAGAGTCAGGAAGCCGTCTCCGAGGCCCAGTCACTGGCTGGATCACGGGGCCACGGCGAGATCCAACCCGCCCATCTGCTGCGCTCGCTGCTGGCGCAGCCCGAGGGCAGCACGATCCCCGTGCTCCAGAAGCTCGGCGTCTCGATCGAGGCCCTCCAGGGCACGATCGAGGAGGCGCTCGAGCGGATCCCCAAGGTTTCCGGAGGCACCCAGGCTCAGCTCTCGAAGAGCCTCTCGCACGTCCTCGAAGCCGCCTTCTCCGAATCCGAGCAACTCAAGGACGAGTACGTCTCCACCGAGCACCTGCTGCTCGCCATCGCCGCCGAGAAGAGCGATGCCGCAGGCCAGGCGCTGCGCGACGCCGGCGCGAATCGCGAGACGATCCTCCAGGCGCTCGCCTCGGTGCGCGGTGGCGCGCGCGTCACCGACCCGGATCCGGAGTCGAAGTACCAGGCGCTCGAGAAGTTCGGCCGCGACCTCACCGACGTCGCGCGCAAGGGCAAGATCGATCCGGTGATCGGTCGCGACGAGGAGATCCGCCGCGTCGTCCAGGTGCTCTCGCGGCGGACGAAGAACAACCCGGTGCTGATCGGCGAGCCCGGCGTCGGCAAGACCGCGATCGCCGAAGGCCTCGCCCAGCGCATCGTCGCCGGCGACGTGCCCGAGAGCCTGAAGGACCGGCGCCTGATCTCGCTCGACATCGGCGCGTTGATCGCGGGCAGCAAGTACCGCGGCGAGTTCGAGGACCGCCTCAAGGCCGTGCTACGCGAGGTGTCCGAAGCGCAGGGCCAGGTGATCCTGTTCATCGACGAGCTGCACACGATCGTCGGCGCCGGCGCCGCGGAAGGCGCGGCAGACGCCGCGAACATGCTCAAGCCCGCGCTCGCCCGCGGCGAGCTGCGCTGCATCGGCGCGACGACTCTCGACGAGTACCGCAAGCACGTCGAGAAGGACGCCGCGCTCGAGCGCCGTTTCCAGCCCGTCTTCGTCGGCGAGCCCAGCGTCGAGGACACGATCTCGATCCTGCGCGGTCTCTCCGAGCGCTACGAGGTGCACCACGGCGTGCGCATCCAGGACGCGGCACTCGTGCAGGCCGCGACGCTCAGCAACCGCTACATCACCGACCGCTTCCTCCCGGACAAGGCGATCGACCTGGTCGACGAAGCGGCGAGCCGCGTGCGCGTGCAGATCGACTCGATGCCCGAAGAGCTCGACCAGCTCGAGCGCAAGCGCCTCCAGCTCGAAGTCGAACGCGAGGCGCTCAAGAAGGAGAGCGACGAAGCGAGCCAGGCGCGACTCGAATCCGTCGAGGCGGAGATCGCCGAGCTGCGCGGCCAGAGCGACGCGATGAAGGCGCGCTGGGAGAACGAGAAGGGCGCGATCGCACACGTCCAGGAGCTGAAGGAGCGACGCGAGGACCTGAACGCCGAGCTCGAGCGCACCCAGCGACAGGGCCAGCTCGAGCGTGCCGCGGAGATCCGCTACGGCGAGCTCGTGGAGCTGGAGAAGGACCTCGAAGCCGAGCAGGCGAAGCTCGCCGAGGTGCAGGCCGAAGGCTCGCTCCTCTCCGAGGAGGTCTCGGGCGAGGAAATCGCCGAAATCGTCTCGAAGTGGACCGGCATCCCGGTCTCGAAGATGCTGGAGAGCGAGCAGGCGAAGCTGCTGTCGATGGAGGACGAGCTGCGCGTGCGCGTGGTCGGCCAGGACGACGCCCTCGCCTCGGTCTCGGCCGCCGTCCGGCGCGCCCGCGCGGGCCTCCAGGACCCCGATCGCCCGATCGGGTCGTTCATCTTCCTCGGCCCCACCGGCGTCGGGAAGACCGAGACGGCTCGGGCCCTCGCGCAGTTCCTCTTCGACGACGAGCACGCGATGGTGCGCATCGACATGAGCGAGTTCGGCGAGAAGCACTCGGTGTCGCGGCTGATTGGCGCGCCTCCGGGATACGTCGGCTACGAAGAAGGCGGCGCGCTCACCGAAGCCGTGCGCCGACGCCCCTACTGCGTGCTGCTCTTCGACGAGATCGAGAAGGCGCACCCCGAGGTGTTCAACGTCTTCCTCCAGATCCTCGACGACGGTCGGCTCACCGACGGCCAGGGCCGCACGGTCGACTTCCGCAACGTCGTCCTGATCATGACGTCGAACATCGGCAGTCAGCACATCGTGGAGTACGGCGAGGAGCAGCGCGACGAGATGCTGCTGCGCGTCGACGACGCTCTGCGCAGCCACTTCAAGCCCGAGTTCCTGAACCGCGTGGACGAGACGATCGTCTTCCACCAGCTCGGTCGCGACCACACGCGCCGTATCGTGGACATCCAGCTCGAGCGGGTCGCGAAGCTGCTCGAGGACCGCCGGATCACGATCGAGGTGAGCGACGCCGCGAAGGATCTGCTCGCGGAGAAGGGTTACGACCCCCACTACGGCGCCCGGCCCCTCAAGCGGGTGATCCAGCGGATGCTCCAGGACCCGCTGGCGATGAAGATCCTCGAGGGCGAGTTCCCCGAAGGCTCGAAGGTGAGTGTCGACGCGCGGGTCTCGGGCGACGCCCTCGAGTTCCGGGCCGCCTGAGACTCCGAGCGAGGACTCAGGCGGCTGCCGCGGCCTTCCGATAAGGCTCCCGGCGCGAGTTTTCGCGCCGGGAGGCCTGCCGTGGGCGCGAAGGGATTCATCGACTACTACGAAGTGCTGCAGGTGAACGCCTCCGCCGAGGCGGAGACGATCTCCCGCGTCTACCGGCACCTCGCGAAGCGCTATCACCCGGACAATCCGGAAACCGGCGACCGCGCGAAGTTCGACCAGCTGTCGGAAGCGCACGAGACGCTGACCGATCCGGAGAAGCGTGCAGCCTACGACCTGCGGTACGACGACGCCGTCGACCACCGCCTGCGCCTGCTCGACGAGGCGATCGCCCTCGGACGTCAGGACGACGACGAAGTCGTGCGCGAGCGCCTCCTGGCCGTGCTCTACACACAGCGGCGTCGCAACGTCGACGAACCCTCGGCGGGCGAAGTCCATCTCGAGCGTACGCTAGGCGTGCCGCGTGAACATCTCGCCTTCCACCTCTGGTACCTCAAGGAGAAGCAGTGGGTGGAGAAGACGGACCGCGGTTTCGCGATCACGGCGGCCGGCATCGACGCCACAGAGGCATCCCGGAAGCGGGCCCGCGAGAACGCGCCTGCCCAGATCGCCGCCGGAAGCGACGTCGACGCGCCGGCGGACTGACGGCGTCCCGTCAGGCCGCGCGCGGCCGCCCTGCTCTCGTCAGCACCGCCAGCAACGCGATCCCGGTGAACAGGAGCCCGGCGCAGACCAGCAGCACGCGGTCGTAGCTCCCCTCGGCATCGCGCAACGCGCCGGCCAGGACCGGCAACCCCGCGCCGAAAGGCAGGAGGGTGAGATTCGCGAGCCCGACGGCCCGTCCGAGCGACCCGGCGCCGAAACGCTCCGCCAGCAGGTGGACGCAGACGGGCATGATGCCGCCGCCGAGGATGCCCACCGCGACCACGATGCCGCTCACGACGAAGAGCGTCGGGTGGGAGCGCAGCCAGAGGAACGAGCCGATCTGGATCGCGAAGATCGCCACCAGGATCGCGACCGAGCTGCGCCGGTCGGCGAGCGCCCCGAAGGCGAACGTGCCGATCACCGCGAGACCCTGCGACGCCGCGAGCAGCGAGCCGGCGTGTGTCGTCGACGCACCGACGTCGGCGAGGTAGGGCGCGAGGTGGGCGAGCCAGCCCGCGTTCGTCCCCATGCCGATGCCGAGCGGGAGCGCCGCGAGCCAGAACATCCCGGAGCGCGCGAGCGCCGGCGCGGGATCGGGCGCGGCGTCCGCAGCGGCAGCATCGACGTTCAACGCGAGCGCCGCCGGAATCCAGAACCAAACCAGCGGCAGCGCGATCACCCCGATCGCGACGGCGAAGGTCGAGAGCGTCCCCCGCCATCCCCACGCCTCGAGGAGGAAGGCGCCCATCAAGGCGAAGGTGAGCCCGCCGAGCGGGAGGCCCATGTTCGCGATCCCGAGCGCGCGGCCGCGCCCTTCGTGCACGGCCCGACCGACGACCGCCGCCGTCGTGAGCGGACCGAGCATCGGGATCCCGGTGCCGACCAACACACAGACGAAGGCGAGCTGACCGAGGCTCTGCGCCTGACTCGCGAGCGCCATGCCCGACACGAGGATCGCGATGCCGGTCAGCATCACGCGACGCGGCGCACCGCGGTCGAGCCACGACCCCACCGGAACGCCGCAAGCCGCGAGGGTCAGCGTGATCAGCGAGATGCCGGAGCTCACCTGGAGGAGGGTCGCGTCGAAGGCTTCCGCGATCGGCTTCACGAACAGGCTGAACGCACCGATCGTCGATCCGATCGCCACGGCCTGGGCCGCGAAGGTCGCGGCGACGATGCGTTGGTCCCGGCCGTGCATGGCGGCGCATTGTACGCGCTACGGTCCGTCGGTGAGCCGGCTTCGGCGCGACCTCGGGAGGAAGTCATGTCCCGCGACACGGACACGCACAGCAAGACGATCGGCTACATCCTCTGGATCTTCGGCTTCATGGGTTCGCACCGTTTCTACTACGGTCGCCAGATCACCGGCACGATCTGGTTCTTCACCCTCGGCCTGCTCTTTATCGGCTGGATCATCGACCTCTTCCTGATCCCCGGCATGGACGACGCGGCCGACTTCCGGTTCGAGAGCGGCGAGGTCGACTACAACGTCGCCTGGATCCTGCTCACCTTCCTCGGCCCGCTCGGCATCCATCGCTTCTACATGGGCAAGTGGGTCACCGGCGCGCTGTGGCTGCTCACCGTCGGCCTTTTCGGCCTCGGCGTCCTGTACGACTACTGGACGCTCAACGACCAGGTGAGCGACGTGAACCGGGGCTACGCCTGATCGCGGCGCCCTGCCCTCCCCGTACTTTCCCACCCTTCCCCGTATCACCCCACAAGGAGATTCCGATGCCCGCCTATCTCGTCGTCAACTACACCGTCGAAAACCCCGAGCTCTACGGCGAATACGCCGCCGGCGCAGGGCCCGCGATGAAGATCGGGCAGGAGTGCCAGCTCCTCGCCCTCGATCCGAAGTCCGACACGCTCGAGGGCACGCCCGGGCCGCAGACCGTGATCCTGAAGTTCGAGTCGAAGGAGAAGGCGAAGGAGCTCTACGAGTCGGGCGAGTACCAGGCCGTGATCGGCAAGCGACTCGAAGCGACGTCGGGACACTTCGCGGTGCTGGTCGAGGGCATTCCGGGCTGAGCTCGCCGCGAGGGTCGCGGCGACCTATCCCTCTGCCGCGCTCGGAAGCGGCGCGTCGTCCGCCGGATCCCGAGCGGGCACCTGCGGCTTCGGCTTCTCGTTCGGGGCGTCCACCGCGATCTCGCGCTCGTCGGGCGTCCCGGTGCGCCGCTCGATGAAGCGCGCCACCGTCGCGCCGCGCAGCTCCTCGAACGCGACGCACACGTCCTCGCGGAACATACGCAGGTCGGAGACGAGTTCGTAGTCGGCGTTGAACCCCCAGCAGAGCTTGCCGTCGTAGCTCATCAGCGCGATACCGAGACCGATGCCGGGAAGCAACGGCACCATCGGATACATGCCGAGCATCGGTGCACCGACGACGTAGAGCGGGAACTGCGGGCCGGGCACGTTCGTGACGATCGTGTTCGCCGGCCCGCTGGCGATGCTGGCCCCGGCGGCGATCCAGGTCGGCGGCATCCACTCGGCGAGCTTCATCACGGTGTCGGCGCCGAGCGCCGCCCTCGAGCGCTTCAACTCTTCGGTGCACTCGTGGATCGCGTCGATCTGCTCGATCGGGTCGGACACGGCGAGCGGCAGCCGCACGATCCACGTAGAGACGTGATTCCCCTGCCGTCGCTCGTCCTCGGCGCGCCGCACGCTCACCGGCGCCGCGACGCGGAAGTCGAGCTTCGTCGGATCGACGCGGCGACGGAAGAAGTAGCGGCGGAGTGCGCCGGTGACGGTCGCCAGCACGATGTCGTTCACCGTGCATCCGAGCACGCCGCGCAGCTCGCGGACGTCGTCCAGTGGCATCGTCAGCCAGTCGATCCGGCGGTGCGGACTCAAGTCCCCGTTGAGCGGCGTCT
>JAHEJV010000128.1 GCA_024638705.1 Deltaproteobacteria bacterium | reverse complement strand
TTCGACGCCCAGGGTGCCGCCTTCTCCGGCAACGTCGGACCGGGATCGCTGCTCGTGGCGAGCCATCTCTCGAACCCGGGCACCGGCACGCAGTTGAACTGCGGCCAAATCAACGGGACCCCCGTCGTCCAGAGCTGCAACCAGAACATCGTGCTCGACTCGAACAACGCCGGCGACCAGGCCGTGATCAACGCGATCGCGAACCGGATCGTGCCGGTCACCAACGGCAATCCGACCGGCGACGACGGCAGCAACCTCACGGTCTTCGGCCAGGCCACCCTGATCAAGTACTGGGCTGACACGCTGTCGACGTCGCTCAGCTACTCCCGCAGCCAGGGCGCCGCCTCCGGCCTCGGCAGCACCGTCGTGGTGGACGCCGCGAGCCTCACGACCACCTGGGACTTCTGGGAGCGCTGGCAGCTGGCCCTGCGGGGAGACTACGTCTACCGAGAGTCTGTCTTCGACTCCGAGCAGACCTTCATCCGCGAGAATCCGGTCAGCGCGACCGATCTGGGCCTCGCTCCCGGTTCGGTGATCACACTCGCGGGGGTCTGCGACCCGGCCACGGGGTGCACGGCGGGCAGTTCGTTCAACAGCAGCACCCGCTCGGACATCGAGACCACCCGCTGGAGCGTGGCGGGTCGCATCACCCATCGCCTCTTCCGGCGCACTAACTTGTACCTTCAGGGTCGCTACGACGACCAGGAGTCGGATTCGAGCTCCCTGGGCAGCCGAAGCGACTTCGAGAACTATCTGGTCACCTTCGGCGTCGTACATTCCTTCGAGCCGATCAAGCTCTGGTGATCTGACCCCGGGAATCCATTCATGAACGTCGACGGCGGCATCCAGATCAATGACATCGGCGGGATCATCCGCCGTCGTGGGAAGGTGGCGGCCGCTACGGCGCTCGGGATCTTCCTCGCGTCGTACTGGCTCGCGATGGCGTTGCCGAACGTCTACACGAGCTACGCGACCGTCCTCGTCGAGCCGCAGGCGGTCGACCCGGATCTGGTGAGCTCGGGGTCGCAGAGTGGCGACCTCAACCAGCGCCTCCACCTGATGACGGCGCAGATCCTCTCGCGTCCCCGCCTGTCGCGGATCATCGACGAGGAGGATCTCTACGTCGACGAGTCCGGCTACATGCTGCGCGAGGAGATCATCGACCTGATGCGCGAACGCGTGCGCGTCGAGCCGGTGATCGCGGATCTCGAGCAGGTGACGTCGCGCAGTCGGGATCTCGAGATCAACGAGTTCAAGATCCTCTTCGACGACTACGACCCGGTCGTCGCGCGCGACGTTGCCCAGCGTCTGGCCAACGACTTCATCGACAATCACATCGAAGCGCGCGTCGAGGTCTCCCAGAAGAGCCTCGAGTTCATCGACGGCGAGCTCGAGCGTCTCGCGAGCCGGATCCGCAAGGTCGAAGGCGACATCGCCCAGGTGAAGAACGAGAACCCTGGCATGCTCCCCGAGGACATGAACGCCAGCCAGCGGCGCATGGAGCGCATCCAACAGGATCTCACCACCGCCCAGCGCGTCCTGAATCAAGCCCGCAGCGACGCCGAGTACTACAAGAGCCAGCTGGCGACGGCGGCCGCCTGGTCGACCGGCAACGACGAGGCCAGCCCGGCGCGCCGGCTCGAGATGCTCAAGCTCCAGCTCGCCGAATACGAGGCGCGCGGGTTCAAGGACAAGCACCCCGACATCGTGAAGACCCGCAGCGAGATCAAGGCGATCGAGGCCACGATCGACGCGAGCGGGGAAGGCGGGACGTTTCTCACTCCCGTCGCGCAGCAGGCCGAGGCGTCGCTGCGCCGCGCCATGCTCGACGTGGCTGCGGCCGAATCGGAGATCGCGCGCATGACGCTCCTCGCAGAGGAAGTGCAGGCTCAGCTCGAAGGCACTCCTGCGGTGGCCGAGCAGCTCGATGTCCTGAACCGGCAGTACGAGCATCTCTTCGACACGTTCCAGGACTTCTCGAGGCGCCACAACGAAGCGACGGTCACGGCCCAGCTCGAACGACGGCAGCTCGGCGAGCAGTTCCGGGTGCTCGAGCAGGCCTTCGTCGCGCCCGAGCCGACGGCGCCCAACCGTATCCTGATCATGGTGCTCGGCGCGCTCTTCGGGTTGATGGTCGGCGGCGCGGTGGGCGGATTCCTCGAGGCGGTCGACACGTCGCCCCACGATGCGCGCCAGCTCCAGACGAGGGTCCAGCTTCCGGTGCTCGCGTCGATCCCGGAGATCTGGCTCGAGTCCGACCGCATCCAGCAGCGCCGCGGACGGGTGCGCACCGCGATGGCGACCGTTGGGCTGGTGTTCTTCGCGTTGATCGGAGGCGCGGCGAACTACCTGTGGGTGAACGGCGCGATGACCAGTGCCGCGGCCGAGGCGAACGAGGCCGCCGAGATCGAGGCCGCCGACGAACGCAGGAACGAGGGCTAGATCGTGTATCTCGAGTTCTACGGGCTGGTGCGGCCGCCCTTCGAGATGACGCCCGATCCTTCCTTCCTGTACCTCGGCGAGACGCATCGCGAGGGCCTCGCGATGCTCCACTACGCGATCGAGGCGCGGAAGGGGTTCCTCGCCCTGACGGGCGAGGTGGGCACCGGAAAGACGACGCTGATCCACGCGCTGCTCTCGCAGCTCAAGTCGACCACCCCGTCGGCCTTCATCTTCAATCCCCGGCTCGATCCGCTGGATTTCCTGCGCATGCTCTTCGACGAGTTCGGCATCGAGGCCGAATGCCAGACCAAGGCCGAGTACCTGATGGCGCTCAACCACTACCTGATCGATTGCCTCGCCCAGGACAAGGTCGCCCTGCTGATCGTCGACGAAGCCCAGAATCTCTCGCCCGAGATGCTCGAAGAGGTGCGGTTGCTCTCGAACCTCGAGACGCCCACGTCGAAGCTGCTCCAGATCATGCTGGTCGGGCAGCCCGAGCTCGACGAGATGCTCGACCGGCCGGAGCTCCGCCAGCTGCGCCAGCGGATCGTGCTGCGCCACCATCTGCGTCCCTTCGACGCCTCCGAGCTCGATCACTATGTCTCGGAGCGGCTGCGCCTTGCGGGGTACACCGGAAAGGGCATCTTCACGCGTTCGGCTCGCAAGGAGCTCCAGGCCGTGACGGGCGGCGTGCCGCGTCTGGTGAACGTCGTCTGTGATTCCGCTCTGCTGCTCGGGTATTCGCGCGAGAAGAGCGAGATCGACGCAGACCTGATCCACGAAGCGGCCGTCGAGTTGCGGATGGCCGAGCCGAAGACGCGCAAGACCCGGGAGTCGCGCAAAGCGGACCCATCCAAACGAAGTTCACCGCCCCCGAAGACCGAGAAGCAGTCGCACGAGACCCCGAAGCGGCGTTTCAACTGGTTCGGGTTGTTCGACTAGGTCGAGGAAGGCCAGATGGCGAAGGTATACGACGCGCTCCGGCGCGCCGAGGCAGAGCGTCGCAAGCTGAGCGACGACCAGGCGCCGGCCGTGGCGCGCCTCGGCTGGGAGCCGGAGGTCTCGCCCGACGCTGCGCCGTCGGCGAAGGCGCCGCGCGAGTCGTTCTTCAGGCGGTTGTGGCCCCGGAAGAAGGCCGCCATCGAAGAGGGCACCGGCGATTTCAACAAGCGTCGCATCTCGCTCCTGCAGCCCGACTCCTACGTCGCCGAGCAGTTCCGCGCGCTCCGCGGGCGCATCGACGCGATGGAGACGCCGGAGCGTCCGCTGAAGACCGTCGCGATGGTCAGTGCGCTGTCGGGCGAGGGGAAGACGACGGCGTCGATCAACCTCGCGCTCGTGACCGGTCTTTCGGTCGGGCGCAGCGTACTGCTGATCGACTGCGACCTGCGACGCCCGCGCGTGCATCGCGCGCTCGGGTTGCGTCCGGAGACCGGGTTGGCCGAGGTGCTCACGGGCGACGCGAAGCTCGAAGACGCCATCCAGACCGTCGACGGCACGAATCTCGACGTGCTGGCCGTTCGCGGCCAGCCGGCGAACCCCTCCGAGCTGCTCGGGTCACAGAGCATGCGCGATCTCGTCGCCGAGGTCGGGGGCCGCTACGACCGGGTCATCCTCGACACGCCCGCCGCGCTCGGGCTGCCGGACGCGAAGGCGGTCAGCGATCTCTGCAACGGTATCGTGATGGTGGTCCGCGCCGACCACACGCGTCAGGAAGACGTGCAGACCGTCCTCGAGATCATCGATCGCGACCGCGTGCTCGGCATGGTGCTCAACGGCTCGGACGATTCGCACGGCCGATACGGCTACACCAGCTGAGAAAGCCCGGTTCGCGCCCACCGGCCCCGCCTCGGATCCCGAGCTAGCGTACGGCGGTCGGCGCCCTCCCTCGCGTAGGAACGCCTCCGATGGACGCCATGGACGCGCTCGATTTCGCCATTCCCCTGACTGTTGCCTTCGGCAGCACGATCGCCCTGACGCCGCTCGTCGCGCGTCTGGCGCTGGCGATGGAAGTGGTCGACCGGCCCTCCGCCCGCGGCGCGAACCAGCGTCTCAACGTCCCGCTGCTCGGCGGGCTCGCCATCGCGATCGGCTTCTCTGCCGCCGTCCTCGCGGCGAGCTTCGCGGGGGGCCCCGTGGAGTCGAGTCCGCGCCTGCTCGGGCTGCTCGGCGGCGGGCTGGTCCTGCTCGCCACCGGCCTCTGGGACGATCGCTACGGCATGAATGCGTTCGTCAAGCTCGGCGCCCAGATCATCGCGGCGTCGATCGCGATCGCATCGGGCTTCGAGATCGGTCGCATCGGAAATGTCGACGAGCTGGTGGAGTTTCCGCTCTACGTCGTGTGGCCCGTCTCGCTGGTGTGGATCGTCGGAATCACCAATGCGGTGAATCTGATCGACGGGCTCGACGGCCTCGCGACCGGCGTCGGCGCGATCATCGGGGCGACGCTGACGGCGATCGCCTGGCAGGCGGGCGCTCCCTTCGGCGTCTGCATCGGACTCGCGCTCGTCGGGAGCCTGCTTGGCTTCCTGCCCCACAACTTCTCGCCGGCGCGCATCTTTCTCGGTGACACCGGCTCGATGTTCATCGGCTTCGCGCTCTCGCTGCTCGCGCTCGAGGGCTACCGCCGCGTCTCCCTGATCACCTTCCTCGTGCCCCTGCTGGCGATGGCGGTGCCGATCCTGGATACGATGCTCTCGGTCGTGCGCCGCGTGCGGATGCGCGCGCCGATCTTCCGCGCGGACCGCCTCCACATGCACCACCGGCTGCTCGACGTCGAGGGGTCGACACGCGCCGCGGTGCTGCAGTTCTATCTCGTGACGGCGGCCTTCTGCCTGATCGCACTTTCGTTCACGAAGCTCGAAGGGCTCGCCGTGGTCGTGTTTCTCGCGGCAGTGATGGCCCTGACGTTGCGCATGCTTTCGAACCTCGGTGCGCTCGATCTCGGGATCGGGCCCGCCGATGATTCGAGCGGGGAGGGATCATGACCAAGGCCCTGATCACCGGAATCACCGGTCAGGATGGATCGTATCTGGCGGAGCTGCTCCTCGAGAAGGGCTACGAGGTGCACGGCATGGTGCGCCGTTCGAGCACCGAGACCTTCGAGCGGATCGCCCATCTGCGCGACCGCGTGACGCTCCACCAGGCCGACCTGCTCGATCAGAGCTCGCTCGTCGAAGTGGTGCGCACGACGCGGCCGACCGAGCTCTACAACCTCGCGGCGCAGTCGTTCGTGCCGACGAGCTGGCTCCAGCCCTCGCTCACCGGCGAGTTCACGGCACTCGGCGTGACGCGCCTGCTCGACGCCGTGCGACAGGTCGATCCGGAAATCCGCTTCTACCAGGCGTCGAGCTCCGAGATGTTCGGGCTCGTCCAGGAGACGCCGCAGAACGAGACCACGCCGTTCTACCCGCGCAGTCCCTACGCGGTCGCGAAGGTCTACGGGCACTGGATCACCGTGAACTACCGCGAGAGCTACGGGCTCTTCGCCGTCTCCGGGATCCTGTTCAACCACGAGTCGCCGCGTCGCGGGCGCGAGTTCGTCACGCGCAAGATCACCGAGTCGGTGGCGCGCATCAAGCTCGGGCTGCAGGACGATCTCCTGATGGGCAACGTCGATGCGAAGCGCGACTGGGGTTATGCGAAGGAGTACGTCGAGGCGATGTGGCGGATGCTCCAGGCGCCGAAGGCCTCCGATTTCGTGATCGGCACCGGCATCGCACATTCGGTGCGGGATTGCCTCGAGTACGCCTTCGATCACGTCGGCCTCGATCCCGACGACTTCGTGAAGACCGACCCGGCGCTGATCCGGCCCGCCGAGGTCGACACGCTGCTCGCCGACCCGCGCAAGGCGGCTTCCGAGCTCGGATGGAAGGCGAACACCACCTTCCGCCAGCTCGTCGAGCTGATGGTCGAGGCCGATCTCGAACAGCAGGAGCGTGTCTCCGGTGCGCGGCGCGGTCAGGGAAACGCGCGTTGAGTCGACCCGGGCGGATCCTCGTGACGGGAGCGGCCGGCTTCATCGGGTCGACCCTCGTCGAGCGTCTGCTCGGGGAGGGGCGGTGCGTCGTCGGGCTGGACTCGTTCGATCCGTTCTATTCCGAGCGGCAGAAGGAAGCGAACCTCGAGAAGGCGCTGGCTTCCGATGCCTTCACCCTCGTGCGCGCCGACATCCGCGATGCGGACGCGATGCGCCGCCAGTTCATCGAGCAGCGGCCCGACGCGGTCGTCCACCTCGCCGCGCTGGCGGGAGTGCGTCCGAGCCTCGAGCGCCCGGCCGTCTACGCCGACGTCAACGTCCACGGGTCGTCGGTCGTGTTCGAGGCCGCGGCGCGCCACGGCGGACCGCGGGTCGTGTTCGCCTCGTCCTCGTCGGTTTACGGAGAGCGCGACGATGGCCCCTTCCGCGAGACCGATCCCGTCGAGCGGCCGGTCTCCCCCTACGCCGCGACGAAGCGCGCCGGCGAGCTCGTCGCTCACACCTTCCACCACGCGTTCGGGCTCTCGGTGACGTGCGCGCGGATCTTCACCGTCTACGGTCCGCGCCAGCGCCCCGACCTCGCGATCTGCAAGTTCGCGCGCCGCATGCTGGACGGAAAGTCGATCCCCGTCTTCGGCGACGGCTCGGCGCTGCGCGACTTCACCTACGTCGACGACCTCGTGGACGGGCTCGTGCGCGCCGTCGACACCGATCTCGGCTTCGCGATCCTCAATTTCGCGGGGGGCAGGACGGTGTCGGTGGCCGAGATGATCGAGTCGCTCGAACGCGAGCTCGGCGTTCCGGCCGAGATCGAGACGCTCCCCGAGCAGACCGGCGACGTGAAGCGGACCTGGGGCGACATCTCCGCCGCCCGGGAGCAGCTCGGCTACGACCCCCAGGTCTCCTTCGAGGAGGGACTGGCGCGCTTCGCGGCCTGGCTGCGGGAGGCGGCATGAGCGCGGCGCTGCGGGGCGTGGGCATGAGCGCGCCGCTCGCCCTCGTGACGGGCGGGGCGGGGTTCATCGGCGGTCATCTCGTCGAGAGCCTCGTCGCCGACGGCTGGCGCGTGCGCGTGCTCGACGACTTCTCGACCGGGCGCGAGGCGAATCTCGCCGCCGTGGTCGATGCCGTCGACGTGCGCCGCGGGGACGTGCGCGACGCCGCGGTCGCCGCCCGTGCCGCGGCCGGGGTCGACGTCTTGTTCCATCACGCGGCGATCGCGTCGGTGCCGCGGAGCGTCGCCGAGCCGCATCGCACCCACGAGGTCAACGTGCTGGGCACGCTGCGCATGCTCGAAGCCGCGCACGCGGCCGGGGTCCGGCGCTTCGTCCAGGCGTCGTCGACGTCGGCCTCGGTGGAGACACCGGACCTCGCGCAGATCGAGAGCGCGATGGAGCAGGCGCCGTCGCCCTACGCCCTCCAGAAGCAGACCGCGGAGGCCTACTGCCGCCTCTTCGGCCGCTTGCATGGCCTGGATGCCGTCGCGCTGCGCTATTTCAACGTCTACGGGCCGCGCCAGGACCCCGAAGGCGAGCATGCGGCGGTGATCCCCCGGTTCGTGCGTGCCTGCCTCGACGGCGCACGGCCGACGATCTACGGGGATGGAAAGCAGACCCGCGATTTCGTCTACGTGGCCGACGTGGTGCGCGCCAACCGCCTCGCCGCCGACGCGGCGCTCCCCGGATTCTCTCCGTTCAACGTCGGCTCCGGGCGTCCCGTGAGCCTGCTCGATCTCCTCGCCGAGATCGCGCGGTTCACCGGACGCCCCGGGACGCCGATCCATCTGTCGCCGCGCGCCGGCGACATCCGTCACAGTCACGCATCCCTCGCGCACGCGCGCGAGATGCTGGGCTACGTGCCGACGGTGTCGCTCGAGGAAGGCTTGCGGCGCACCATCGAGTATTTCGAGAAGGAGGTCTTGAGCCCGTGAACATTGGAGTCATCGGGACGGGTTATGTGGGTCTCGTCACGGGCGCGTGCTTCGCCGAGTTCGGCGTGCAGGTCGTGTGCGCGGACATCGACGTGGAGAAGGTCGCCTGCCTCGAGCGCGGCGAGATCCCGATCTACGAGCCGGGCCTCGACGATCTCGTCGCGCGCAACGTGCAACAGGGACGCCTTTCCTTCACCAACGACACCGCGCGCGCAGTCGCCGATTCGCTCGTGCTGTTCATCGCCGTGCCGACGCCGCCGCTGCCCGACGGCAGCACCGATCTGCGCGCCGTCGAATCGGTGGCGCGCGACATCGGTCGCAACATGGACGGCTACAAGGTGATCGTCACCAAGAGCACCGTTCCGGTGGGGACGGCCTCGCGGGTGCGCGGTTGGATCGAGGACGAGCTGGAAAAGACAGGACGCAACGTCGAGTTCAGCGTCGCCTCGAACCCCGAGTTCCTGCGCGAGGGCGCCGCGATCGGCGACTTCATGCGGCCCGACCGCGTCGTGATCGGCACCGACGACGAGCAGGCGACGGCGATTCTCAAGAGCCTCTATCGACCGCTCTATCTGATCGAGGCGCCGGTCCTGATCACCAACGTCGTCACCGCCGAGCTGACGAAGTACGCGGCCAACGCCTTCCTGGCGACGAAGATCTCGTTCATCAACGAGTTCGCGAACCTCTGCGAGGAGATCGGCGCCGACGTCCACGACATCGCCCGCGGCATCGGGCTCGACAACCGGATCGGCAAGAAGTTCCTCCACGCCGGCCCCGGTTTCGGCGGGTCGTGCTTCCCGAAGGACACCCGCTCGGTGGCGCATTTTGCGCGCGAGCAGGGTCAGCCCCTCGAGATCGTCGACACGGTGATCGGCGTGAACACGCGACAGCAAGAGCGGATGGTCGAGAAGATCGTCGCCAGCCTGGGTGGCGACGCGAACGGAAAGACGATCGCGATGCTCGGTTTGTCGTTCAAACCCGAGACCGACGACGTCCGCGATTCCCCCGCGCTCAACATCGCGGCTGCCCTCCAGATGCGGGGCGCGCGCGTGCAGGCCTTCGATCCGCAGGCGATGGACGCGGCGCGCAAGGAGGTGCCGGAGCTCGTGCTCTGCGGCGACGCCTACGAGGCGAGCCAGGGAGCCGACGCGCTCGTGCTCGCCACCGAGTGGAATCAGTTCCGGATGCTCGACTTCGAGCGCATCCGCAAGCTGCTCGCCCAACCCGTGGTCGTCGACCTGCGCAACGTTTACGACCCCGGTCCGATGCGCGCGGCCGGTTTCGAGTACGTCTGCGTCGGACGCGGTTAGGTGGCGTCGCGCGCGCCGAAGATCCACGCAGTGATCCTGGCCGGCGGCGCCGGCGAGCGCTTCTGGCCGGCATCGCGCTCGGCGCTGCCGAAGCCCTTCCTGCGCGTGGTCGGCGGTCGGACGCTGCTCGATGCGACGTCCACCCGGGCGCGCCGCGTCGCGACGAAGGAGGGTCTCTGGGTCGTCTGTGGCGGGGAGCACGCGAAGCGCATCCGCCGGGCCACCGGACTTCCCGCGTCGCGCGTGCTGGTCGAGCCGATGCGTCGCAACACCGCGGCGGCGGTCGCGCTGGCGGCACTGCGCATCCGCGCGATCGACCCCGACGCCGTGATGCTGGTGCTTCCCGCCGATCACCACATTCCCGACGTGAAGGCGTTCGCAGCCGACGTGCGACGGGCTGCGCGCGCCGCCGCCGACGAGCAGGTGCTCGTGACCCTCGGCGTGGAGCCGACGCGACCGGAGACGGGCTACGGCTACATCCAGGTCGGTGCGCCGGCGGGGCAGGGCCACGCGGGAATGCACCGCGTGAAGCGCTTCGTCGAGAAGCCGACCGCGGGCCGCGCGCGCGGCTATCTCGAACGCGGCGGACACCTGTGGAACGCGGGCATCTTCGTCTGGTCGGCGCGCGCGATCCTCGAGGAGATCGAGGCGTACATGCCCGAGCTCGCCGAGGCGCTCCGCCCGCTCGGCGGGAAACGCCCGCCCACCGCGACCACGGTCGCGAGGGCCTACGAGGCGGCGCCGTCCGCGCCCATCGACACCGGGGTGATGGAGCGCAGCCGACGGGTGTGGACCCTTCCGGTCCGCTGGCGCTGGAACGACGTGGGCACCTGGGAATCGCTGGCGCAGGAGCTCGGCGTGGCGGTGGGAGAATCCCGCGCCGTCGATGGCGAGTTGGTTTTCGACGACCGCGGTGGCAATCTGGTCTGGGGCCAGCCCGGCCGTCCGATCGCGCTCCTGGGCGTCGAGGGAATGGCGGTGGTCGATACCGGAGACGCGCTGCTGGTGGCGCGTCTCGATCGGAGCAACGAAGTCCGCGACGTCGTGGCGGCCCTCAAGCGCGCCGGGCGATCGGACGTGACGTAGGGGCCCGGCCCGTCTTCGAACGGATCCGGACGGACGAGGAGCACGATGGCGCGTCACAGCCGAGAAGCCCTGGAGTCGCTGCGGGTGATCCCGCTGTTCTCCGCCGTGGGCGACGAGGATCTCGAGCGCGTCGCCGATCACCTGATCGAGCGCCGCTTTCCGAAGCACAAGACGATCGTCGAGGAAGGACTGCCCGGCGACTACATGTACGTGATTCGCGAGGGCCGCGTGCAGGTCTCGAAGCTCTCCGACGACGGCCGCGAGAAGATCCTCGAGTTCCTCGACGCCGGGGACTTCTTCGGGGAGATGTCGCTCCTCGACGACGCGCCGCGCTCGGCCACCGTGCGCGCGCTCTCCGATACCCGGATCCTGGCGCTCTCGCGCACCGATTTCCTGAACGTCATGCGGCGTTCGCCGGACGTCGCGATGGCGGTCGTGCAGGAGCTGACCCGGCGTCTCCGCGACACCGACGAGCAGGCCAGCTCGCTCTCCTTCCAGCGCGTGAAGCAGCGCACCCAGGGGCTGCTCCAGCGCCTCGCCAAGGACGAGACTGGCCTCGAGGGTCGGCGCATCACGCCGGTGCTCACCCACCAGCAGATCGCCGACATGATCGGGACGTCCCGCGAGACGGTCACGCGCGCCCTCAAGGGCCTCAAGCAGCAGGGCTGGCTCGAGCAGGAGGGGAAGCGCTACGTCGTCCCCGTCGAAGATTGATGGATCGTCGCCGCCTCCCCGGGTCCGAAAGCGCCCCGGAGCGGCCCCGGAGCGACCTGGAAACGGCCGGATCCAGGGCATGGCGGCGAGATCATTCCGATCCGAAGGCCGCCAAGCCTTGATTCCTCGGGCGGTAGATTGAACCCTACCGTCCCACCCGGTTTCGGAAGCCTCCGTCGGGTTCATCCCGAAGTACCAAAGGCTTCTCCAAGGAGCGTTCGAATGCGTGTCCGTGTCTTCTCGTGGTTCCTCATCGCGGCGGTCGCCGCCCTCGTCGGCTGTAGCTCCGACGAGGAGGCGATGGCCGAGCACTACCAGCGCGCCGAGGACTACCGGGAAGCGCAGGATCTCGACGAGGC
>JAHEJV010000127.1 GCA_024638705.1 Deltaproteobacteria bacterium | reverse complement strand
CTGGGCGACGGCGGTGGCGACGGCGAAGTGGGAGCGCGGCTCGTAGGCGTAGCCCGGCGGCCGCCGCTCGCCGAGGAGTTCGTCGATCAACACGCGCGTGCCGCTGCCGCGGTTGCGGTTCACCATCCGCAGCGTCGGGTCGGCGAGCAACGCCTCGGTGTCGCGCACTTCGTCCGGGCGCGTCACCACGCCCTGCACCCGCGTATAGCCCTTCACCAGGTGGAGCCCAACGCCTACGAAGGGCTCGTTGTAGACCCCGGACTCCGGGTCGAGCAGGTGGATCGGCGCGACGTCGCACTCGCCGCGCCGCGCCGCGGCCAGGCCCCCCTGGCTGCCGACGGCCATCACCTTCACGCGGAATCCCTCCCGGGCGAGGGCCCCGGCGAGCACGTCGAGCCCGACGCAATGGCTCCCGACCACCACCAGATCTGCCAGTGGCTGCTCGCGTCCGATCAGCGTGACCTCGACGGGCGTGCCGGACTCGACGATCTCGGTGTTGCGCCCGATGCGCACGAAGCCGTCGGCGCGGCTGAACGCGGTGACACTGCCGCTGCCCTTCCCCATCGGGTAGGCCGCCAGCTCGCCGGTCTCGTCGGGCACGAGGCCGACCAGCAGATACTCGAGGCGTCCGCGCTCCGACACCGTCTTCAACGCGAGGCGAGCCCGCCGCGACTCGCGCTGGGCCGACGCCTGGCCGCCGAGGCTGCGGATCACGGGCGCGACGAACTCGTGGAAGGTGAACACGGCCGAGGTGGGGAAGCCGGGCAGGATGACGACGGGCTTGCGACCCGCCGCGGCCAGGCAGATCGGCTTCCCCGGCTTGAGCGCGACGCCGTGCACGAGGACGCCCGGGTCGAGCTCCGAGACGACGAGCTGGTTGAGATCGCCCTCGCCCTTCGAGGTGCCGCCGGAGAGCAGGACGAGATCGGCGCGGGGGAGTGCGTCGGCGAGGGCGTCGCGCACCGCGTCGAGATCGTCGCGGAAGGCGCCGAGAAACTCGGGCTCGCCGCCGAGCTCGCGGACGGCGTCGGCGAGGATCCGGCCGTTGCTGTCGTAGACGAGGCCGGGCCGCATCGCCTCGCCCGGCTGCACGATCTCGTCGCCGGTGGAGAGGATCGCGACGCGCGGCCGCCGTACGACCGGGACGGCGTCGCATCCGATCGCGGCGAGCACGCCGGTCTCGCGCGAGGTGAGCGGCGCGCCGGCGAAGAGCACCGTCTCGCCGCTGCCGATGTCGGTGCCGGCGAACGACACCGCCGCGCCGGGCGTGCGCTCGCGACGCACCACCACCGCGGCGCCGTCGTCTTCGAGGTCGGTGTACTCGACGGGCAGCACCGCGTCGGCGCCGCGCGGCAGCATGCCGCCGGTGGCGATCGGGGTCGCGGTGCCCTGCGTCACTTCGAGCGTCGGCGCGATGCCGGTCGGGATCGACTCGTCGTTCACGCGCAGCTGCAGCGGCGTTTCTTCGCTCGCGCCGTAGGTGTCCTCGGCGCGCACGGCGAAGCCGTCCATGTTCGAGCGGTCGAAGCCCGGCACATCGACTTCGGCGCGCACGTCTTCGGCGAGGATCCGTCCGAGGGCATCGTCGAGCGGCACCGATTCCGCGGGAAGCGGCGCCGCGTCGATCCCATCGCGCCAGCGTCGCTCGGCCTCGTCGCGGTCGAGCACCTCGAGGAACTGCTGCTGCTTCATCTCGCGTTCTCGGGCGGGGCGTCGTCGTAGAGCCGCACTTCGACTTCGGCGCCCTCTACCATGCCTTCGAGCTCGCGCGGCACGATCACGCAGCCGTCGGCGCGCACCGTCGAAGACAGGATCGACGCGCCGGACGTCGCGATCGGCACGACCTTCCCCTTCTCGATCGCGACGCGCACGTAGTCGGTGCGGCCCACCGCGGAGCTGATCTTGCGCGCGAGCGGCAGGGTGACACGACGGTGCGGCCAGGCGCGCGAGCGACCGCCGAGCGCGCGCAGCGTCGGCCCGGCGAAGAATTCGTAGGCGCACAGGCAGCTCACCGGGTTTCCCGGAAGGAGGAAGACGAAGCGATCTCCGTGCCCGGCGCGCCCCGGAATCCGTCCGACGCCCGCCGGGCTCGACGGACGCATCGACACGCCGTGATAGTCGAGCGTGCCGAGCTCGGAAACCAGACGCGGCGCGTGGTCTTCGAGGCCGACCGAGCTGCCGCCGGACACGAGCACGACGTCGGCGCCGTCTTCGGCGAGGGCTTCGCGTATGCGCTCGGGCTCGTCGGGAAGGATCTCGTGGGGCAGCGCGGTGGCGCCGTCGCGCGACGCGAGTGCCGTGAGCACGACCGAGTTGGAGTCGACGATGCGCGCGCCCTCGGGCCGGCAACCCGGCGGCAGCAGCTCGTCGCCGGTGATGACGAGGCGCACGCGCGGGCGACGCACGCACGTAGGCTCCGCGACGCCGATCGAGGCGAGCAGCCCGGCGTCCTGCGGGCGCAGCACGCGGCCGGCGCGCAAGAGCGTGTCGCCGCGACGGATGTCCTCACCGACCGCGCCGACGTGCTTGCGCGGCGCGACCGGATCGGAGACGGCCACTCGGCCGCCTTCCTCCTCGCACACCTCCGCCATCACGACGGCATCCGCACCGTCGGGAATCGGCGCGCCGGTCATGACGCGCACGGCGGTGCCGGGCTCGACGCGTCCGTCGAAGGGCGCACCGGGCAGCGCCTGGCCGAGCAGCCGCAACGCGATCGGGTCGTAGGCCGACGCGCCGAAGGTGTCCTCGCCGCGCACGGCATAGCCATCCATCGCCGAACGCGAAAAGCCCGGGACGTCCACCTCGGCGGTGACGTCCCGCGCGAGCACCCGACCGACGCAGTCGGCGAGCGCCACCGGCTCGGCGTCGAGCGCGCGCGTGTGCTCGGCGAGGAAGCCTTCCACCTCCTCGACGTCGGCGCGCTCGGCGAAGCCCTTCATGCGTACGTCGCGCAATTCACGTCCTCAAATGGAAGCGGGCAGGAGGCTTTCCCCCTGCCCGCTTCATGTTCGCTCTCGAAGTCGGTGGATTGCCAGGCGGCGCTCCGCTCCTTTTTCCTTTTTCGACTTCGCTCGCCTTCGGCTCGCTGCGCGCCGCCTGCGGCGGCTTGCGCCTGCGGCTCGCTGCGCGCGGCTGATCGCCGCGCAGCGCCGATCAGCCGCTTGCCTTCATCGTGAACAGCTCCTCGCGATCGCCCTGGCGCTTGTACGCCTGAGCGACGAGGTCGGCCGGAACGTCCCACACCGCGTTCGCCGGGCCGATGCCGTCCTGCTTCATGCAGTCGGGCATCTGATCGCCGTCTTCGGAAAGGCCGGCGCGGCGGTTGAACTCCCACTCGTCCTGCAGCACCTGCCAGGCCATGTCGCTCGCCTGCTCGCGCGAGATCTCCTCGCCGTAGAGGTGGCCGTAGAAGGTCCGGATGTCGTCGAGCGTCGGCTGGAGGAACTGGCAGAAGCCGGACGAGTCGCACAGGGCGTTCACCATCTGCGCTTCCTGCGATGCCTGCACCCACTCCTCCTCGGGGAGGCCCGGGTTCACGATCAGGCCGGCCGTGTGGTCGGCGCCCATCGGGCTCGTGCAGTAGGTGATGCCGGTCGCCTTGAGCGGACGCGGATCCCACGCGGGCAGCGCCTGACCGCGCACCGTCGGCACGCGGTGGTGGCCGGTCTTCTTGCCCGTGGCGGCGGCGCCGTTGCCGATCGCCTTGCCGATCTCGGTGCCGTCGGCGATCTCCTTCAGCAGGTTCTTCGCGCCGTCGGCGTCGCCCCACTCCATCTTGCCCGAGTCCATGTAGACGGCGATCGCGGCGCCCGTCTCGACGGTGTCGAGGCCGACTTCGTCGCACAGGCGGTCGAGGTCGGCGACGTCCTCCCAGCTCTGGATCGCGCAGTTCGCGCCGAGCAGGGTGAGCGTCTCGAACTCGAGCGCCGACGTCTTGTAGTTGCCCTCGGCGTCGTGCACGACGTTGGAGCACTTGACGATGCAGCCCGTCATGCAGTTGTGCATGCGGCCGCCGCGCGTCTCGAAGCTCTCGATGATGCGGTGGCCGTCGAGCGTCTCGACGTCGGGTGACTGGCCCTCGGTGCGGTTCTTGTAGGGGAAGGTGTTGAGCATGTTCGCGACGGGCACGACGGTGCTGGTGCCGGTCTTGAACATCTGCGGGCCCGCGAGGTAGTCCTTCGTGAAGCCCTTGCAGAGCGCCATGAACTCCTTCTTGTTCGCGGGCTGTCGGACGCCGCTCTTCTGCGGGTCGACCGACACGTACTTGAGACCCTTCGCACCCATCACGGCGCCGAGGCCGCCGCGGGCAGCGTGGCGCGCGGGGTGGCGCTCGGACTCCTGGTCGGTGCAGGCCACCGACGCGCCGGCGAGGCGCAGCTCGCCCGCCGGCCCGATGCTGATGAAGGACGCGGTGTCGGGATAGCTCTTCGCGAGATTCTCGATCAGCGCGTAGTTCCACATGCCCTTGCAGTCGGGCACTTCCTTCACCGACGCCCCTTCGGCCGTGACGTCGAGCGCATAACGCTTGTCGGCGTCGGCCGGCTGACCCTTCACGATGATCGCGCGGTAGCCGAGCTTCATCAGGTCCTGCCCGGGATTGCCGCCGGCGTTGGCTTCCTTGATGCCGCCGGTGAGCGGGCTCTTGCCGCCGATCGAGATGCGTCCCGAAGTGGGCGCCGCGGTGCCCGACACGACGCCCGGTGCCATCACGAGCACGTTGTCGGGGCCGAGCGGATCACAGCTGGCGTCGCACTCGGCGAGCAGGATCTTCGCGGACAGACCGCGGCCTCCGAGCAGCTTCCATTCGTCGGGGAAGGCGTCGATCGAGACGGTCTGGTTCGTCATGTCGACGCGGATCAAGCGGTCGCCACTGGGGCCGGACATAGGCTGTTCTCCTGATGGAATCGTTTGCGTTCGGGCGCCTTTTCGGGCGCGCAGCATACCACGCGGCGCGTGCGTGGGCGGGGTCTATCCCCCCGCAATGGCAGCGAGAATCTCGACTTCGTCGCCCGCGGTGACGGGCGTGTCGAGCGCCGTGCGATCGATCTCCTCGCCGTTCACGAAGAGCGTCACGAACTTGTGGACCTGGCCGTTCGCGTCCTGGATCAGCTCGCCGAAGCCGGCGTAACGCTCGCTCACGGCCGCGAGGCACGCGCCGACCGTCTCGCCGTCGACCTCGATGCGCGCGTTTCCCTGAGTGGGGCCCTGGTAGGGCGGCGGCACTTTCACATGGGGCATCGGGGGGCTCCTCCGTCGGGAGTGAAATGTTAGCGGGCCGACGGCCGCGCGCGGCCCCTCACGACCGCGCGTCGCGGTGGGCGTAGTACGCGCGCCGCGCGGGGATCTGCCAGAAGCGGTCGTCGGGCAGGTCGAAGGGACGCTTCGCCTTCGGATCGGGGAGCCAGGCGGTGAGGAAGCCGTCGCGTCCGCGACCGTGGTGGACGCATCCGGTGTCGAGCCCGCGCAGCCCCGGCGCCACGTGCAGGCCCTGCAGCGACCAGTGGCCGTAGACGACGCCGTAGTCGTGCTTTCGCTTTGCCCAGGCGGTGTGCCAGGCGCTCCGGCCCCCATCGGGCTCTTCGGACGACCAACCGTCCGCGCGGTCGACGCTGCGACAGCGGGTCAGGCGTCCCAGGACGTCGTCGCGGGACGCCGGCGCCGCGCCGAGATAGCGCTGCAGGGCGTCCAGCGGACCGCGCAGCTTCTTCTCCACGCGCCGCGCCTCGCGCTCGAGATCGTCGATCGACCAGTCGGGGTGGACGGCAGCGTGCACCATCGCGAAGGACTGCTTCCCGAGCTGCCCGGAGCGGGAGATCAGGCGCGACCGCAGCCAGGTCATCCAGTCGTCGACGTCGGGCGCGTCGAGGACGTCCTGGAACGAGTCGTACTCGGACGGCTCGCGTAGCCCGAGCCAGCAGCGCAGCAACGAGATCTCGTGGTTGCCGAGCACCACGTGGACCCGGTCGGGTCGGTGCGCCTCGATCTCGCGCACCTGGCGGAGCACGGACAGGTTGTCGGGTCCGCGATTGACGAGATCGCCGACCATCCACAGCTCGAAATCGCGGCCGAATCGCTTCCGCGCGCGCGCGAGCAGCTCGGCGAGCTCCTCGGCGCAGCCCTGCACGTCGCCCACGAATAGAGTTTGCACGACGCATCGTGTGCCGGATGCCCGGCCCCATTGCAACCCGAGCGGGCGAGACGCTCCGCCTCGGGGGATTGCCCCCGCTTGACGAGAGGCCCACCCCGCTACACTTTGCCGCGAATTCGCGCTCTTACGGGGTTGGGGGCCTCGCGATCGAGCGCCGTGGCCGACGGCCGAGGGGAGACGGGTACACCGCGTGACGAGCCGGTTCATCATCTGTGACGGGTTGCGACAAGCGCGCCTGTGGAGCCGGATCGGCGCCGGGGAGGACGAGATCCTCTCCTGGGTGCCGCGCGACGAGGAGTCCGCGCGCTCGCGGCCCACGGGTTTCGCCGCCCTGCCCGGCGGACTCTGTCTCGAGGCGATCGCAAAGCTCGATCCGAAGCCCGGCGACGAGTTCGCGATCGTCACCGAGGACCAGCCCTTCGCGCGCACGGCGGTGTCGCTCGTCGCCGAGGCCGTCCCGGCTGCGCCGGTGCTGGTGCTCTCCGACGAGGTCGACCCGAAGACCCTTCCCGAGCACCCGTGCCTGCGCACGGCGGGCCTGCGCTCGCTGATCCGCGACGACATCGACGACGAGTTCTCGCTGCTCGGCAACCTGCGTCGCGTCGTCGAAATCCGTTCGCTGCTCGAGCGCCGCGAGCGCGTCGGCATCCTGCTCCAGCCCGACCCCGACCCCGACGGCATCGCCGGCGGCCTGGCCCTGCGCGCCATCCTCGGCCGCAAGGCGCCGACTGCGCCGCTGATCTCCTTCGGCGAGGTGAAGCGCCCGGAGAACGTTGCGATGGTCAAGGCGGTGGGCGTCGACATCCGCGTCGTCAAGCCGGAAGACCTGAACGATTTCGACGCACTCGCGCTGGTGGACGTGCAGCCCACCGTCTTCGGAGACAACCCGCCGGCTCGCGTCATGAGTGTCGACGTCGTGATCGACCACCACCCCGAACGCACCGGCTACGACGCCGTCATCCGCGACATCCGCACCAGCTACGGCGCGACGGCGACGATCATGACCGAGTACCTGCGCGCCGCCGCGGTCGAGATCCGCCCGAAGCTCGCCACCGCCCTCACCTACGGCATCAAGAGCGACACCCAATTGCTCGGCCGCGAGACCAGCCAACGCGACATCGCCGCCTTCGCCTTCCTCCACGGCCTGCACAGCCCGGCACTGCTGCGCCGCATCGAGCGCCCGGCGATGCCCACCGACGGCCTGCGCGCGCTCGGCAAGGCGCTCAGCAAGACCGACGTGAAGGACGACATCCATCTGCTCGTCCTCGGCCGCGTCCGCGAGGACGTCATCCCGCAGGTCGCCGACCTCGCGCTCCAGGCGGAAGGCGCCGAGTGGGCGATCGCCGCGGGCATCGTCGGCGGCGACCTCGTGTTCAGCGTGCGCAACGTCGGCTACGTGCGCGCGGCCGGCGAGGTGGTGCGCGCCGTCGTCGAGGGCATCGGGGTCGGCGGCGGCCACCGCTCGATGGCGAAGGGCATCATTCCGGTCAAGGCCTTCCGCAAGCGCTACAAGAGCGCCACGCGGCAACGCATCGCGGAAGTGCTGCACAAGGCGTTCGTGGCGGCGATCAACCGCACGAACTGACCTCGTGCGGACCGTCGAACGGCCATGTGCTGGAGGAGAACGTGGTCACCCTCGCAGAACGGCTGCGCGATCGCGGCTACGCCACGGGCGCCGCGATCGGGGCCCTGGTGCTGAGCGAGGAGACGCACCCTGGAAGCCGCCCTGCGGAAGTGGATGGCAGAGCGACCGACCCCACCGCCGGGACAGACCCCCGATCTCGCGGACGAACGCAGAGAACAGCTCCGCGCGCTCGGCTACCTGCCCGAGGAACCCACGCCGTAGACGCGCCGTCGCTGCACTCCGGCCTCAGTCATCTTCGCCAACCCTGCCCGCCACCCCGCGCGGTCTCCGATCCACGCAATGGCGCTGGAAAAGGCGCGCCTCGAACGAACCGCTACGCGAGCGTCAACATCTCGTGCGCGCCCGCCATCTTCTCCTGGATCTGTACCCCGACGGGGCAGCTCCCGAGACAAGGCGCGCTGCACGACGCACAGGCGGAAGCGTTCTTCTCGAGCGCCGCATAACGCTCCATCCCTTCCTTCTCCCACCCGTAGTCCTCGAAGTACATCCGGTGCCGCAGCACGTCGTGGATCGGGAGACCCTCGGGACATGACGACAGACATGCCCCACAGTGCGGCCCGCAGTACTCACCCGCGATCTGACGGTCGTATTCCTTCAAGACGGCGAGATCCTGCTCCGTCAGCGTCTTCCCCGACGCCGCCAGATACTCGTCCACGTGCTGCAGCTCGAAGAACGAGATCACCGCGCACGAGACGTCCTGGTTGGCGAGCGTCCACTTGAGGGCTGCCTGGGTGAACGAGTCCGAGTGCGCCTGGAAGTCGAGCAGGCCGCGGTGCTTCGCGCCCTTGAGCGTCTTCATCGCCACGACGCCCATGTCCTGCTCGGTGCGCGCGCGGGAGATGAGGTCGTTCATCGGCGCCCAGATGCCGTGGTGGTAGGCGACCATCATCACGTCGAAGCGGCCCGAATCGATACCCGCGTTCACCACCTCGACGAGGTTCGGCGTGTGGGTCGAGAAGCCGAGGAAGCGCACCTTGCCGGCTTCCTTCAAGCGATCGAAGGCCTCGTGCACGTTCGGGTCCATCAGCCGGCCGACGGAGTCGACCGAGTGGATGTGACACAGGTCGAGGTAGTCGGTGCCGAGGCGCTGGAGGCTGCCGTCCACCGCCGCCATGTAGTCGGCGACCGACGAGCCCTCGACGAGATGCCCCTTCGGCGTGCAGAACTTCGACGCGACGAAGAACTCCTCGCGCGGCACGCTCTTGATCGCCTTCCCCATCGCCTGCTCGCTGCCCGAGCCCGAGTAGTCAGGGGAGGTGTCGAAGTAGTTGACGCCGCGCTCGATCGCCTGGCGCGCGATCGTCTCGCCGGCCTCGCCCTCGATGCGGCCCGTCCCGAGCACGATGTCGGACACGTTCCACTCGGTGCGCCCGAAGCGGCGGTAGCCCTCGACGCGCGCGCCCCTCCAGGCGTCCTTCCACTCGGGGTGGGTGAAGGGCATGTCTCGGTCGATGATCTTGTCCATCACCGGCTTCCAGCCCGTCGTGCCGGTGCCGACGCCGAGGAGCGTGCGCGACGCCGCCGCCGCGCCGCCGACCACGATCGAACCGACCGCCACGCCGAGTCCGCTGCCGGCGCCGGTCAGGAAGCCGCGCCGCGACGGGTCGACGTTCTCGGCCACGCTGCGCTTCGTGATCCAGAAGCCGAAGACGGCGATCGCGAGCAGGGAGCCGCCCGCCGCCAGCATCAACGTCGGCGAATCGAGGCCGATCGGCAGCTGGTAGGCCCAGGCGCCGACGAGGAAGAAGCCCGCCACCAGGGCGAGGGCGAGCGAGAAGAGCACCGCGTTGCGGGGTCGCGAAAGCATGAATCCATCCTCCTGCGGTCGTTTGAGCCGGGACGAGCGCGCATGCGCATTATAGGCAGGTACGGCGCGCCCGGGTGGGTCATCCCTGCTGGTGATCGCCCGTGGAGGCGATAGGTTCTCGCCCGCACCGAGGAGCGGACGAAGCGATGGCGCTGCCCGTGGTCATGCCGTCGATGGCAGCCACCCCCTACTACCAGGGCATCGAGTTCGGGACGACGGACTGGCTGGAGATCAGCCAGGATCGCATCACGCTCTTTGCCGAGGCGACCGGCGATACGCGGTGGATCCACCTCGATCCCGACCGCGCCGCCCGCGAGACGCCGTGGAAGAGCACGATCATCGACGGCTACCTGCTGCTCTCGCTCGTCCCCGACCTGCTGCCGCAGCTGATCGTGCTGCTCGGCTGGTCGACCGCCATCAACACAGGGGTCGATCGCTGTGAGTTTCCCGACGTCGCACTGGCGAATTCGCGGGTGCGCCTCGGATCGCGCCTAGCGCGAGCGCGCGTCCTGCCCCAAGGTGGGTGCCGCCTCGGCTTCGACGTGTGGTTCGAAGTCGAGGGCAGCGACGCGGTGCCCTGCCGAGCACGCGTCAACTACGCCTACTTCGCCTGAACGGGAGATCGCTCGAGATGAACGAAGAAATGGGAATGGATCCAAAGCTGATCCAGCAGACGCTCGACACCGCCGTCGCGATGCTCTCCACCTGGGGGCTCCAGGTCGTCGGCGCGATCGCCGTCCTCATCGTCGGACGCATCGTCGCCGGAATGCTGCGCAAGGGCACCGCACGCGGGCTCGAACGCGCGAAGACCGAAGCCACGCTGATCCCGTTCCTCTCCGGCCTCGTCTACTACGCCGCGATCGCAGTGGTGGTGATCGCGGTGCTCGGCCTTTTCGGCATAGAGACCACCTCTCTCGTCGCCGTGCTCGGCGCCGCCGGCCTCGCGATCGGCCTCGCGCTCCAGGGCACGCTGTCGAACTTCTCGTCGGGCGTGATGCTGCTGGTGTTCCGACCCTTCAAGAAGGACGACGTCATCGAGGTGGCGGGCACGAAAGGGAAGGTCTTGGAGGTGGGCATCTTCACCACCGTCCTCAACACGCCCGACAACGTGAAGATCATCGTTCCCAATTCGGCCATCTACGGCGACACGATCACCAATTATTCCGCCTACGAGACGCGCCGCAACGACCTCGTCGTGGGCGTCGGCTACGACGACGACCTCGGCGTCGCGCGCGACACGATCCTTTCCGTGCTGAAGGCCGACGACCGCGTCCTCGCCGACCCCGCGCCGCAGGTCGCCGTATCCGAGCTGGGCGATTCGTCGGTCAACTTCGTGGTGCGGCCGTGGTGCAAGGCCGACGACTATTGGGACCTGCGCTTCGACCTGACGCGCAACCTCAAGGAGCAGCTCGAAAGTGCGGGCTGCTCGATCCCCTTCCCCCAACGCGACGTGCACGTTCACGACACCCCGGGAGCCACCCAGTGAAAACGATCCTCAAAGCGACGCTGATCCCCCTGGCCGCCATCGCCCTGGCGTGCGGCGACCCCGAACCGGAAGAGCTGCTCAACGAGGCGACCGAAGCCGTGGCCGAAGCCGAGCGAGGCGTCGAGCAGGCGCAGGCGTCCGTCGAGCGCGAGGAGGATGCGCTGGAGAAGGCGCAGGAGAAGCTCGCCGCCGCGGTCGAGAAGCTCGGCGAAGCGGAAGACGAGCTCGAAGCCGCGAAGGATCGCCTCGCCGAGGTGGCCGACGACACCTACCTCTTCCGCGCCGTGCAGACCGCGCTGCTCGCCGAGCCCGAGCTCGACGGACTCGCCATCTCGGCGAGCGTCGAGAACCGCGTCGTCACGCTGCACGGCCACGTCCCGAAGCTCGCACTGCGCAAGAAGGCGGGCGAGATCGCGGCGTCGACGCTCGGCGTCCAGAAGGTCGACAACAAGGTCACCGTCGAGCCGCCGGCGGCGCCGGCCCCAAAGGCCCCGGCACCGCAATGACGCCGGGGCCGGGCCCGAGCCCGGCCTCGCCTTGACGCCCGGCGGACGCCCCCCGAACCTTCGCGCATGCGGATCGCGCTCGCGCAGCTGAACCCGACCGTCGGCGACCTCGCAGGCAATCGTCGCCTCGTCGAGGAGGCGGCGGCGAAGGCGGCGGCGGAGCGCGCCGACCTGCTCGTCGCGCCCGAGATGGTGCTCACCGGCTATCCGCCGATGGACCTCCTCGAGCGCGAAG
>JAHEJV010000450.1 GCA_024638705.1 Deltaproteobacteria bacterium | reverse complement strand
CGGCCTGGAGATCGTCGACGAGACGGACGACACCGCCGACATGCAGGCGCTCGCCCGCCGGCTCATCGACGCGCGCCGACGGGGTCGTCCGCCGGGCGCGGGTCCGTCGTGACGAGAACGAGGCGGGCGGTACTCCACTGAGCGGGTTGCTCACACGGGTGGTCTCGACGCAGAGCGTCGTGGAGACTCGCGTCCTCCGCGAGCAGCGACTCCACCTTCGAGCGCAGGGCAGCATCGCCGTCACACGCCCGCTCGAGGAACCGCGATCGCTCGCCCATCGGCAGGCGGCGGCCTCGTGGAAGACCGCGTCGACGCGCCCGAACTCCTCGGGCGTCACGACCCCGCCTCGCGCAGCGCTTCCGACCGCCAGGCGCGGGCCATGCGCCAGTCGCGCTCGACCGTCGGCGTAGACACCCCGAGCACGTGCACGATGTCGTCATTGCTCAGGCCGCCGAATCAGCGCATCTCGACGACCCGCGACTTTCGGGCGTCGAGCTTCGCCAGGTTGTCGAGGGCCTCGTCGAGCGCGAGCAGGTCGGCGTCGTTCGCGTCATCCGACGGCGGTCCGTCGTCAGCCGCGGCTTCCTCGTCAGCGACAGCTTCAGACGCCCCCCTCCCCGCTTGAGCGCCGCCCGCTTCCCGGCGTGGTCGATGGGGATCTGGCGCATCGCCGGCGCGCCGTTCGACGTCTCCGAACACCCCGACCTCCCCGACGACGCTCTCACCCGCGCCTCACCATCACGCCGGGGCCCTGCTGACGCACCCCGCGCGCTCACGAGGTCGTGTCACGGCCGCCAAGGCTGGTGCGCGCGGCGCCGAGGGTCGTACGGAAGGGAAAGCGACGCGTGGCCCGTGATGTCGATATCGACATGCGCCGGTTCGACACCCACGTTCTCGAACACGACGGCGACTCCAGCGGGGCAACGGCACTGCACGCGATCCGTCATCGTCGCCAGGCCAATGTGCTCGCGCGTGCCGTCGGGATCCATGCGCGAGACCTCGACCTGCCCCGCGCCGTCGAGCCGCGTCGACGCGCTGAAGCTGCCGCTGTCGGCACCGCCCAGTGCGAGCGTCTGCCCGGGGTCGATGTCAAAGCCGTAACCAATCTGGTTGCAGCCTGCTGCGCCGACGAGGCACAGCGTGCAGAGTGCCAGCGCAGTGACGGTAGATCGCGTGTTCATGACGTCTCCTTCGAACGCGCGGCGAGTGCGCACAAGCAGATGAAGGCGATGATGCAGCCCCAGGCGAACGCGTCGCCGATGACCGCGTAGAGTGTTCCGCGTCGTTGCGGGTCGAGATCCGCGAATACGAGCCCCGTCCGGTTGTCGTCGAGCGCGAGCGCCGCGACGGTGCGCCCTGTAGCGTCCGTGATGAGCGTTGTCCCGTCCTTCGTCGGTCGGACGAGCGCAAAGCCCTGTTCGACGGCGCGGAGCCGCGCCATGCGGGCGTGGGTGTCGCGCACGGCGCGCCAGTCATTCGCGGGCGCCAGGAAGACGTCGACTCCCGCCGCGCCGGCCTGGCCGAGGAGGTGGGGGAAGTCGAGGTCGAAACAGATGGCCGCCGACAGCCGGCCGAGCGTCGTCTCGATCTTCGGCAGGACTCCATCGCCCTTCACGTGGCCCGCGCCGGGTGGGCGCGTCGCCTTCAGGAAGTCGATCACGATTCGGCCCTCGGGATCGACCACCACGAACCGGTTGAGGGTGGGCTCGCCCGAAGTCGGGCGGAAGACGGACATGCCCATGCCCAGATGAATGCCGTGCCGCGCGGCGGTCGCCCGCGCGCGATCGAGCAGCGCCGGCTCTTCGGCATCGGTCAGCACCGGGTTCGCCTCGGGCCAGACGACGAGCTCGACGCCATCGGCCGCGGCGCGATCGACGAGTGCGAAGTGCTCGTCGAAGGACGCGTTGATCCGCGCGACGGCCCGCGCGACGGAAGCGGGGGGGCGCTCGACGCCACGGGTGTAGGCCCAGAGGTCGTCGAGCGTCTCGTCGTCGAACGAGTTCGGCGGAACGACACACGCCACGGCGATCGGATCGCCGTGCCGCGCGCCGCCGGACCGCGCCGCGCCGTAGGCGAGGCAAGTCCCGACGACCAAGGCGACGACCGTGAGCGCGCGGCGCGCCCGCGCGCCGGCTGCGCGATTGGCACGTGCCCACTCGATCACGGCCCCGACCCAGACGGCCATGAAAGTGATGCCGGTCCATCCGACGAGTGAAGCCAGCTGGGCGAGGACGAGGTCGTCGGCGAACGTGTACGCGACGCTGCCCCACGTGCCGCCCGGGCTCAGCCGAGCCGAGGCGAAGTCGTACACGACCCAGCCGAGCGGGAGCACGAGCGTCGAGACGGGAGACGTCAGTCGCCGGCTGGCCCACGTATGGACGAGGAGCACCGCAGCCAGGACGAGACCCGTTCCGGCCTCCATCCCGAGGCGCGCCGCCGCGGGCAGCGGCACCATGCCCGCGTACGCCCACTCCCAGACCACGACGTGCGCGACGACGAACAAGGGGCCGGCGATCGCTCCGCGCGTGACCCGGAAGAAACGAGCGGCGAGCGCCACGCCGATGATCAGCATGATCCCGCTCGGCCAGTGCCCCTGCCCGAAGGCCATGAAGACGGTGCTGGCGACGAGCAGCGCCAGCGAGCGCGTGGGAGAGGGTCGTTCGGTCATCGCTTCGCTCTCGCGCGCGACGCGCCGCTTGCGCTGAGGGCGCCGACCGTGACCATGGCCTCGCGGCACCACGTGAGTCGCGCCTTGTTGACGTGCCGGCCGGATGCCAGGCACAGTCGCCAGTAGAGCTTGCGCTCGGGCGGTCCAGGGAGCTCCTCGATGCGGTCCTCGAAGTGACGGTAGAGCGCCGTCAGCTCGCGCTGGCTCGCTTCGAAGCGCTCGAGGTGTCTTATCACCTGTGCCGGCGACATCTCCGGCCCGAAGAACACCTTGAGCAGAAGCTCGTTGCGGACACTGCTCTGGGCCGCGGGCTCCGCAAGCCAGGTGCGGAACGCCGCTTCGCCGCGCTTCGTGATTCGATACACCTTTCGCTCCGGGCGGCCGTCGCGGCGCTCGACCGTCACCGACACGAGCTTCTCGTCACGCAGGCGATGGAGCGCGGGGTAGATCTGTCCCAGGCTCTCGCTCCAGAACTGACCGATCTGCTCCTCGAAGTCGCGCTTGAGGT
>JAHEJV010000126.1 GCA_024638705.1 Deltaproteobacteria bacterium | reverse complement strand
CCCCGGGCTCTGCTTCGAGTTCCGCTATTTCGCGCTGCGCAAGCTCCACTTCATGCTGCGCGCGCGCGCGCTCGTCGCGCTGCCGGGTGGCTACGGGACCCTGGACGAGGTCTTCGAAACTTTGTGCCTGATCCAGACGGGCAAACGCGAAGCGCTGCCCGTCGTCCTGATCGGCGAGTCGTTCTGGCGACGCGCCGTGGACTTCGACTATCTGCTCGCCGAAGGCATGATCGGGGCGCGCGATCTCGAGCTCTTCCGCTACGCCGAGAGCGCACAGGAAGCCTGGGAGGCGATCGTCGCCTGGTATGCTGATCGGGGCCGCTCCGTCCTCGACGCTGCCGGCGAAAGGGAGGAAGCCTGATGCGGCTCGAGTTCCTCGGCGCGGCGGGAACGGTCACCGGCTCGAAGACGCTGGTCAAGGCGGGGGAAACCCACGTCTTGATCGACTGCGGCCTCTACCAGGGCGTGAAGAGGTTGCGCCTGCGCAACTGGGCCGACTTCCCGATCGATCCCGCGGCACTCGACGCCGTGCTTCTCACCCACGCCCACATCGACCACAGCGGCTATCTGCCCGCGCTCATCCGAGACGGTTTCCAGGGTCGCGTCTTCTGTTCCCCTCCGACGCAAGCGCTCTGCGAGATCCTGCTGCCGGACGCGGCGCACCTGCAGGAGGAGGATGCGCGCTATGCGAACCGCAAGGGCTTCTCGAAACACCACCCCGCCCTGCCGCTCTATGACGGAGAAGATGCCGAGGCCGCGCTCGCCCACCTCACGTCCGTCTCCTTCGACACCTGGCACGACGTCGGTGCCCTCCGCTTCCGCCTCCAGCCGGCCGGACACATCCTCGGCGCGGCGTCGATCGCCGTGGAGCATGGGGACACGAGCGTGCTCTTCTCCGGTGACCTCGGGCGGCGCGACGACCTGCTGATGCCGCCTCCGGCGCCGCCCGGCGCCCCGGACTTCATCGTCGTCGAATCGACCTACGGCGACCGCCAACACCTCGCTCTCGACCCGTTCGCGAGCCTCGCCGCCATCCTCAAGCGCACGGTCGCGCGGGGCGGCGTTCTCCTGATTCCCTCCTTTGCCGTCGGTCGCGCGCAGACACTCCTCTACTGCTTTCACGAGATCTTCCGCCGCGGCCTCGCCGCGACCGTGCCGGTGTTCGTGAACAGCCCGATGGCCACCGACGTGACGAAGCTCTTCGAGCGACTCGCCGAGTATCACCGCCTCGACGCAACCCAGGCCGGCACGGTCTGCGACGTCGCGCGCTACGTGCGCAGCGTCGACGAATCGCGCGAGCTAGCGGAGAGTCGGGATCCGGCCGTGATCATCTCCGCCAGCGGCATGGCGTCCGGCGGTCGCGTGCTCCACCACCTGCGCGCACTCGCTCCCGACCCCCGCAACACGCTGCTCTTCCCCGGCTTCCAGGCCCCGGGCACGCGCGGCGACGCGATCGTGCGCGGCGCGGAATCGGTGAAGATCCACGGGCAGATGGTCCCGATCGGAGCCGAGGTCGTCCAGCTCGACATCTTCTCCGCCCACGCCGACCAGGAGGGTCTGCTCGCCTGGGTCGGCGCCTGCGAGCGGGCGCCCCGCCGCGTCTTCGTGAACCACGGCGAGGACGTGCCTTCCGACACGCTGCGCCGACTGGTGAAGGACCGGCTCGGCTACCCGGCGCACGCACCCGAGTATCGCGAGATCGTCGAGCTCGAATCGTAGGCTCCGGTGTCGTGCGGATGAGCGCGTTTTCCGCGTCCGACACGGCGAAGCGCGCACCCGACGCCGGCGCGGCGGGCTTCCACGCGAAACCGTTCCGCCTCCGTCCGCTCCGGGAGCACCTCGACCGGCTGCTCGTCGGAGCGACGCAACGCCCCCCGACCCGGATGCCGCGACGAGACCGGCGCCTCAGCCGCGCAAGGGCCAGCGGCCCACGGCCAACGCGCCCGAAACCAGCTCCTCCGCCAGACGCGGCAGTCGATCCAGCTCCTCGTCGACGATCGCCGTCGCCGCCCGCGCGAGCTCGCGGTCGGACTCGGGGTCGGCTCCCGAGAGCTGCACCTCGACGAGATCGGGCTCGTCGATCGGGGCGCCGATCCGGCTCACCAGTCGGCACTCGGCCGCCGACACGTCCGGCAGCGCCTCCACCAGGCGATGCGAGGCGAGCCCGGCGACCAGGTTGTAGAGCTTTCCGACGTGATTGACCGGGTTCTTTCCCGCGACGGACTCCATCGTCATCGGACGGCCGGGCGCGATCAGGCCGTTCGAACGATTCCCGCGTCCCGCCTGGCCATCGTCTCCGGCCTCCGCCGAAGTGCCGGTCACGGTGAGATAGATCCGGTCGCTGTCGGGATCGTCGGCGGCATTCACCGCGGCCGAGACGTCGAGCGAGGAGACCCGTCCCGCGGCTTCCAACGCGAGCTCCCGGGCCTGGCGCTTCGCTTTCGCGTAGTCGGCGGAGTCGCGGAGCGCCGAATCGATCATTGCGCAGGCGATCGTGAGCCGGACCGCCTCCCCCTGGCGCACGGCCATCACCTTCACGTCCTCTCCCAGCGCCGGCGCGATGGCGTGCGACGCGTCGGAGGTCAAGTGGCGCTCCACGGCGAGAACGATCCGCTCGGTCTCGCTCAGGGGCGCATAACCGACGCCGCAAGAGGTGTCGTTGGCGAGCGGGATGCGGCTCTCGCGCTGGCGATCGAAGAGATCGACCAGCTCGACCGAGCCGGGTCGCACGAGATTCGACACGACGACATGGTTCCGCGAATCCACCGCGCGGAGGTTTCGTTCGATCCAGCCACGCGCCGCCTGCTCCGCGATCTCCGTGACGGGCGCGCTCGTTCCGTCGCGCGCCGGCGAGGCGCGTCCGGCGAGGAAGAGCCGCATCGGTTCGAGCACCGCCCCGCCTCCGAAACGCGGTCGCGACGCCCCCGCGGCGAGCAGCGTCTTGTCGACATTGTGATGCAGGATCGCGCCGGTCTGCTCCAGATAGAAGCGGGCGAGCGCGAGCGAGAACTCCTCGGCCACCGCGTCGCAGATCGAGTCCGGATGCCCGAGCCCCTTGCGCTCCACGATCTCGACGGCGCGCTCGCCCGGCAATGCAGCAACCGCACGCGTGACGGCGAACCCTGCCCGGTCGCGCGGCTCCCGTGCGCTGGCGCGCCGCCCCTTCGTACTGCCTCGATTCCGATCGCCCGCGGCTTCACCCTCCTCGATCATCCGTCACCTGACACCTGCGCCGCAGGCGCACCCCGATGCGATCCCCCGGCACGCGATCCTGCCGTCACGGGACGTACATCGGCTCCCGTCGCCGTTCGTACTTCGACTGGAGGTACGCCACGACATCGATCAGCTGGGCGACGGTCATCTTCTCGTTCAGGTTTCCGAGCTCCATCTTCGAGACGTCACCCTCGGCGACGGTGTCGCGCGGATAGCGCCCCGTGATCCGGTGCGAGGGATTCACGATGAACGTGACGAGCTCGCCGTAGCTGTGGATGCGACTGACTTCGCCACCGAGACGGACGTTCGGAGCGGCGCCTTCGCCCGGGCTCTTGCCGGGTTCGCCCACGACGCTGTGGCAACCCCCACAACCCAGCTCGCTGAACGCGACCTTCCCCATCGCGACGTCTCCGTCGGGAAGTCTCAGCCCGCGCCCCGAGCTCGGTCCGATCTCGCAGCCGAGCGCGAGCGTGAGGATTCCGATCGTGGTGATGAAGAGCCTTCCGTTCATGTGTCCCGTCATAGTTTCCACCATTGTACGTCCTATCTTGTACGTCCTATCTCGAACGTCCTATCTCGAACGTCCCATTTCCGTACGTCCCATCATCGCACGTCCCGCGCCAACGTCGCCGCGATCCCGTAAACCTCCCGCCGGGGCGGCCCGCTCAATCGATCAACATGGAGTCGAAGAAGACCGCCGCAGCGAAGACCAACAGCAACAACACGCTGCCCAGCGCGGCAGCGCCGATCCACAGCGCCCGCAGCGTCGACACGCGCAGTGCCGTGCGTACCGCGACCGCGAAGGCGAGCATGGCCCACACGTGGACGATCCCCGAGACGACGCGCGCGGCACTCGCCGGCAACGCCGCGCACGCGGCGAGCGCCACGAGTGGCCCCGCGGCAAAGCCGAGGGTGCGGAGGAGCGCGGGAAACGTGGAGGCGTGTCCCAACGCATGCACTCCGATGGCCCACACGAGGGTGGTCGCCACGATCCAGATCACCACGCCGAGCGCGGTGCCGCCCAGGACACCGAGCCATCCCTCGGCCGGAAAGACCCCGATCCCCCGCCCGACACTTCCCGCCAGCACGACGAACACGGCCTGCGACAGCGCGTGGGGGTCGCTGTCGATCTCTTCGTACGTCCGTGGGCGCAGGACGCTCGCCCCGAGCCAACGCGCGGGAAGACGGGCGTCCTCTGCGTGGCGCGCGCGAGTCGCGGTGGCTTCGCCCATCCCCGATGTCAGGAGCAAACCCCGTGCCACGCGCGGCGTCGCCGAAACGTGGCCGAGCCGTTTCGCGGAGCCCCGGTTGCCCCACGCTGTAGCGATCCTCCTCAGCACGCGGGGAGGATCGGGGCTGCGCAATCGCGTCCCGCTCCGACTCGTGGGCATCGCGCTTGCAGAAAGCTCTTGCAGGAGGCCAGATACGCGAATGCGACAGAAGCAATCCGACCCGAAGCCGGCGGGGCACCAGCGTCCGCCTCCTCGTCGAATCTACGAAGAGTCGCAGGGAAAGCTCCCGGAGGGGGCGGCCTGTCCGGACTGCGGCGCCAGCTACCGTGACGGGCGCTGGACGTGGCAGGCGGCGCCGGCCGACGCCTACTCGCATGTCTGTCCGGCGTGCGAGCGCATCGCCACCGACTATCCGGCTGGCGTCGTCCATCTGGAGGGCCAGTTCGTCCGAGACCACCGCGACGAGCTCCTGCAGCTCCTCCAGAATCTCGAGGCGCGTGAGCGCAAGGAGCATCCTCTCAAGCGGATCATGGGCGTCAGGGACGAGGGCCAGGGCATCGCGGTGACGGTGACCGATGCGAAGCTCGCCCACACCTTCGGCCGCGCACTGCACAGCGCGCACCGCGGCTCCCTCGACGATCCGCCCACGACGAGCGAACGCGAGAACCTGGTCCGGGTGCACTGGCGCCGCGACTGAACCAAGGGCGAAGAGGGACCGCCGAGCGCCGCGATCCCACCAGGATTCCCCCGGACCCTTTTTTGCAGCATCGTGTCGCGTGATGGTTCAGACGGCACGCGTTCCGACCGCTCCCGCCGAGAGCTGGTCGCGCCCCGAGGAGGAAGTGCTCCGGGCCCTCGCCGTCGAGCGCGAACGCGGGCTCGACCCGGAAGAAGTCAGCCGGCGACGACACCACCACGGGCTCAACCGCCTGCGCGAGACGAAGCCGCGCGGTGCGGCGCAGATCTTCTGGGACCAGGTCGCGAGCCCCGTGGTTGCCTTGCTCGCCGCGGCCGCCGGCGTCGCCTTCGCGTTCGAAGAGCGTCTCGAGGGCGCGGCCATCATCGCGGTTTTGATCGTGAACACCGCGATCGGCTTCGGCACCGAGCGCCGCGCAGTGCGCTCGATGGAAGCCTTGCGCGAGCTGGGTCGTGTTCACGCACGCGTACGGCGCCTCGCCAGCACCCGTGTGATCCCCGCCGAGGAGCTCGTACCGGGAGACATCGTCCTCTTCGAAGCCGGTGACGTGCTCACTGCCGACCTGCGGGTCGTCGAAGCGTCGCGCCTCCAGGTCGACGAGTCAGCGCTCACCGGCGAATCGCTCCCGGTCGAGAAGAGCGTCGAGGCGGATCTGCTCGAGACCGCCCTGCCCGACCGTCGCGCGATGCTCTACAAGGGGACGGCCGTCACGCGCGGCAGCGGCGAGGGCGTCGTCGTGGCGACCGGCATGGCCAGCGAGCTCGGACGGATCTCGCGGCTGGTCGCGGAGGCCGAAGGAGAGGCCACTCCTCTCGAGCTGCGGCTCGAGCGCCTGGGCCGACGCCTCGTGGTGCTCACCCTCGCGATCGCGGCGCTGGTCGCGGCCTCGAGCCTCTGGGCCGGCCGCGAGCTCTACCTCTCGATCGAGATCGCACTCGCACTCGCGGTCGCCGCGGTGCCCGAGGGTCTTCCGATCGTCGCGACCCTCGCGCTCGCGCGCGGCATGTGGCGGATGGCCCGGCGCAATGCCCTCGTCGAACAGCTGTCTGCCGTCGAGACCCTGGGGTCGACGAGCGTGCTCCTCGTCGACAAGACCGGAACGCTCACCGAGAACCGGATGGCCGTTGCCGAGATCGCGTTGGCAGACCAGACCACCGTGACGTTCGAGCCCGGAAACGACGACACCGGAGAATTCGTCCGCGACGGCGCGAAGGTCGAACCGGAACGGCAACCCGTGCTCGCCCTCGCGTTGCGCGTCGCGGCGCTCTGCAACAACGCAGAGATCGCCGGGCAAGGTTCGAACGGGGCCCCGGGCCTCGGCGACCCCACCGAGGTCGCATTGCTGCTCGCCGCGCACGCGGCCGGCTTCGACCGGGCGTCCCTGCTCGACGAGTGTCCCGAGCTGCGCGAGTTCGCCTTCGATTCGGAGACGAAACGCATGGCCACCCTGCACCGCGTGAGCCAGGAGCAAGTGATGGCCGCGGTGAAGGGCGCGCCCGAAACCGTGCTCCCGATCTGCAGCCGCTCGGTCGGACCGGGCGGCGAGGACCGGGTGCTCGACGCGCCCGCCCGTGAAGAGTGGCTCGAGCGCGCAGGGGAGATGGCATCGCGGGGACAACGCGTCCTCGCCCTCGCCACGCGAAGCCTGCGAGAGAGCGAGGCCTTCGATTTCGACCAGCTCGCGCTCGTCGGACTCATCGGTCTGCTCGACCCGCCGCGTCGCGGCGTTCGCCAGGCCATCGACGCCTGCCAGGATGCCGGGATCCGCGTCGTGATGGTGACGGGCGACCATGGCGGGACGGCCTGGAACATCGCCGCCGCCACGGGCCTGATCGAGCCCGTCGAGGGTGACGTCGTCGACTTCCTCGATGCGCGCTCCCACCCGAGCTTCGCCGACCTCGACGATCCTGCCCGCAAACGACTCCTCGAGGCGCCGGTGATCGCGCGCGCCACGCCGCGACAGAAGCTCGAGCTGATTTCGATGCTCCAGCAGAACGGCGCGGTCGTCGCGATGACCGGGGACGGCGTCAACGACGCGCCGGCACTCAAGAAGGCAGACATCGGCGTCGCCATGGGCCAACGCGGCACACAGGTCGCGCGCGAGGCGGCTGCGATGGTGCTGATGGACGACGAGCTCGGAACGATCGTCGCGGCGGTGGCCCAGGGTCGCGCCATCTTCGCCAATATCCGCAAGTTCGTGGTCTATCTCCTCTCGTGCAACGTGAGCGAGATCCTGGCCGTCTCCGTCGCTTCGCTCGCACAAGGGCCCCTGCCTCTCTTGCCGCTGCAGATCCTCTTCCTCAATCTCGTCACCGACGTCTTCCCCGCTCTGGCCCTCGGCGTCGGTGCGGGATCGCCCGCCCTGATGCTCGATCCTCCGCGCGACAGCGACGAGCCGCTGGTCGCACGCCGCCATTGGATGCGCATCTTCGGCCTCGGAGGCTCGATCGCGCTGAGCGTGTTAGGCGCTCTGATTCTCGCGCACGCGATCGGAAAGTCCGCCGCCGAGGCCACCACCATCTCCTTCCTGACGCTGGCGCTGGCCCAGCTCTGGCACGTGTTCAGCATGCGCGAACGTCGCTCGGGTTGGTGGCGCAACGAGATCACCCAGAATCCGTGGATCTGGGCGGCGCTCGGGCTCTGCCTCGCCCTCATCGGCGCCGCCGTCTACTGGTCGCCCCTGGCGACGATCCTCTCGATCGCCGATCCGGGCCGCGACGGCTGGATCCTGGCGCTGGCGATGAGCGTCATCCCCCTCGCCGTGGGCCAGCTCGCCCTGTGGCGGCGCAGCCGAAGATCGCCGTCATGAGCATCGGCGCGCTGCTGGAGGCGACCCTCGCCGAAGATCGCGTCCACCCTCCCACCGACCCTGCGGAGGCGTCGCCTAACCCGTTTCGGTATCGAGCCGCTCCTCGCGGTCGGTGCGCAGCAGGACCGCCCGCGTCACCAATGGGCCCGCGATCTCGAAGATGATCGTTGCCGCCACCGTCGCCGACAGGATCAAGTCACCCACGTGCGGAACCCGCTGGGACGCCACCAGGGCCATTCCGATGGCGATGCCCGCCTGCGGGAGCATCGCCAGCCCGATCGGAGCTGCGTCTCGCGCACCCAGAATGCGGGCGCTCAGCAGGCCGCCCGCGATTCGGCCGAACACCCGCAGCGCGATATAGGCGAGCGTCACCGCGCCTGCCTGCTCCAGGTCGGTGCGTCGCAACGCCGCTCCCGAGAGCACGAAGAACAGGATCATGAACGGCCACTCGATGCCCTCGATGGCGCGGAACGTTCGACGGTGGTGGCGCGCCAGGTTCGCGACGACGACGCCCATCGCCATCGCGGCCAGAAGGAACGACACGCCGAGCCAGAGCGCGAAGCCGCCGCACAAGAGCACGCCGCCGAGCGCTTCTGCCAGGGTCGGCTCGCCGTCGCGAACGCGACCACTGAGCAGCGCCATCGGCACCCCGAGCGCCGCTCCGAGCAACAGCGCGCCGGTGAGCTCGACGGCGCCATGTCCAAGCGAAGCCCAGGCCGCCGCTCCATCGTGTACGCCGAGAACGGCAGCGAGTGCGACGCTCATCACGACGATGCCCCAGGCGTCGTCTACCGCGACCACGCCGAGCAGGGTCCGGGCGAAGGGCCCCTTCGCGCGTACTTCGCGAATGACGTCGCTCACCGCGACCGGATCGGTCGAGGTGGCGATCGCGCCGAGCAGCAGTGCGGCCGCCTGGGGGAAGCCCGCCGCGATGAGCCCGAACGCAACGGATACCGCGGTCGTCGCGACGACGAGCAGGGAGACGCCGAGCACCTCGCGTCCGTGGCGGCGGAGCATCCCCGCCGTCAACTCGCCGCCGAGCAGGAAGGCGACCATCAACAGCGCGAGATCGGCCACGAAGGGAAACCAATCGCGCTGCGAGTCGGGAAAGAGGTCGAGCCCGATCGGCCCCACCGCGACCCCGAGCACGAGCAACAGCGTGACGCGCGGCAGCCGCGTCCGTCGAGCGGCCACATCCGCCGCCAGCCCAGCGACGAAGATCGCGCCCAGCGTGAGCAGCGCAATCGCGATCGCCTCGCCGCTCATCGCAGGCGATCGCGGCCCAGGCGCGCTTCGACTTCGAGGATCTGGCGCGTCGTGGCGAGCACCGAGTCGGGGTTGAGGCTGATCGAGTCGATACCGTGCTCGACGAGGAACGCGGCGTACTCGGGATAGTCCGAAGGCGCCTGGCCGCAGATCCCGGAGTGGCGACCGTTGCGGCGGCAGCCCTCGATCGCGAGCCGGATCATCTCCTTCACCCCGGGATCCCGTTCGTCGAACTCGAAGGCGACCCGCTCCGAGTCGCGATCCACGCCGAGCGTCAGCTGGGTCAGGTCGTTCGACCCGATCGAGAAGCCGTCGAAATGCTCGGCGAATGCGTCGATCGCGATCACGTTGTTCGGGATCTCGCACATGACGTAGATCTCGAGCCCGTGCTCGCCTCGGGCGAGACCGTTCTTCGCGAGAGCGTTCAGGACGCGCTCCGCTTCGTCGACGCGGCGACAGAACGGGATCATGAGCTTCACGTTCTCGAGGCCCATCTCCTCCCGCACGCGCAGCAGGGCGGCGCACTCGAGCGCGAAACCGTCGGCGTAGTCGGGGTGGGCATAGCGAGAGGCCCCTCGGAACCCGAGCATCGGGTTCTCCTCGTGCGGCTCGAACCCACGCCCGCCCAGGAGGGATGCGTACTCGTTGGTCTTGAAGTCCGAGAGCCGCACGATCACGGGCTTCGGATGGAAAGCCGCAGCGATCGTCCCGATGCCCTCGGAGAGACGCTCGACGAAGAAATCGGCTCCGTGCGCGTGATGTCGCGTGCGCCGGGCGATTTCCGCCCGCTCCTCGGCGTCGTCGACGCGCTCGGGATGAACCAGCGCCATCGGGTGGATGCCGATCGCCTGGTTGATGATGAACTCCATGCGCGCGAGACCGACCCCGTCGTTCGGCAGCATTCGCGTCCGGAATGCGAGGTCGGGGTTTGCGAGGTTCACCATGACCTTCGTGGCCGGACGCGGGAGCTCGCCCAGCTCGATCCGCTCCACCGAGAACGGAACCTCGCCCTCGTAGACCCGGCCCGTATCGCCCTCGGCGCAGGAGACCGTCACCACTGCGCCGCTCTCGATCTTCTCGGTGGCACCCGAAGCGCCGACCACCGCCGGGATCCCCAGCTCGCGCGCGACGATCGCGGCGTGACACGTCCTGCCGCCCCGGTTCGTCACGATCCCGGCCGCCGACTCGAGCACGGGCTCCCAGTCGGGCGAAGTGGTGTCGGCGACGAGGATCTCGCCCGGCTGGAACTCGCCCAGGCGCTCGGTGTCGGTCACGATCCGCACGGGTCCCGAAGCCACCTGCATGCCGACCGCCCGGCCCTCCACGAGCAGCGGTCCCGTGCCGGTCAGCGCGTACTCTTCGATCACGGTGGCCGACTTCTGCGACACGACCGTCTCGGGGCGCGCCTGCAGGATGTAGAGCTCCCCGTCGTGGCCGTCCTTGGCCCACTCGAGATCCATCGGCCGGGGCGCGCCGGCACGCTCGCTGTAGTGACGCTCGATGGCGATCGCCTGGTCGGCGAGGGTCAACACCTCGGCGTCCTCGAGACAGAAGCGATCGCGGTCTTCGACCGGAGTCGGGAGGTCGCGCGTCGATTCCCCGTGTCCGCGCTCGGCGTACACCCTGCGAAGCTCCTTCGTGCCGAGCCTGCGACGCAGCACCGCGCGGTGACCGGCCGCGAGCGCGGGCTTGAACACCGTGAATTCGTCCGGGCCGACCGTGCCCTGCACGACGTTCTCGCCCAGCCCCCACGCGCCGGTCACCAGCACGACGTCGCGAAAGCCCGTCTCCGTGTCCACCGTGAAGATCACGCCGCTCGCCGCGAGGTCCGAGCGCACCATCTTCATCACGCCCACGGAGAGACCGATCGAGAAGTGATCGAACCCCTGGTCGATGCGATAGTGGATCGCGCGGTCGGTGAAGAGGCTGGCGAAGCATTTCCTGCACGCTTCGAGCAGCTCGTCGCCCCCGACGATGTTGAGATAGCTCTCGTGCTGGCCGGCGAAGCTCGCAGACGGGAGATCCTCGGCCGTCGCCGAGCTGCGCACCGCCACGGCCGTCGAGGGACCGTACTCGGTCTCGAGATCGGCGTAGGCCTGGAGGATTTCGCGCCGGAGGTCCTCGGGAAGCCCGGCGTCGTAGACGATCTCCCGCGCGCGCCCGGCCCGCGCGGCCAGATCGTCGATGTCGCTCGGATCCAGCCCCGAGAGCGCCTTTCGCAGCGGCTCCCCGGCCCCCGCGCTTTCCAGGACGTGACGGTAGCCTTCCGCCGTGATCGCGAAGCCGTTCGGGACGCGCACGCCTTTCGGAGTGAGCTCGCGGTAGAGCTCGCCTAACGACGCGTTCTTTCCTCCTACGAGTCCGACGTCCTCGAGGCCGAGCGAGTCGAACGGCCGGATGAAGCGCTGCGATCGAACCATTCCACCCTCCTTGAATTGGCGTCGTCGACGACGACGAGGAACTCTCGCTGCAAGTCCATGGTCCCCCTTTCCAAAGCACTCGGCGTGCCAGCGTGGACGCCTGCCAGAGCGCTTCCGGCGTCATGTCGTGGGTCATCGCGACCCAGGATGCGGCGTTCTGGGAACCTCGGGACACGGCGACCTCTTCTGGCGCGGAGGCTCCTTCGACGACCCGCCGGCCCCGAACCTCGAGACCTGGTTCGTTGCCGGCGGCGCCGCGGTGGCGAT
>JAHEJV010000125.1:9779-11943 GCA_024638705.1 Deltaproteobacteria bacterium | reverse complement strand
CAGGTTGCACGGGTCTCGTGCGGGGGCGGTTGCCGGGGGTCGGATCCGGGACAGGGACGTCCCCTACCTGGCCGGCGGGCATTTCCGGTTCTTCCGCGCACATGGCGCGCTGAACATCGGGGACGTCCCTGTCCCGGATCCGACCTCGTAGGACGCCGCGGCTGGCCGCGCGCGGCGCGCGGCTGGAGGCACGCGCCGGGTCAGAGCGTGAGGCTCAGTTGTTCGGCGGGCGGCGGGGCAGCGGGGGCGGTGGGGTTGGCGGGGTCGATGACGCCGTGGCGGAGCCACCAGATCTCGAAGCGCGGCGGCTGCGGGGACGGGAGCGCCTCGGCGAGCGCGCGACAGTAGAGCTCGCCCTGGCGGAGGTAGCGGGCGCGCGCGGGGCTGTCGGCGGCGTGGCGCTCGCGATCGGTCTTGTAGTCGACGACCACGAGACGGCCGTCCGGATCGCGGTAGACGAGATCGATGGCGCCGCTCACGTAGCCCGTCGCGGGCGGCGCCCAGGCGTTCGGCGCGATTGTGTCGGGCGAGAGCAGGATCGGGAGTTCACGGGCGACGACCCGATCGGCGAGCGCGAACAGCCGCTCGACGATCGGGGAATCGCGCAGACCGCTCCAGCAATCGGAGGCGTCCGCGACGGCGTCTTCCTTCTGTGCGACCGGGGCGTCGGCCGCGAGCGCCGCCACGATCCGATCGCGCGCCAGGTTCCACTGCGGCGCGATCGGCGCGTGCAGGTCGAGCCGCTCGAGCGCCGCGTGGATCGCCGTGCCGACCAGGCGTCCCCACTCCTCGCCCGAACCTTCGCGCGGCGGCGTGATGACCGTCTCCTCCGCGTCCGCGCCAGCCTTCGCCAGCTTCGAGACGGAGACACCGCGCGGTGTCGCCATCCGCGCAGCGAAGGCCGGATCGACCGGCGCAACCACGGGCGGCGACCACGCCGCGTCGGACTCCGCCTGCGACGCGATGGCCTCGCTGGCGGCGCCCGCGAGTGCGGGAAACACCCAGCACGCGTCCGCGACCTCGGCGCGTCCGCCGTTCGCCGCGGCCCTCTGCGCCAGGTCGTCCCACGACGGCGGCGCGGGCCGACGCGCGGCGAGCAGGGCCGTGTGGGTGTCCTCGTTCGCGGGCGCGAGACCGGCCGGCATCCCGGCCAGCACGAGTCGACGCTTCGCCCGCGTCATCCCGACGTAGAGGGTGCGCACCTGCTCGGCGAGGGCGACCGCGCGCGAGCGCGCCTCGACGACGTCGTAGCCGAGCGTGCGCAGCCCGCTCCACACCCCTTCGAGCGCGCCCTCCGCGCGTCCGACGGCGTCGACCGGTTCGGCTCGGGCGGTGCCCTTGTGAAGCTGCATCAGGTACACGTGATCCCAGGCGAGCCCCTTGGCGCCGTGCAGGGTCACCACGGTCACCGCGTCCTCGGTGGCCGGCGCCTTCGGCTCGACGCTCGGCGTCTCCTCCTCGGCCACCGCGCTGCGGATCTCGCGCAGCACTTCGGCCGTCGGCTTCGCTTCGGCGAGCGATGCGGCGAGGTCGTCGAAGAAGCGTTCGAGGTTGGCGGCGCGCCAGGCGCCCTGGAAGCGCGCCGCCTCGCTCCACTCGAAACCGAGGGCATGGCGCACGCGCTCGACGAAGAGGTCCGCCGGGTCGCGCAGAAACGAGACGCGCAGCGCGTCGAGACTCTCGAGGCAGGCGAACGCCGTGCGCTCCCAACCGGGGATCGGCTCCAGGTCGGGCTGACTGGCCAGCGACTTCGCCACGTCGGCGAGGAGCGAGGCCAACTCGTCGAGCGGCGCGTGACTGCCGCCGAGACGCGCCGTCAGCTGCGGGAAGCGACCCTCCCAGAGCGGAATCCACGCGGCGTCCGGCACACCCGCAACCGAAGAGCGCAGCAGCGCGACCAGCGCGATCGCATCGTTGGGGTCGAGGATGCTGGCAGTGAGCGCCGCCGCATCGAGGATCTCGCGGCGCCGGTAGTAGGTGCGATCGCCCTCGACGGCGTAGGGCACGTCGGCCTCGCGCAGCGCGCGCAGATAGAGATCCCACTCGCCGCGGCTGCGGAAGAGCACGCCGATGTCCCTCCACGCCACGCCGTGTTCGTCGTGCAGCGCCCGCAGGTCGGCGGCGAGCGCGTTCGCCTCGAGCGTCGCCGACGCGAGCGTGCGTG
>JAHEJV010000125.1:0-9769 GCA_024638705.1 Deltaproteobacteria bacterium | reverse complement strand
GGCCGTCCTCGCACTCGTTGGAGACCCAGTGCTCGATGACGGCGCGATCGCCTGCGGAGAAGCCCGTCTCGGTCGCGAGCTTCTCGCTCGGCACCAGCTTCTCGAACGCGGGCTGGAGTCCCTCTTCCCGCACCATGACCCGACCGATCACCCGGTCGACCTCTTCGAGCACCGTCGGCACCGAGCGGTGGTTCACGCAAAGCGGCCCGACCTGCCCTTGCGCTTCTTCGAGCCGCGCGAGCAGTCCTTCGTAGGCGGCGAGATCGGCGTGGCGCCAGCCGTAGATCGACTGCTTCGGATCGCCGACGACGAAGAGGCCGGGTCGCTCGCTCGCCGGTCCTTCGAACGCGAGTGCGGCAACGATCCCGCACTGGCGCGGATCGGTGTCCTGGAATTCGTCGACGAGCAGCTGGTCGATGTCGCGGCGCAGTCGCCCCGCCACGTCCGGGTGCTCGCGCAGGAGCGCGTCGGCGCGGGTGAGCAGCATCTCGAAGGACACCGCGCCGCGGCGCTGCATGCGGCCTTGCGCGTCCTCGCACAGCGGCGCGATCACGCGCGCCATGGCGGCGAGCTGCGCGATGTCGAGCTTCTCGAGGTGTGCGAGGAGCGGGGACAGGACGCTGGCGGCGGCGTGGACGGCCGCCTGCCGGTCGCCGAGGGCATCGGCCTCCCCCTTCGTGAATTCGCCCTCCGCCCCCTTCGCCCATTTCTTCAATTTGCCGAGCGCGGTCGAATTCCAGGCGCGCCCGATGCGCGCGACCCACTCGGCGAGTTCTTCCGCCCCCTCGCACGCCTCGCGCACCGCCACGAGGCTCACGCCGAGCGACGATCCGATCGCGATCGCGCCCTTCGCGCTCTTCGGCATCGCGGCGACGGTGTCGCCTATGGACTCAGCCAGGGCGTCGTGCGCGCGAACCAGCCGCTCGCGCAGCGCGTCGACGCGCTCGGGCGCGAGCGGATCGGCCCCGAGCTCGTTCGCATCCGCACCGCCCGAGATCATTGCGACGAGCGTGGCTTCGATCTCCTGCGGGCCGCGTTCGTTCGCCATCAACGCGAGCGCGGCGTCGTCGCGCTTCGCGTACGCCCGCCCGAGGCCCACCCGCACGGCTTCGCGCACCGCCGACGCGCACGCCGTGCCGTCGGCATCGACTTCGAAGAGCGGATGCAGACCGGCCTCGACGGGATGGGTCGCCAGCAACCGTCGACACCAGGCGTGGATCGTCTGGACGAAGAGCTGATCGAACCCGGCGCGCAACGCCTGGACGCGATCTCGTGGCGCGTCGGCGTCGAAGCTCACCGGCCGCTTGCCCTTCGCGAGATCGGCGAGCGCTTCCTCGATACGCGACTCCATCTCTGCCGCGGCGGCTTCGGTGAACGTGATCGCCACGACCCCGCGCAACACGCGCTCGGCGACGCGCACGTCCGTCGCGTCCGGCGCCTCCGCGCGCGCGCGGTCCCAGCCCGGCCCGAGGCACCACGCCAGCACGCGTGCGACGAGCGTCGCCGTCTTCCCCGTGCCGGCACCGGCCTCGATCGCGATCGGGCGCGCGAACTCGCGCTGCGCGAGGGCGCGACTGTTCGCATCCGCCTGGCGGGCCTCGTCCCAGTCGAACGCGTTCATTCCGACACCTGCCAGACGGCACGCGCCGCCTTCTCGACGGACGATGCGTCGTCCACGTCACTCGTCGCGTCCAGCCACGCGCCGAGCCGACGCCGCACGCCGCTGTCGCCGCGCAGGCACGCCTGCCGGATGTCGCAGTAGCGGCTGCACGTGCCCGGCTCCTGGTCCTCGTCCCGCTTCCGCAGACGCGGGGGGAACGCGCCGGCATCGCGTGCCGCGAGCAGGGTCGCGACGCTCGCTTCGAAGGCGGCCTGCTGCGCACCGCCGGCGTCGGCCTCCAGCACACGCAAGGCTTCGTCGTGCTTCGGAGCGAGGTAGACATAACGCGCGCGGACGCCGTCGAGCGCATAGGTATGACCCTGCAAGAGCTTCCCCGCGGCGACCTGTTTGACGTACTGGCGATCGCGCGAGTCTTCCTTCTTTGCGTCGACCTCGAGGTTTCCCGTCTTCCAATCGGTGTAGAACACGTCGCCGCCGATCTCCTCGGTGCGGTCGACGCGGAACCGCAACTCCCGCGGACCTCCGGGCGTGGCCAGCGACACCGTCACGTCCTTCTCGACCTCGATCAGGGTCGGCTGTGCGTCGCGGTCGAGCTGCTGAGCCACTTCGACGTAGGGCCGCGCGATGGCGGCGAGCGCGCTCGCGTAGCCGGGCAAGGCGACGCCGCTCTTGCGCACCTCCTCGCGCGCGGCTTCGACCAGCAGTGACTGCGGCGCCGACCCCGGCCAGCCGAAGTCGTCACGCCGGGGATCGCAGAGGATCTGGAGCGCGCCGTGCACGGCGTTGCCCACCAGGCGTCTGTCCTTCCCGCCGGGCAACGCGCGCCACACGTCGGGCTGCGGTTCGAGGCCCAGCAACCGCTCGAGGAAATACTTCCAGGGGCAACGCGCTTCGTTCTCCAGGTGCGACACGGACGGCGCGGCGCGCCGGAGATCGGCGGGGCCACGCATCCCCCCGACGACGCCGAGATAGGGACCGAGGCTCGCGCGGCGCGCCCCGCGCCCGTCGAGCTCGTCGAGGAGTGCGAGCCGGGTGCGGGCGAGGTCGCCGGGCTCGACCTCCGGGAGCCCGGCGGCGCGCCGCCCCGCGGCGATCGCCTTGGGCAGGGCCTGGGCGAACGCGGCGCGACCGCCGTGCAGCGCGGCTTCGAGCCAGGCGTCGCGCGGCGAAGTCGCGACGACGGGGGCTTCGCGAAGCTCGACGTCGGCGCGTTCGAGCAGCGGGGACACCGGCGTCGCGCGACCGTCGTTGTCGGTGCGCGCGCACGAGAGCCAGACGCGGGGCGCGGCGCGCAAGAGCTGCGCGAAGAGGAATCGCTCCTCCTCATGCGCCTCCAGCTTGATCGGGAGGTCGGGCAGCACGTCGCGCAGGACGCGGCGCACCGCGTCGGGCAGGAGCGGATCTTCGCCCAGCCGACGCGGGAAGACGCCGCGGTTGAGACCGATGACGCGCAGCGCATCGAAGCGGCAGCCGCGCGCCTCCATCACGGAGAGCACCTGCACGCCGCCGCCGCTTCCGCCGATCTCGCCGTAGCCCGCGCCGACGAGGGCGCGGCGCAGCAGGCGCGGCCAGTCGTGCTCGGGCACGGGCGGCCACGCGAGACGCTCCGGGTCGGGAAAGAGCTCGAAGAGGTCGCGATACCCCGGCGTGTCGCGCCGCCAGCCGAGCGCGCGGACCAGATCCTGGAGACGCTCGAAGAAGGCAGGCAGAGCGGGCGGCGGATTCGCGAGCCGCTGGCAGGTGCGTCTCGCACGCGCCGCGAGCGCGGCGAGCTGCGCCGGGGTGACCTTGCGACGGATCGCGCGCGGGACGCCGTCTTTGCCGAGGTGCAATCCGAGACGCGCGGGAAGGCGCGTGTCCTTCGCGGCCGCCTCGCCTTCGCCGCCGTCGGACGCGGGCGCAAAGTCGGCGAGGTCTTCGAGCGTGGCGATGCCGTGGACGTGAAGCGCGTCGCGCAGATCCGGCGTGGCGATGCCGGACGCCAGGGCGTCGAGCCAGCGCTCGGCGGGGAGCGCCCTGCCCCGCTCGAGGAGATCGAGGAGCGCCGCGAGGCGACGTGCCGCCGGCCCCGCCGCGCCGCGCTCGCCGACTCCCGAGTACGGAACGCCGTGGCGGCGCAGCTGGCGGCGCAGCGCGAGGCGAAAGCGGGTGAGATCGCGGGCGACGATCGCGATGCGCTCGGGGCGCGCGCCATCTTCATCGAGACGCGCACGCGCCCAGGCGGCGGCGGCGCGCGCTTCGTCCTCCGGGTCGACGTGGCGCGTCGCGACGATCTCGGGAGCGCGCGCCGTGGCGATGCGTCGCGCGCGGCCCGTCGCGGTCATGCGTTCGCGCAGCCGCTCGCCGAATGCGGCGTCGGCCGCGGCGTCCTCGAGCCACACATCGGCGCCGAGCACCGCGGCGAGGCTCTCGAGCAGGTCGAGCTGCACGCCGGTGGCGTCGTGGATGCCGACGAGAAGGAGACCGCGCGCGGGAAGGATCTCGTCCGGCAGCAGACCGGCCGCGCGCACGCGCGCGCTCGCCGCCGTGAGGAGCGCCGAGCGATGACCGATGCGGTGATCGGTGAGCGCGTCGTGGGTTTCCGCCGCGACGCGCAGCAGGGCGGCGACGCGTGCGCGCAGCCGTCCGCCGAAGTTCTCGGCGAGGGCCTCGGCGAGCACGTCGGCGAGGTCGGCGGTGAAGCCGGCGTCGAGGAGGTCGTCGACGCTGGCGACGACGCTCGCGTAGCCGTCGTCGAGGAGATCGAGGTCGGCGCGCAGGGCGTCTTCGCCCTGCGCGAAGGCACGTACGGCGATCGGCGTGAGCGTATCGGGGGCGAGCGCATGCCCGGCGCGCGACACGATCTCGCGGGCGAGCAGGTCGAGGGTCTGGACCTGGACGCCGAGCCGCGCCCGTCCCGCACGCGCGACGAGCGTCGCCGCGAGGTGCTCGCGGAGCGCGTTCGACGCGACGACCACGCGCAGCGGCCGCGCCAGCAGGCTGGGGTCGGACTCGGCGGCGTCGCACGCCGCCTCGATCTCGGCGAGGAAGTCCGCATCGGCGTCCACCGCGGCATCCGACACCGCCCCGACCTCGTCCCGGTCCGCGTCCGCCACCCCCTCCACCTTTCTCCCGCCCGCCAGCTCCCGACAGCCAGCCGCCGGACGCCAGAAACCAGACGCCAGACCGTTCCAAGACGTCCTCGGACTGGTTGGTGGAACCCCGGGCTCCGCTCACCTCACCAGAATCTGACAGAGCGCCAGATTATCCCGAGGCCGTGACGGATGCGGTCATTTCTCGCAAGTGACTGATTAAAATAGCGTTTTACGAATCGCCCCGACGACGCCCCCACCCGGCCCGGATGAAAACGATATTGAACTTCATTTTCAGCTGGCGTACCCTGACCTTTCTCGCAAAGGCCGGAGCCCCGGATGATCGTCTGCCACTGCAAGGCCGTGAACGACCGCTCGATCCGCGAAGTCATCCAACGCGGCGCACGCACGCCCCGCGAAATCGCTCTCGCCTGCCAGGCCGGACGCAAGTGCGGTGGTTGCATCCCGGTCGTCCGCGAGTTGCTCGCGAACGAGACCGAGACGGCCCCCAGCGCGGAAGCGTTCCCCGTCGTCGCCGCGAGCTGATCGCACGCTGCGCTCCTTCGAGCCGACCACGACTTAGAAAATCGACTTCGAAAATCGTTTTCGTCAGGGTGGTGAAGCCGTGCTGTGCCGATAGCCTGTGCGCTCTCGGCGAACCCCTGCCGACGGAGGAGATGCGATGCGCGGCGACCCTGAAGTGATCGAAGTGCTCAACGACGTGCTCACCGCGGAGCTCACCGCGATCAACCAGTACTTCATCCACCACAAGATGTGCGAGAACTGGGGCTACGAGAAGCTCTCGAAGAAGAAGTACGAGGAGTCGATCGGCGAGATGAAGGATGCGGACGCGATCATCGAGCGCATCCTCTATCTCGACGGCACGCCCAACATGCAGCGCCTCTCGCCCGTGCGCGTCGGCGAGGACGCCATCGAGCAGCACAAGCTCGACCTCGCCGTCGAGACCGAGGCCATCGAGCGCTTGAACAAGGGCATCGCCCTCTGCCGCGAGAAGGGCGACAACGGCACCCGCGAACTCCTCGAGAACGTCCTCAAGGGCGAGGAAGCCGGCGCCGACTGGCTCGAGGCCCAGCTCCACCTCGTCGACGAGATCGGCAAGGAGCGGTATCTCGCGGACCAGATCCACGTGTAAGCCGTCGCCACGGGCGACGGCGCACAGCGAGGCGAAGCCGAGCGACGTCAAAAAGCTGCTTCCGCTTCCCTTTCGCTTCCGCTTCGGGAATCATCGAGCCCGTCCCCGGAACCCAAGTTTTCACTTCTCAGCAAGGATCCATTTCACCATGCCCGAAGACTTCCTCGGCGACCGCAAGAAGGCGCTCGAAGAATCCTTTTTCGCGAAGCAGAACGCCGCCCTCCTCGATCGCATGCGCGATGAGCGCGAGAAGAAGGCCGCCGTCGATGCGCTCGCGACCAACTCGAAGATCAACAACCGCCAGACGCTCGAGAAGCTCGTCGAGCTCGGGCTCGACACGGCCACCTGGACGGCGCTGTCGATCGTGCCGCTCGTCGAGGTCGCATGGGCGGACGGCAAGGTCGATTCGAGGGAGCGCGCCGCAGTGCTCGAGGCCGCGCACGATCAAGGCATTGCGAAGGGCACGCCCAGCCACGAGCTGCTCGAGTCGTGGCTGGCGTCACGGCCCGCCGGGTCGCTCTTCGCGTCGTGGGGCGCCTATGCCGCCGAGCTCGCCGCGAACCTGTCCGCGGCCGAACGCGCGGAGCTCAGCGCCGACCTCCACGAGCGCGCCGAGGCCGTCGCGCGCGCCGCAGGCGGCATCCTGGGCATCGGCAGCATCTCGGCCGCCGAGCAGCGCGTGCTCGACGCACTCGGGACGCCCTTCGTCAAGTAGCGCCCCTGGCGTCGGCGCTACTTGATCTCGACCGTCGCCTTCTCGAGCAGGACCTTCTCGGAGGTCCTGCCGCGCCTCGAGCCGCGCTTCTCGATCTCCTTGAGCACGTCCATCCCCTCGACGACCTCGCCGAAGATGGTGTGCTTGCCGTCGAGCCAGGGCGTGGCCTCGAAGGTGAGAAAGAACTGGCTCGCGTCGGTGCCCGGGCCGCGGTTGGCCATGCTGAGCAGCCCGCCGCGGTCGTGCTTCACCTTCTTGTCGAACTCGCCGTCGTATTGGTAGCCGGGGCCGCCCGTGCCGTTGCCGATCGGGTCGCCGCCCTGGGCCATGAAGCCGGTGATCACGCGGTGGAAGAGCGTGTCGTCGTAGAAGCCGAGCTTCGTGAGATAGACGGTGCTGGTGACGTGCTTCGGCGCGACGTCGGGCCAGAGCTTCACGGCGATGTCACCGAGATTCGTCTTCAGCTTCCAGGTGACCTTCTTCCCGGTGAAGTCGGCCTCGAGGGGCTTCGGCACGCGGGTCTTCCAGCCGGGCTTCGATTTGTCGATTCCCTGCATCTTGATGAAGCTCTCGATCGCGATCTCGGCGTCGGTCTTCTTCGCGGCGTGGGCGATGCCGGCGCCGAACAGGACGAGGGCGAGGAGCGAGACGAGGATCGTCGGGATGTTTCGCTTGAACACGGTGGTTCCTTTCGTGGGAGCGGACGACGTCGCGGATGCGGCTGCGATCAGCCGATCTCGATCGTGGCTTTCTGGATCATGAGTTCGGCCGTGGGACGACCGCTCGGCGTGCCCTTCTGCTCGAGCGCCTGAACGACGTCCATGCCGGTCTCCACTGCGCCGAAGATCGTGTGCTTGCCGTCGAGCCACGGCGTCGGGACGAAGGTGAGGAAGAACTGGCTGCCGTCGGTGCCGTGGCCGGCGTTCGCCATCGAGAGCAGGCCGGGGCGGTCGTGCTTGACGCCCGGGTCGAACTCGCCGTCGTACTGGTAGCCGGGCCCGCCGCTGCCGGTGCCCGTCGGGTCGCCGCCCTGGGCCATGAACTCGGGGATGATGCGGTGGAACACGACGTCGTCGTAGAAGCCGAGCGTCGTGAGGTAGACGGTGCTGGTGACGTGGCGCGGCGCGACCTCCGGCATCAGGCGGATGCCGATCGCGCCGAGTGTGGTCTGCAGATTCCAAGTGACCTTCTCGCCGCTGAAGTCGGCATCGGGCGGGGCGGGAAGGCCGGACTTCCATCCGGGCTTGCTCGTGTCGATGTTCTTCGACGTCGTGAAGTTCTCGAGCTCGATCAGACCGTTGGCCACGCGGCGCCTCCTGGTGTTCATTGACGGGTGCGGATCCGGAATGATTCGGGAAGGATCCGACCCGAGGGCCGCACAGGGTAACGTCGCGCGCTGGGGACGCCCGCCCATGACCGATCTCTACTTCGCCTATGGATCCAACCTCGCCTCGGCGCGCCTGCGCGAGCGGGTGCCGTCGGCCGTGGTGCGGGGCGTCGCGCGGGCGCCGGGCTTCGCGCTGCGCATCGACAAGCTCGGCGCGGACGGCTCGGCGAAGGCGAACCTGCACCCCGCCCCCGACCCGGCCCTGGTGGTCTGGGGCGCGGTGTACGCGATCGACCTCGCGCACTGGTCCGATCTCGATGCCTGCGAGGGAGGCTACGCGCGCATCGAGATCGATGTTTGGCTCGGCCACGCGCAGACACGCGTCCAGACCTACCAGTCCGACCGCCTCACTTCCGAACACGTCCCGTTCGACTGGTACAAGCGGCTGATGGTCGAGGGCGCTCGCGAGCACGGACTGCCCGACGCGTGGTGTGCGCGACTCGCCGCGCTGTCGTCGCGAAGCGCAGAGCGCTGACCGCAGCGCCCTGTTCGCCTCAGTCGCCGCGCAATCTCTCCGCGATGCGATCCACGGCGGCGAGCACCTCGTCCGGCGGCGCGGCGGTGAAGCACAGCCGCACCCAGGAGTTGTAATCGGCGCCACACGAAGGACCGGGCGCGAGGGCGACGCCGTCGTCGACGCAGTCTTCGAGGAATCCCCAGAGCCCTCGTTCGTCGAGCCGACGCGAGACGTCGACGAAGAGGAATGTTCCGCCTTCGGGCGCGGCGATTCCGAGCTTCGCCGCCGCGGCGGCTCCGACTTCCGCATAGCCGGCGCGCGCGCGCTCGATCCACGCGTCGCCGTCGCGCAGCGCGCGCAGTCCCGCCACCTGCCCCGATGTCGGCGCGTGATAGAAGGTATGGGTCGAGATCTTCTGCGACTGGACGACGGCCTCGGCCGGCGCCACCAGATAACCCGTGCGATTCCCCGCCATGCCGTAGGCCTTCGAGAACGAGTAGACCGAGAGCGTGTGGTCGGGAGCGAAGCGCGCCGGAGAGACATGCTCGCCCGCGTAGACGTAGTCCTCGTAGACCTCGTCCGAGATCAGCCAGACGCCCCGCTCGACGGCCCAGGCGGCGAGCGCTTCGAGCCAGTCCGCGGGCAGAACGCGGCCGGTGGGGTTCGAAGGTGAGGAGACGTAGAGCGCGACGGTGCGCGGCGTGGCCCGCGCGGCGACCGCCGCCACCGCCTCCTCGGCGTTCGTCACCCGGTCGTAGAACGGCACGTCGACCGGCGTCGCGCGGCACGACGCGACGATGCCGCGGATCAGCGGCCAGTAGGGTGCTGCGATCAGCACTTCGTCGCCCGGGCTCGTGATCGCGCCGAGCGCGGCGCCGAGGGCGCCGGTCGCCCCCGCCGCGACGAGCACGTTGCCCCGCTCGCAGGGCAGCGCGTTCTTCGTGCGCACCTTCTCGACGATCGCGTCGATCAGATCGGCACGGCCGCGCGTCGCGCCGTAGCGGTGCAGGCCGGGGTGATCGGCGCTGCGCAGGTCTTCCATGCGCGCGCCGGCGAAGGGCTCGAGCCAGGTGTCGCCGATGTGGAGCGGACACACGCCGCCGGGCACGTCGCTCATGCGATCTGCAATCGGCGAGAAGACCGCGCCGGGCATGGCGAGAGTGGACGGAGCGAAACGGGGCGGACGCGGCACCTAACGCTCTCCGGCGAGCACGGCGGTGTAGCCCTCGCGATAGCTCGGGTAACGGAACGCGTAGCCCGACGCGACGAGGCGGTCGTTGCGGCAGCGCTTGTTGCCGCCGCGACCCGATTCGCGGCGTTCGTCCGAAGAGACCACCTGCGGCTCCGGCGCGCCGAGCACGCCCG
>JAHEJV010000449.1 GCA_024638705.1 Deltaproteobacteria bacterium | reverse complement strand
CACGCGGCGCCGCTGCTCTTCGATCTCTTCCGCACCGCCGAGGCCGACGGGGCCCGGCTCCCCACGGTGCAGGCGCGCGTGCACGTGAGCGAGACGCCGGTGTGCGCCGTCAGCCACGAGCTGCCGACGCCGTGGTGTCCCGCGCGCATCCACGTGCCGACACTGCGCGGTGTCTCGCGACTCGCGCCGTGCACGCATCATCGCCGCATCTTCGTCGACGCCGAGGACGGGCTGCGCCTCGAGGGAAGCTGCCTTGCGCAGCGCCGCAACACGCCGCGCGTCGTCACGCTCTTCCCCGCCGCCCTGCGCGCGTGGTGGGCCGCGACGGGGCAGTCGAGCGACGCGTTGCCCGCGCTGCACCCGAGCTGTCATCAGGTCGCGGACGCCGCCGGCCCCCGGATCCTCTCGCCCGACCCGCGCACGCCCTACCGCAGCCGCGGCGACGCCCCGGCCGCGTTCCAGAAGCTGCGTCTGTCCGCGCGCGCCGCCGCCGGCACGCGCACGCTCTACTGGTATCAGGATGGGACGCTCGTCGGCGCCGGCGCCCCCGGGCGCGCCGTGTTCGTCCCGCTCGAGCCCGGCGCGCACCGCATCGTCGTGATGGACGACGCCGGCCGCTCCGACCGCGTCGAGTACCGCGTGGAAAACGGCCCCGCAGGCCCGTCAGAGGGCGCCTCGTAGCCCCTGCGCGGAGGCGACCCCCGGGAAGCCGCGTTATCCTGCGCGGCCCGGAGAGGTGGCCGAGTGGCTGAAGGCGCTCCCCTGCTAAGGGAGTATGGGGTGAAACCCATCGAGGGTTCGAATCCCTCCCTCTCCGCCATGTCACCCCGCTCGCGATGGGCACGGTGACGAAGGAATCAAAAGAGCGTCGCGTGCCCCGCTGGGTCTCGAACGTGCTGCTTCTCTCGATCGGCACCGCCGTGGCCTGGGTCGCCGGCGAATTCGTCCTGGTGCTCCTCGGCATGCCTACGCTCGAGCCGCGCGTCAGCTGGCGCACCGAGGGCCTCTTCCACCGGCTCGACCCGGACCTGATCTACTCGTTGCGTCCCGGCGCCCGGATCGAATGGAAGAACGACGAGTTCGTCGAGATCGCCTCGGTGAATCGGGACGGCCTGCGCGGCGCCGAGCTGCGCAGTGGCGTTCCCCGCCTCCTGGTGTTAGGCGACTCGATGACGTTCGGGCATGGCGTCGAGGATCACCAGACCTATCCGGCCGTGCTCGCGGGCCGCCTCGCGTCTCGCGGACACGACATCGAAGTCGTGAACGGCGCCGTCAAGGGCTACGGCATCGACCAGAGCTATCAGCGTTTCGTCCTGCACCTCCGGTCGCTCGCGCCCGACGGGGTGCTGCTCGCCGTCAACCACAACGACGTCGACGACGACGCCGACCGACCGTTGTTCACTCTCGACGGCGACGAACTGCGTCCTCGCGATGCGACGCGCGATCGCCTCTACCGTGCCACGGCGCTCAAGCGCGCGGTGCCCGAAGCGCTGCACGCCTCGCGTGTCATCGCGTTGGCAGCGCGTTTCGCGATCGCGCACACCTCGGCCCCACCCCTCGTCTTCGAGGACGAAGCGGCGAAGCGCGACTTCGCCCGACGGAAGGCGCGCATCCTGATCGGAAAGCTGGCGGAGATCGCCCGAGAGGACGGGTTCGACTTCGCAATCGTCACGATTCCCGCGCCCGATCGGGACGAGGCCGAGTATCGCTGGCTCGATCCCCCGCCCGACGGGGTCCCGATCCTCGACCTCCACGGCGAGGGGGCCTGGCGCGCGCGCGCGGACGAGTTCTTCTACCCGACGGACCCGCACTTCACGGCCGTCGCGAACGAGTGGATGGCCGAAGCGATCGGATCCTTCCTCCTCGACGCGTCCCTTCCCTGGATCGCGAGCCACCCCCACTCGGGGCTTCCCGCGCGTGGGGAAGCCCGGTAGCCGGCGCCGCCGGCTCCCCGACGGCACATCGCGCACCCCTACGAGGTCGGACGGAGCCGACGCTCAGGTCGCAGCGAGCGCGCCGCGAAGAGCCGGCGCGGCGGTCGTTCGGAAATCGCGGCGATCAGGACTTCGTTTCGACCCGGAACGCCACCTCGACCGTCACCTGCCAGCGCTCGACCTTCGCCTTCTTGCCGAGGTTCATGCGCACGTCGACGATCTGCGCCCACTCGTGGCCACGCACCGCGTTGCCGGAGGTCTTGAGCGCTACGCGGGCTGCGTCCTCGATTCCCTTCTCGGATTCCCCGACCAGCCTCGTCATCTTGAAAGATCGTTCGGTCGCCAATGTCGTTCTCCTGTTCGTCCGATCCGCCAACACGGCGGCCGTTCGCCTCGCGAGGCTTCGGCGCAGCATGGCAAGACGCGTGCCGTAAGTCGATCGCGGGGCGGACGAAAACCGGCGCGAGACGCGCCGACGCCGATCAGCTCGGCGAGGAGCCGCTCGCGGAGCCCAGCACGGCCAGCGCCGCGCACTCCATCGCCGTGCGCGCGCGCTCGGCGCCGAGCCGTTGGTCGACGCGGAAGCGCTGCCACGCTTCGTACGACACGGCGAGCTCGAAGGCCGCCTGCACGTCGACCGATGCCGCGCGCAGCTCGGGGAGCGCGCGGAAGTTCTGCTTGCGCAGCTCGCGGACGAGCCCTTCGTGATCGGTCTGGAGATAGTCGCGGCGCCAGCGCTGGGCGTCGGCGGCGCGCTTGTACGGAGCGATGCGCTCGAAGGCGGCGGTGCGCTGCGCGACCAGCGCGCGCGCGCGCTCGGTGGCGTCGCCCTCGGCCGGCGGCTCGAAGAGCGGCTTCATCTCGCTGCGCAGCCGGCTCACGATCTCGGCGTTGAGCCGCGCCATGTCGGCGAAGTGGCGGAAGACGGTGCGCACCTGGACGCCCGCCCGCTCGGCCACCTGCTCGGCCGTCGGCTGGATCGCGCCCTCGCCGATCAGCTCGAAGAGCGCCCCGACGATCGCCTCGCGATTGCGCGCACCCCGCCGAACCCGCCCGTCGCGGATCTCCTGCACTTCCGGTTCTTCGCGCTTCGCCGTCTCGTTCATCGTCGCGGCGATCTTAAGACATTTGACGTGACAGTTCTTGGGAGCGGCCCGGATCGGGGGGAGGGCAGGGTTGGATCGGGCCGGGCGGTGCGCGTCGGAGCAGCCCGTCTCGCGGTGCCCGCCCGACGACGCCGGGACGGATGCCCAGCGCAAGCGCCTGAATTACCATGCTCGACC
>JAHEJV010000448.1 GCA_024638705.1 Deltaproteobacteria bacterium | reverse complement strand
TTCCTCGCCGCGGTGCGCGCCCACGCGGCGCTCGCGATCTGGCCGACCGGCGAGCAGGCGCTCGCCAACTGCCTGCGCGTCGTCGACCTCGCGCGCCGCTTCGAGCGCGGCGGGGCGCCTTCGTTCCGCGCCTTCGTCGATCGTCTCGAAGACGAAGCGGAGCGCGGCGAGGCCGAGGACGCGCCGGTGGTCGAAGAGGGCACCGAGGGGGTGCGCATCATGACGGCGCACCGCGCAAAGGGGCTCGAGTTCCCGGTCGTCGTGTTGTGCGACCCGACCTGCAACGCGTCGCGTGAGACGCCGTCGCGTCACGTCGATCCCGATCGTTCGCTGTGGGCCGAGCCGATCGCCGGGTGCGCGCCGCGCGAGCTGATCGAGGCACGCGACGTCGAGCTGGCGCGCGATCGCGCCGAGGCGGTGCGCCTCACCTACGTCGCCGCGACGCGCGCCCGCGACCTGCTGGTGCTGCCCGGTGTGGCCGACGGCGAGCTCGAGGATGTCTGGCTCTCTCCGCTGCATCCGGTGATGTATCCGCCGCAGCAGGGATCGGGCGAAGGCGAGCCGGGGCCGGGGTGTCCGCCCTTCGAGGGCTTCGCCGTCGGCGATCGCCCGCCGTCGGCGCGCCCGGGGAATCGCGCGCCGGTGCGCGCCGGCGCGCTCACGCCGCGCGAGGGCCGACACCGGGTGGTGTGGTGGAGTCCGAAGGCGCTGACCCTCGACGTGCAGGAGCGGGTCGGGCTGCGCCAGCAGGGCATCCTCGAAGCCGACGAGGGGGGCAGCGTCGCGGCCGAGGGCGAGCGATTGCACGAAGACTGGCGCGTCTCGCGGGAGGCGATGCTCGCATCCGGAGCGGCGCCCACCTGCGACGTCGTTCCGGTGACCGCGCTCTCCGAGGAGCGCGCCGAGGCCGGGAAGCCAGAGGACGTGCGCATCGAGGTCGTTTCGGAGACGCGCGTCGGCCGTCCGAGCGGCAAGCGCTTCGGCAGTCTGGTGCACGGCATGCTCGCCGAAGTGGATCTGCGCGCCGATGCCGACGAGGTCGCCCGCGTGGCGACGCTCCAGGGTCGGCTGCTCGACGCCAGCGACGACGAAGTCCAGGCGGCGCGCGACGCCGCCATTCAGGCGCTCGGCCATCCGATCCTCGTGCGTGCGGCCGCCGCCGAAGCGGTGCGCCGGGAGACGCCGCTGTGGATCCGCGCCGAGGACGGGCGCCTCGTCGAGGGCATCGTCGACCTCGCCTTCCGCGACGCCGGTGGCTGGACCGTCGTCGACTTCAAGACCGACGTCGAGCTCGGCGCGCGCCGCGACGCCTACGTCCACCAGGTGCGGCTCTACGCCGAGGCGATCGCGAACGCGACCGGCGAACCCGCCGAGCCGATGTTGTTGGTGGTGTGATGAAAGCGGACGAAGGACGCGCGCAGTGAGCCGCAGGCGAACGAGGTCGGACGGCGAGATCCGGCGACTCCTCGAGATCATGGCGAAGCTGCGCGACCCGGACGGTGGGTGTCCGTGGGATCTCGAGCAGGACTTCGCGACGATCGCGCCCTACACGATCGAGGAGGCCTACGAAGTCGACGACGCGATCCGACGCGCCGACTGGAGCGACCTGCGCGACGAGCTAGGCGACCTCCTGCTTCAGGTCGTCTACCACGCGCAGATGGCGCGCGAAGAGCAGCGTTTCGACTTCTCCGACGTGGTCGCGTCGATCTGCGAGAAGCTCGTGCGGCGACACCCGCACGTGTTCGGTGACGAGACGGTGGAGAGCGCCGAGGCCCAGGTCGACGCGTGGGAGGTGCAGAAGCGGAAGGAGCGCGCGCAGCGCGGCGAGACCGGCGCCCTCGACGGCGTGCCGCTCGCCCTGCCGGCCCTGCTACGCGCGCGGAAGCTGCAGAGTCGCGCTGCGCGGGCGGGAGCGGCGATGCCGGACGCAGAGCGCGCCGGAGCCGAGGCGGCGGATCGGCTCGCGGCGTTGCGAGAGAAGCTGGCGTCGAAGGAAGCCGCCTCCAGCGAGGCCGTCGGCGAACTCCTCTTCGCTGCCGTCGCGCTCGCGCGCCACCTCGGCGTCGAGCCCGAGGACGCGCTGCGCGAGACGACGGCGCGCTTCGAGGCGGCGGTTCGCGCAAAAGAGTCGCGCTGAAGACGTCCCGGGCGACGCCGAGGCCGCGACCCGACGGGTGGCTCTCGCGTCAGCTGGCCGTGTACGCGGTCAGCTCGGGATAGGAGAGGAGTCGTCGGTCCGGCGAAGTCGTCTCGAGGAAGCGCGTGAAGGGCTCCCCGAACACGTCGCGGCGCATCGTCCACCAGGTCTGGAATCCCGGATTCGCGAAGTAGTTGAGCATCAGGCGCTTCCAGCCCAGCCACACCTCGTCCTCGAGGTATCCCTTCTCGTGCTGGTAATACATGTTCTCGAAGTAGCGGAAGGTCATGTAGAAGACCTGCGAGATCCGGGCGCGCGCGGTCGCGTCGAGTCCGTCGAAGTTCTCGAGCCCGCGGATGTAGAGCGCGATCAGCTCCGGGTCGCCGGCGAGGCTCTGGTTCATCTGACCGAAATCGGAGACGATCGACTGATAGGTCGAGGTGCGCTCCGTCTCCGTGCTCTTGCGGATCTGGATCGCCAGGTAGACGAGCGAGACGAGCACGGCGATCGAGCCGATGAACTCACCGAGGTTTCCGAGTGCTTCGAGATTCATGCGACCTCCCGGACGCATGGTAGGGAAGCCCGCCGCGCCGTCTCAGATTCCGTAGAACGCGTCCACCGGCTCGAGCCCGAAGCGCACACGCCCGGCGTCCTCGGCGAGGGTCGGCGAGGCCACGATGTGACGCAGCATGGCGTGGAGATCGCGGTGGGCGCGTTCGAGAGGGCAATGCGTGTAGAGCGCGCTGGTTCCGCCGAGGGCGTGAAGCGTGTCGACCGCAGCCCGTGATGTCATCATGGCGTGCATTGCCGCGGCGTATGTCGCCGCCGTCTCCTCGGCCAGCGGCGCGCGACCTGCCGCCGTCGCCGCCCAGATCGCGTCGGTCGTCTCGTGGAGATGGCCGCGTGCGGCCGTGATGGCGGCACCGTGCACGGAGACGGCGGATTGCGCCGGCGGGCGATCGCGGAGATCGAGATTGGGCCCCGGCGTCACCTTCGTTTGCGCCATCTCGGTCAGGGCTTCGAGCGCGCCCTGCGCGACGCCGAGCATCTGTGCAGCGAGGATCGCGCTGACGTTCGGAAAGATCGGTACGCGG
>JAHEJV010000447.1 GCA_024638705.1 Deltaproteobacteria bacterium | reverse complement strand
CTCGAGTTCGCCTCCTCGAACCAGCAGCTCTTCGCCTGGTCGTGCATCGCGACGGTCGGCATCGCGGCGGCGCTCGAGCCGGGCGCGTGTGCGTGGACCTTCTTCGCCAGCCCGAACACGCTGCGCAGCGCGGCGCTGCCCGTCGCCGAGGCCTTCGGCTCGGTGTTCGCCGGCAATCCCGACGGTCCGACCTCGGTGCGCTACATGGCGCTCGTCCACGACTTCCAGAAGAACGCGGCCGTCACCGGGCCGCTGATCGCCTTCCCGCTCGCGTCGCTCAACCGGGTTTTCAACGATCCCCAGGCGCCGCTCGACCGCAACGGCAACGGGGTCGTCGACAACGGCGCGGGCTGCGCCGACGCCGACCCGTCGACGCCCTGCGACCTCGGCGGCTTCGACGGCTTCGATACGCGCACCACGCGCAACGACTCGCCCGGCGTGCCCACCCTCGACAATTCGCTCACCAACGAGCAGCGAGCCCTGCTCGGCTGCGGTCCGTTCTACGGCACGCGCTGCGACACGTCGGCGCGCGAGACGAACACGCTGCACTTCCCCCAGTCGGGCGCGTTCGGCGGGATCGACTTCCTGAACATGGAAGCGAGCGTGCTCGTGCAGTCGTGGCTCGGGGTGGAGGGCACGCTGCCGGGGCAGACGCTCACCGACAATCTCCCCCAGCCCGGCACGACCGGTCCGCTCGGCGCGGCCGTGTCGAGCGGCGCGACGACGAGCTCACGGGTGAACGTGCCCTTCCTCGGCGGGCCGGTGTGTACGCGCTTCGTCGAGCGCGAAGGGGTGTTGAAGCTGCCCGGTTGTCGCGGCGTGGCGTCGCTGTCGGTGGAGTACGCCGATCCCAACGGGATCCCGGGCGACGCCGACGACGAGCCGACCGCCGTGCGCGTCGCGTTCGAGAACGGCTACCGGCCGTCGGTCGACGGCTGCATCGTGGGCGACATGGTGCGGCGCCAAAACGGCGCGGTCGTGCCGGTGATGGCGGTCGGCGCGTCGCCCGAGCTGCGCCGCGAGCTCGCGGCGTGCAGCAACGCGACGACGCGCCGTGCCGTGCCCGAGCGGCTGATCACCGGCTTCAACGCGCAGCAGAACCCGATCACCGCGCCGAACCCCGACTGCACGCCGCGCGGCTTCGGCGGCACGCTCACGATCAACGGCGCGCCGCGGCGCGTCTTCGTCTGCGCGTCGGAGGAAGTGACCCTCGCCGAGCTGCCGCTGATCCATCCCACCGCGGGCTGCGTCGACTCCCCGACGAACCCGCGCGGCGTCGCCGGGTGTTTCGAGTGGGCGAACCGCGATCTCGTCGAGGAGTTCTTCGACGGCTCGGCCCAGCTCTTCCAGAACGAGCTCGCCGCGTTCTCGTACAACTTCCTGATGTTCCTCGCGATCAGCTCCTGCGACACGCGCTCGGTGAATCTCGACGGCGAGAACCACGAGGGGGGCAGGGCGGCCTTCCGCGACGACCCGGAGTGCTTCCTGCCGACGGCGCCGTACCGTCCCGGCCGCTGCTCGCTCTCGACGCCCCAGCTGTGCGCCAACGTGAAGAGCTTCCTCGCCGCCGTCGGCGTGCCGCGCAACACGGTGCGCGCGGCGGGCAACGAGCGCTTCGGCCGTCGCACCTTCATCTGGCACAGCGGCGGCGAGGTGGTGTTGCGCTACGACCAGCGCAACGTGCTCGGCTTCGCGACCGACTTCGCCGAGGATTACTCGAAGACGAGCTGGGGGATCGAGTTCACCTGGATCGAGGACGTGCCCTTCGAGGATGCCGACTCGGACGACGGCATCACCCGATCGGACCAGTACAACCTCACCGTCTCGATCGATCGGCCCACGTTCATCCACTTCCTCAACCCGAACCGCACCTTCCTGTTCAACACCCAGTGGTTCGTGAGCTACGTGCCGCGCGCGAAGGACAGCTTCACCCAGAACGGCCCGGTGAACGCCCTCGCCACCTTCTCGGTGTCGACCGGCTACTACCAGGACCGCATGATCCCGGAGCTGCTCACGATCTACGAGTTCGACTCGCGCTCCGGCGGCATCATGCCCTCGCTGCAGTACCGCATGACCGACCACCTCTCCGTCACGGTCGGCGTGCTCTGGTTCTTCGGCCGGACGCAGCTGAACGACGTCCCGGTGCGGGAGGTATCGCCCGTGGTGAACCGGGTCGGCCGCAACGCCTACCGCGTCGGCGTCGAGAACGGGCTCTCGGGCATCCGCAAACGCGACGAGGTGTTCATGAGGCTGCGGTATTCGTTCTAGCGATGTGTGATGCGCGGGGGTGACGGGGAGACGTCCCCTACCTGGCCGGCGGGCGTTCTCTGCTCTTCGGAGACGCATGGCGCGCTGAAAATCGGGGACGTCTCCCCGTCACCCCCGCGCTCGTCCGGTCGCTAACTCGACGAGACCGCCGTCAGGGCGTCTTCGAAGAAGCGGGCTTCGGTGTCGGCGAGGTCGGCGGCGAGCTTCGCGGCTGCTTCGAAGAGGGCCGGGTCGCAGGCCTCGCGTTCGCTCTGCTGCTTCAGCGGGGAGGCCAGGACGACCCACTGCGCGGCGATCGCGTCCATGCGATCGGCGAGGCCGGCGGCGTCGAGGGCGGGGACGAGCTCCGCCGACTCGCGCAGGAAGTCGGCGTAGAGGGAGCGGAAGAAGGTGCCGGCTGCGCCGCGTTTGATGACGATCTGGTAGCCGAAGCGCGAGGCCCAGGACCAGTCGTCGGCGTCGCCCCAGCTCGGCAGGTCGCGGGCGAGCTCGCGCAGGGCGGGGATGCCGGCGGGGAGGTCGCCCTGCGGGTCGAGCATGGCGTGCGCATTGCGTTCGAGCGCGACGACGATCGCATCGGCCAGCGGCCGTCCTGGCTTCACCGGCGTGCCGAAGTCGCCCCAGACGTTCTCGCAGCGGATCGGATAGTCGGGCGCGTTTCGCGATCGCCGCAGCTCGTCGAAGCTGCAGCGCTGGAACGCGTCGTATTTGCGGTCGGCGATCAGGAAGTCGCCGGTGTCGTCGTCGTATCCCACCGCGACGCAACGATGGCCGGGGAAGTGGCTGGTCGTGTTCTGGTAGCCGAGGTAGTAGGTGTCGGTGGAGAGCAGCACCGGCTCGCCCGCGGCGAGACGTGCGCGCAGGTCTTCGAAGGCGCGGTCGTCGTCGGCTTCGGCGCGCTCGACGAAGTCGATCGCGAGGTTCTCGCCGAAGTCGTTCTCGAGTGTGGCGCTGCGCCCGTGGAACATCCGCGACG
>JAHEJV010000446.1 GCA_024638705.1 Deltaproteobacteria bacterium | reverse complement strand
TTCGCTGCGATGCACCTCGTAGGGCACGACCAGCATCGGCCCGATCACCTCCTGGCGCCCGCCCCACTTCCCGGTGATCTCGGCGATCGTCTGATCGCGACGGTGCTGCCGCTCGTGGATGAGGTCGCCGACCATGCCGACGGGGATCTGGAGCACGAGGATCAGGGCGGCGAGGGCGAGGACGCGGAAGAGCGGGGAGCGGGCGAGGGCTTCGAGGCTCTGCGCGCCTCGTTCGGGGTCGTTCACATGGACTCCTGGGCTTTCCGTCCGGTGTGCAGCCAGACACCACGCGGCGTCACCCGGTTCCGATGCCCGATGCGCGCGGCGGGGCGTTGCCATTTTCTGAGTCCCGGCTAAGTTTTTCGCCCTCCCCGATGCCGAGCCACTCCCCTCGACCCCTCGACGCCAAGAGCGCCTCGCCCCCGGCGCGCCGCGGCCGCCCGTCGCGGCGCGCGCCGATCTTCGCGGCCGCGCTGCGCCTCTTCCGCGAGCGCGGCTTCCACGCGACGTCGATCAACGACATCGGCGAAGCCGCCGGCGTCGCGGGCACGGCGATCTACTCCCACTTCTCGACGAAGCAGGAGCTGCTCGCCGAGGCGATCCGCGAGGGTGCCCGGCGCATCCGCGAGAGCGTGCGCGACTCCCTGGCCGACGACGCCCAGACGCCCGAAGCCGCGCTCGAAGCGCTCGTACGCGCCTACGTGCGCGTCGTCCTCGAGAACGCCGACATGAACGCGTGTTATGTGCTCGAGTCGCGCAACCTGACGCCCGACGTGCGCGAGCCGCTGCTGCGCGGCGAGCGCGGGCTGCGCGAAGCCTGGCGCAACCAGCTGATGGCGGTGCGGCCCGAGCTCTCGCGCGAGCAGGCACGCACGATGGTGCAGATGGCGATCTTCGCCGTCGTCGCTCTCTGCGTGCACCAGAACCGCGTCGATCGCGAAGACCTCGTCGAACTGGCCACTGCGCAGGTGCTCGGAGCCCTGCACAGTCCGGTTCCCGTTTCCCCAGCTTGAAGAAGAAAACCACGAAGGAGATGAAGACATGCAAGATGCCGTGATCGTCGACGCCGTCCGCACGCCGGGCGGAAGACGCAATGGAAAACTCAGCACCTGGCACCCGGCCTCGCTGGCCGGCCACGTGCTCAAGGCGCTCGCCGAGCGCAACGGGCTCGACCCGGCGCAGGTGGACGACGTCGTGATGGGCTGCGTGATGCAGGTCGGCCCGCAGGGGTTGAACATCGCCCGCAACGCCGTCCTCGCCGCGGGCTGGCCCGAGTCGGTGCCGGCCACCACCGTCGACCGCCAGTGCGGCTCCTCGCAGCAGGCGATGCATTTCGCCGCGCAGGGCGTGATGTCCGGCGCCTACGACGTCGCCGTCGCGGCGGGCGTCGAGGTGATGAGCAAGGTGCCGATGGGCGCTTCGGTCGTGAAGGGCATGGACTTCCCCTTCCCGAAGGAGATGCAGGAGCGCTATGCCGACACGGGCCTTCCGCCCCAGGGCATCGGCGCCGACATGATCGCCGACCAGTGGGGCTTCTCGCGGGAGGACCTCGACGCCTTCGGCGCGCTGTCGCAGCAGCGCGCGGAGAAGGCGACCGCCGACGGCCGCTTCCAGAACGAGATCGTCCCGGTGCCGACCACGATGGAGGACGGCACCGAGGTGATCATGACCACCGACGAAGGCATCCGCCCCGGCACCACCGCCGAGACGCTCAAGGGCTTGAAGCCCGCCTTCAAGGAGGACGGCAAGATCACCGCGGGCAACAGCTCGCAGATCTGCGACGGCGCCTCCGCGGTGCTGATCATGAGCGCCGAGAAGGCGAAGGAGCTCGGCCTCACGCCGCGCGCCCGCTTCCACTCCTTCGCGCTCGCCGGCGCCGACCCGGTCACGATGCTGACCGGCCCGATCCCGGCGACGGAGAAGATCCTGAAGCGCAGCGGCCTCGGGATCGACGACATCGATCTCTTCGAGGTGAACGAGGCCTTCGCGTCGGTGGTGCTCGCCTGGCAGAAGGAGTGCGGCGCCGACATGGACAAGGTGAACGTGAACGGCGGCGCCATCGCGCTCGGCCACCCGCTCGGCGGGTCGGGCACGAAGCTGATGGCCACGCTGCTCAACGAACTCGAACGGACCGGCGGCAAGTACGGCCTCCAGGTCATGTGTGAGGGCGGTGGCATGGCCAACGCGACCCTCATCGAAAGGCTCTAGACATGGAACTCGAAGGCGCATCGGTCATCGTCACGGGCGGGGCTTCGGGCATCGGGGAGGCGAGCGCACGCCGCCTCTCGGTGCTCGGCGCGAAGCCCGTCATCGCCGATCTCAACGAAGAGAAGGGCAAATCCGTCGCAAGCGAGCTCAAGGGCGAGTTCGTGAAGACGGACGTGTCCGACACGGATCAGGTGCAGGCGGCGGTCGACGCCGCGCTCGGCCTCGGGCCGCTGCGCGGCCTCGTGAACGCCGCTGGCATCGGCAACGCGAGCCGCACCGTCAACCGGGAAGGAAAGCCCTTCCCGCTCGACCAGTTCGAGTTCGTGCTCAAGGTGAACCTGATCGGCACGTTCAACTGCATCCGGCTCGCCGCGTCGGCGATGTCGCAGCAGGACCCGTGCGACGGCGACGGCCAGCGCGGCGCCATCGTGAACATGGCGTCGGTGGCGGCCTTCGACGGCCAGATCGGCCAGGCGGCCTACTCGGCGTCGAAGGGCGGCGTCGTCGGGCTGACCCTGCCCGTCGCCCGCGACCTGTCGGCGATCGGCATCCGCGTGAACACGATCGCGCCGGGTCTGATCGACACGCCGATCTACGGGTCGGGCGAGGGCAGCGACGCGTTCAAGGCGAACCTCGGACGCAACGTGCTCTTCCCGAAGCGCCTGGGCCACGCCACCGAGCTCGCCTCGATGGTCGCCGAGTGCATCACCAACGACTACATGAACGGCGAAACCCTCCGCGTCGACGGCGGCATCCGCATGCCTCCGAAATAGCAAGCCGGCGCCGCAAGGCGCCGGTGCGCAGCGAGGCGAAGCCGAGCGAAGTCGAAAGGAGGCCTCCGCCTCCGCAGCACTCCGCACCCGGAATCGTCGAGCCCGTGCCCGATCGAGGGTGCCGCGAAGCAACGACCCGCTTTGCGGCACCCCCGCAAGCGCCGGCGAAGCCGGCGCGCGCAGCGAGCCGAAGGCGAGCGAAGTCGGAAGACGGCACCCGGACCCCCGGAACCACTCCGCCCCCACGAATCATCGAGCCCGCAC
>JAHEJV010000445.1 GCA_024638705.1 Deltaproteobacteria bacterium | reverse complement strand
CTCCGCATCAACCGGCCTTCGGATGACCCGCTAGGCGCAGGCTCGGCGCTGATGATGCGCGCGAACGGGGCGGCGATCCAGCAGCTGCAACGCAACGCGTCCAACGCGCGCGCCCGCTTGACGGCGATCGAGGACGCCCTGGCGAGCGTGGGCGACGTGTTGATCCGGGCGCGCGAGCTGGCCATCCAGGGCGCGAACGGAGTCCTCGACGACGAGACACGTGGATTCGTCGCCAATGAAGTGGAGGGCCTCCACGCCGCGCTGCTCTCGAGCGCGAACACCCGGTTCGGCGGATCGCATCTCTTCGCGGGCTTCGCTTCGGACGCGCCGCCCTTCGAGACGGCCGGCGGCTTCGTCGCTGATCCGCCTTCCGCGCCGAACGTGTCCTACGTCGGCGATTCCGGCGAGATCGAGGTCGCGATCGAAGAGGGCGGAACCGCGCGCGTCAGCCTCGATGGCCGCCGTGTCTTCCTCGGCGACGGCGACGGCGATGCTGTCGTCGACGCGGGTCGCGAGGACGTCTTCGACGTGCTCGCGTCGCTCCGCAACGCGCTGGTGTCCGGCGACACGGCGACGATCGCCGCGTCCCTCGACCGCATCGACACGGCCTCGAACCAGATCAGCGCAGAACGCACGCTCGCTGGCACCGAGCTGGGGCGCATCGAGAGCGCCACGCAGCGGCTCGCGACCCGCGAGGTGCGCAACGAGGAACGTCTCTCCCAGGTGCAGGACGCCGATCTCGCTCGTGTGGTCTCGAACCTCGTCCGCCAGGAGACCGCACTCCAGGCGGGCTTGAGCGCGATGGGCCGCTTGCTCCCGCCCACGCTGATGGACTTCCTCAGCTGATGCTGGTCTTGACGCGCAAGGTCAACGAATCCCTTCGCATCGGGAACCACATCCGGATCCGCGTTCTCGATCAGAACGGCAAGCAGGTGCGCCTGGGCATCGAGGCGCCGAAGGAAATGCGTGTGATTCGAGAAGAGCTCTTCGAATGGGTCGCGAATGCGAATCGCAGTGCAGCAGATCACAAGCCGGAGGATCAGAGCGAGTGACGGAAGAAGCGAGGGAAGACGGTTGGATCGAGGTGAAACACGGGCGTGTCGGAGCCTTCCAGGTGCGGGAGGGTGATCTGCTCCACTTCCGCGGGCTGCCCGGCTTCCCCGACGCGCGGCGATTCGCGCTGCTACGCCACGACGAACGAAGCCTCCCCGAGCAGCCCTTTTCCTGGCTCGCGTGCGTCGACGACTCGGACCTGGCGTTCGCCGTGACCGACCCGAATGCCTTCTCGCCCGACTACGACCCGCGCCTGCCGCCGGGAGTGCTGACCGAGTTGGACGCTCCCGACCGCGAGTCCCTGACGATCCTCGCGATCGCGAACCTCGCCACCGAGCCGCCGCGACTGAATCTGGCCGCACCGCTGGTCCTGAACCTCGCCAATCGCCAGGGCGCTCAGGTGATCCTCGAAGACGAAGCCCTGCCTTCGGCTGCGAAGGGGTCGCGCGCGGATCAGATCGAGTCGAAGCCCCAGACGTAGAGCGGCCACGGCAGCTCACGGGGAATGCGGTCTTCGTCGAGCCCACCGCTTCCGGTCTGCGCCTCGGAGACCGGAAGGACGCGCTGCCCGAACAGGAGCGCGAGCGCCTGGAGTTCGTTCACCGGCTCCGACCGCTCGCCCGCGCGCAGGGTGAGGCGACCCGCGCGATCGATCAGCTCGATCCCCATCTCCTCGGGTGCGATCGCCGACCACAGCGCCGCGGCATCCAGGATCCGGCCCAGAGCGAAGCAGCCGCGCTGCACTTCGGCGCCCAGATCGTGCAAGCGGGAGACGATCGGCTCGGGCGTCGGACCCGAGAGCATCATCTCGGCTCCCACCTCTTCGTGGAGCTGGCGGAGGCAGGCCAACACACCATCGGGATCTCCCGCCCATTCGTGAACACATCGCACCATGTCCTTGCCGCGACCCGCCGCGGCGTAAGCCACCGGGCGCTCCTCGATTCGCGCGACCACGAAGGTGCAGTGTGGTGCGGCCGCCAGCTCGGCGAGCGCGCCCGCTTCGCGCACGACGTGCTGGGGCTTTTCTGCGTACATCGCCTCCAGGAAAGCCCAGTCCTCGCGACGTGCGCGTCCCACCTGCATCGCCCCGCTCCGCGCGGTGGAGGCTCGCGCCAGGAGCTCCGCATCGAGCGACGTGTAGGTTTCGTGTCCCACGGGTTGGAAGCCGAGACGCGCGTAGAAATCGTATTCGTCGCTCCAGAGGAGAGCGAGCGGGACGCTGCGCTTCCGGACCTCTTCCAGGCAGGCCTCGATGCACGCTCTCGCGAAGCCTCTCCGTCGGTGTGCCGGATCGGTGTAGACGTTTCCGATCAGCGCCACCGGAAGCGTGATCCCACGCGCCGCCACATCGACGACGTTCCACATTGCATGGGCGGCAGCCATTCCTCCTACGAACACGACCCGATGGTGCGGCGCACCGGCCTTCATCGAGATCGGGTACTCCGCCGCGAGACTTCCCCGCACCCCGTCGCGAAGTCCGTCGTCGAGCCAGTCGCAGAGCGCGCGCATCTCGGCGTCGAGCGGAGCCCGCGCAGCATCGTCCTGGCGTTCGGTCATGAACGCGGGATGGAGCAAGAACGGTGCCACGCCCTGGAAGCGACGAGGTGCCGCACGGCGGCACCGGCGTTTCAAATCGCAATGCCCACGACGACGGATCGAAACGACTGGAACCGGTATGCCTGGAGCAACTAACGCGGTAGAACCGCGTCGACACGCGACCCGAAACGAAGCGCCGACGCGAGGCCCTGCGATGGCACGGTGCTTGCTCCCTCTCCGACTGCGCAACCCGGTGACGCCCGCACGGTGCGACGCGGAGCCGGTGCGCCCGCCTCCAAAGGATTGGAGACGGTAGAAATCATGGAGGAAGACCAATGGGACTTCGAATCAACACCAACACGGCTTCGCTGAACGCACAGCGGAACCTGGCGCAGACCACCAACTCGCTGCAGCGCTCCCTCGAGCGCTTGTCGTCGGGCCTGCGCATCACCCGCGCCTCTGACGATGCGGCGGGCCTCGCCATCTCGGAGCGCTTGCGCGCCGAGGTGCGCAGCCTGCAGCAGGCACAGCGCAACGGCCTCGACGGCGTGTCCATGCTCCAGGTGGGCGAGGGCGCGCTGAACGAGACGAGCGGCAACCTGATCCGGATGCGCGAGCTGGCGATCCAGTCGGCGAACGGCACGCTGGGCGCCGGCGA
>JAHEJV010000444.1 GCA_024638705.1 Deltaproteobacteria bacterium | reverse complement strand
TCGCGCGAGCCGCCGGGGATGGCGATCATGTTGCCGTTGCCGCAGTCGTGCTCTTTCTGGTCGTACGGGATGCAGACGGCGAGCATGCCCTGTCCCATCTCCTTGCCGTAGAACTTGATGCGGTCGAGGCCGAAGAGCTGCTTCGCGCCGATCTCGGCGAGCAGCGCGTCGTAGAAGGCGCAGGCGCGGTCGAGGTCTTTCGATCCGATCGTGGTGTAACCGAGCATGGGGGTCTCCTCGTGATGGGCGCGTTCGGCTGGGCAGCATAGTCGAAACCCTCCGCCGACGGGTGCGACGCATGCGCGGGCCGGTACGCTGCGGCATGCCCTCGGACTATCGGCGCGGAATCGCCTGGTCGCTCGGCGCCGCGCTCGCGAGCGGCTTCTTCGTGATCCCGTGGAAGCTCGCGAACCAGCACGGCGACGCCGCCACCTCGACGCTGGCGCTGCTCGGCTCCGCGGCCCTGTTCAACACCGCGCTCGGATTCGCGCAGCGACGGGGTGGATCACAGCGACCGCTCGGCCGCTACGAACTCGGCGCCGCCCTGGCGATGGCCGCGCTCTCCCTGCTCGGGAACCTCGCCGGCGCGACGGCGATGCAGACCCTCTCGCCTTCCCTCTTCAACGTGCTGGGACGCGGCGAGGTGCTCGTCGTCGCGCTGCTCGCGTGGGCCTTCCTCGGCGAGCGCGTCGAGCGTCGCTACTGGGTCGGCGCCGCGATCGCCGGCGTCGGACTGCTCGTGATGCGCGACCCGTTCGGAACCGGCCCGGTCGACGCGCGCGGCACGTTCTTCGCGTTCCTCGCCGTGCTCTGCTTCAGCGTGATGGCGGTCGTCACGCGACACGTGATCCACCGCGTCGACCCGGTGCGGGTGAACGCATTGCGACTGTGGATGACGCTGCCCTTCGGCTACGTCCTAGCCGGGGCTCCGACCGGCCTCGCGGACGTCCCGTCGGCGCAGCTCGGCTACGCCGCCCTCGCCGCGTTCGCGGGGCCCTTCGCCGCGCGGCTATGCCTCATCCTCTCGTCGCGCTACGTCGATGCCCGCGTCACGACGATCGGTGCCCTGAGCGCGCCGGCCGTGTCACTCGTGCTCGAGCTGGCTCTGCTCGGCACCGCGCCGCCGCCCCACGAGCTGCTCGGCGGCGCGATCATGCTCGGCGGCATCGCGGTGCCGCTCGCACGGCGCCGCGCGCCCGTTCAGAGCGAAGGCGCCTCGTCGCCGAACACCGACACCCGCTCGCCGTAGCGCGAGTAGGGATAGTAGTCCCACACCGCATGGTGTTGGGTGCAGCGGTTGTCCCAGAAGGTGAGCGTGCCCGGCTCCCACTCGACCCGGCAGTAGAGCCGCGGCGTCGAGTCGATGTGGCGGAACAACATGTCGAGGAGTGCTCGGCTCTCGGCCGGCGCGAGGCCCACGAGATGCGAGGTGAAGCCCGCGTTCACGTAGAGGATCTTGCGCCCCGTGTCGGGATGACGGATCACCACCGGGTGCTCGTTCTTCGGGTAGCCGCCCTCGGGCGGCGTCGTCTTGTAGGCGCCGACGTACGGGATCGCTCCGTCGTGCATGGCGGTGAGCGTCTCCAGGAAGGCCTGCATCGGCTCCGAGAGCATGTCGTAGGCGAGGCTCATGTCGGCGAAGAGCGTGTCGCCGCCGCCCGACTCGGGCGTCTCCGTCACGTAAAGCATCGATCCGAGGGGCGGAATCGCGTCGCAGGTGACGTCGGTGTGCCAGCCGTCGCCCGAGGTCCACTTCGAGTCCGCGTTGGTGCGGACGGGCAGCACTTCGTCGTCGTCGCCGTGGTGCTTCCCCGCGTGCATCGGGTGCGAGTGCAGGCGACCGAAGAGGCGCGCGAAGGCCTTGTGCTGATCGCGGGTGAGCTGCTGATCGCGGAACGTGAGCACCATCCACTCGCGGAACGCGTCGCGGACGTCCTTCTCCTGGGCGTCGCTGAGCGGCTTCGCGAGGTCGATGCCGCGCACCTCGGCGCCGATGTGGGGCGTGAGCGGCGTGAGCTCGAAGGAATCGAAGGACCGGCGGCGGTCGGGGACGGGCGTCTCGGGCGGCGCTCCTCGGAACATGCGAAACCTCCTGCGCGATTTCGAAACTCTATCACGCGCGCCGGACGCGACGTGCGTCTTGAACCGCTCCCGCGCGCGCGCCTAGAATGCCTGCGTGCCCGACCCGATCGCCGTCGCCCGCGGCGGACTGCTCCACCGCCGCGCTTTTCTCGGCGCCGCGCTCGCGATCCCCGGGGCTGCGGCGGCGGCCACCGTCTCTCCGACGGCGCGCCATCCCGGCCCGCCGCCGAGCGGCTACGGATCGCCCTCCCCGGCCGAGGCGCCGGTCGCGCGCATTCCGTACACCGTCTATCCGGGCATCGCGCCGGGCGCCGGCGTGTCGTTCACGCCACTCTCGCAGCTGCGCGGACGCATCACGCCGAACGGGCTCCACTTCGAGCGCCACCACAGCGGCGTGCCCGCGATCGACCCGGACGCGCATTCCCTCGTCGTGCACGGGCGCGTCACGCGACCGCTGCGCTTCGGCGTGGACGACCTGCTCGGCTACCCGCTCGTCACGCGCCAGCTCTTCCTCGAATGTTCGGGCAACAGCCTGCTGCAGACGCTGCCCGAGCCGACCGAGATGCCGTGCGCGGCGATCCACGGCCTCGTCTCGTGCAGCGAATGGACGGGCGTCCCGCTCGCGATGCTGCTCGACGAGGCGGGCGTCGCAACCGACGCGGCGTGGGTCGTCGCAGAGGGTGCCGACGCCGTGCGCATGAACCGCAGCATCCCCTTCGCGAAGATGCACGACGACGCGATGATCGCCCTCTACCAGAACGGCGAACGCCTCCGCCCCGAACAGGGCTACCCGATGCGGCTGCTGCTCCCGGGCTGGGAGGGGAACGCCAGCGTGAAATGGCTGCGACGCCTCGAAGTGCGCAGCGATCCGGTGCACTCGCGCCAGGAGACCGCGCGCTACACCGACCGCCTCCCAGACGGCACGGCGCGCCAGTTCACCTTCGAGATGGGCGTGAAGTCGGTGATCACGCATCCGTCGGCGGGCCTCACCCTCGCCGGACCGCGGGTCTACGAGCTCTCCGGCGTCGCGTGGTCGGGCGCGGGCCGCGTGCGGCGCGTCGAGGTGAGCGCCGACGGCGGCGTCACCTGGGCCGACGCCGAGCTCGAGGACGCCGTGCTGCCGCGCTGCCTCACCCGCTTCCGCATCCCGTGGCGCTGGGACGGCAGCCCCAACCTGCT
>JAHEJV010000443.1 GCA_024638705.1 Deltaproteobacteria bacterium | reverse complement strand
CGATGCCGAGCCGACGCGGCACCGCGGGCAGCGCGCGCTTGCGACTCGGGTCGAAGAGCCCCTCGGCTTCGAGGCCGCGGCGCAGTTGCTCGAACGCGATCTGCAACGCGCCGGCACCGCGCGGCTCGAGCTCGCGCACGACGAGCTGCATCTCGCCGCGCGCCTCGTAGACCGTGAGCTCGCCGTAGACGAGCACCTCCATCCCGTCCTCGGGTTCGAAGGGGAGGCGCCGCGCGGTGTTGCGGAAGAGCGCCGACCGCAGCTGGCCGTCGGCGTCGACGAGCGTGAAGTAGAGGTGCCCCGACGCGGGGCGGCGCAGGTTGCTGACCTCGCCGACGACCCACAAGGACCCGACGCGGTCCTGGAGCAGGCGCTTCACGCCGGCGACGACCGCGCCGACCGGGAAGATCCGCGGACCGGCCTCGGGTTGGGACGCCGTCACGTCACGGTTCAGGGTGCGGGCGTCGTAGCAGGCTCGGCGGGCGACGCCTTCGGCGCCCGCGCCTGCATCTGTCCCGTCTCGCCGCGCAGTCGCTCGAAGTAGGTCCAGCTCTTGAGCACTTCTAGCGCCCGGGCGAGCTGGACGTCGGTGGCGGCGTCGCCCTCCGCGGGCAGCTCGCGCACCGTGTCGTCGCTCTCGGCGTCCTCTTCGTCCGCGTCCGGATCCGCGTCCTGGTGGCGGAAGTGGCCCTCGAGGTCGCGCTCGCGCATCCGCCGCCGGGCGACGCTGTCGGGCGAATCGTCCACCGGCGACACCGCGATGTCGGGCGAAATCCCGACTTCCTGGATGGAGCGCCCCGCCGGCGTGTAGTAGAGCGCCGTGGTGAGGCGCAAACCCGCGCCGTGCTCGAGGGGATAGACCGTCTGCACCGACCCCTTGCCGAAGGTCTTCTCGCCGATCACCAGCGCACGGTGCTGGTCCTGGAGCGCGCCGGCGACGATCTCCGAGGCGCTCGCACTGCCCTCGTTCACCAGGACCGCAATCGGATAGCTCGGCTCCGAGCCCTCGTTCTGCGCGCGGAACTCGTGGCGCTGCTCCGCGACGCGGCCCTTCGTGTAGACGACGAGGCCGTCGGTGAGCCAGACGTTGGAGACCTTCACCGCCTGGTCGAGCAGTCCGCCCGGGTTGTCGCGCATGTCGAGCACGAGCCCTTCGAAGGTCGACAGCCCCGACTCCTCGTGTAGCTCCTGGAGCACGTCGTCGAGCTCTTCGACCGTCCGCTCCTGGAACGAACGGATCCGCACGTAGACGTACCCGGGCTCGACCATGCGACCCGTCACCGATTTGATCTGCACGAGTTCGCGCTTGATCGTCACCTCGCGCGGCACCTCGAAGCCCTCGCGGAAGATCTCGATCGTGATCTCCGTGCCGCGCTTCCCGCGCATCAGCTGGACCGCCTCGAAGAGGGTCATGTTCTTCGTCGTGCGGCAGGTCTCGTCTTCGGGCCAGTCGTCGGGCACTTCGGTCGGGCAGATCGCGACGATGCTGTCGCGGGCGCGAATGCCGGCGAGGTCGGCGGGGGTGCCGTCGATCGGCGCGATCACCTCGATGAAGCCGTCGCGGCGCTTCGTGATCTCGATGCCGAGGCCGTGGAACTCGCCGCGCGTGTCCACCTGCATCTCGCGGTAGGCCTCGGTGTCGAGGAACGACGAGTGGGGGTCGAGCTCGTTCAGCATGCCGCGCACGGCGCCGCGCACGAGCGCCCCCTCGTCCACCTCTTCGACGTAGTTCTGGCGGACGAGACGCAGGACGCTGGTGAAGAGCCCGAGGTCGTCGTAGCGGGTGGCCGACGCGGTGTTGCCGACGCCTCCGGCGACGACGAGGACACCGGCGGAGAACGTCACGCCGGCCAGGAAGGTGAGGAAGATTCGGATTCGCTCGCGGTGCATGGGTCTCGGTCTTCCTCTTTGCTTCGCGCCGATCCGGCTCGCGGAGGCGCGGTTCGTGAACGGTGAAGTCTACCGGTTGCGCGCCGTAGCGCCGAGCGTCGCCAGCCACTCGGCGGGGTCGAGGGCCTGTCCGCCACGGCGGACTTCGAAATAGAGACGCGTGCCTTCGAGCGACCCGGTGTCGCCCACCGCGCCGACCTCGGCGCCCGCCGCGACGCCGTCGCCCATCGCGACTTCGATGCGGTCGAGGTGCGCCGACACGGTGAAGTGATCCTCGCCGTGATCGAGGATCACGACGTTGCCGTAGCCGCGGAAGCGCCCCGCATAGCGGACGCGACCCGCGGCGACGGCGCGCACCGGCGTGCCCTGCGGCGCCTCCCACGCCACGCCCTTGCGGAAAGTGGCGGTCAGCGAGTCGCGGTCGACGACGCGCCCGAAGCGCCCGCGCAGCTCGCCGCTCACCGGGTCGGGCAGCTGCCCGCGAAACGACGTGAAGGGCGGGGCTTCCGGGATCGCGGCTGCGGTCTCCGGCGGGCCGGCGTCGCGCCACGCGGCGACCGTCTCCTCGAGCGCCCGGCCGGCGATCTCCAGCTCGGTCAGCGCGCCGCGCGCCAGCGCGCGACTGCGCCCGAGATTGCGGGCCAGGGTGCGCTTGCGAGCGCGCTCTTCGGCGAGCTCTCCGGTGCGCTTCGTGAGCCGCGCGTCGGCCTGCTTCGCCGCGGCGTTCGCGTCCACGGCGCGCTGCCTCGCGAGCGTGAGCGCACGGGTCTGTTCGCGATGCTGCGCGAGGAGATCCGTGTCGTGGCGGAGGAGCCGACGCAGCATCGAGACGCGGCCGAAGAAGTCGCGCAGCCCGCCCGCCGAGAACAGCAGTCGCAGCGCGCCGACCTCGCCCGCCCGGTAGAGGGCCACCGCGCGGCGTGCCATCGCCCGCTCGAGCGCTTCGAGGCGGGCGAGCGCGTCGGCGGTGCTGGCCTCGGCTTCGGCGAGCGCGATGCGCGCCGCAGCGGCCGCTTCGCGCGCGCGCTCGGCCTCCACGCGCAGGAGGGCGGCGCTCTCGTCGATGGCTTCGATCGCATCGAGCAGCCCGCGCTCCTCGCGCTCGTAGTCCGCCACGCGTTCGCGACTCGCGGCGATCGCCGCCTGCAGCCGTTCGAGATCGGCGGCGGGCTGCGCGGCGACCGCGCTCGCGAGACCGATGCAGAGGACGGCGCAGAGGGCGCGCTTCACCGTCGCGCCTCCGAGGCCACCGCGATCGTCGAGCCGAGCAGGCCGAGCGCCGCGCCGCCGCACCACACCCAGGCGGACTCGGCGGCGTCGAAGAAACGCGGCGTCGCCCCGCCGAGCACGAGCTCGAGCCCGAACTCGAAGC
>JAHEJV010000124.1 GCA_024638705.1 Deltaproteobacteria bacterium | reverse complement strand
CGCCCAGAACCCGAGCTTCTCTTGGCCTCCGCTCTCCCCCACACCGCCCTGGACTCACGCCCTGCCCGTCCCCCGGTTTTCGTCGACCGCGTCCTCGCCGGCGACTTCGACTTCCGCGGGATGATCGAGCGCAACGCGCCCTATGCCCCGGTGCAGCGCTATTTCGCCAACGCCGCCCAGGCGCGGTCGCAGTCGTCGGGTGGCCCGCTCGTGATCGCGCCGAACTTCCGGGGCGACTGGGCGTACCAGAAACCTCTGGTGGAAGGGGCCGAGGTGTTCCTCGAGCAGGCCGAGTTCCGGGCCGCAGCCGCCGAGATGTTCGGAAGCGACCGCGTCCGACCCTTCGCCGTGTTCGCCAACCTCACCTGGCAGCTCCCGTTTCCGCAGGGCGGGGGGCACACCGACGTGCCCGAGTTCCGCGGGATGAACCGGACCGAGCACCCCACCTGGTTGCTGAACGCGATGGGACATTCGCGGCTCTTCGAAGCGGAGCGCGTGAACATCGCGACGGCGGTCGCGTGGTTCTACGAGGGAGCCGACGGCGGCTTCGACTACTGGCCCGAGGGGCCCGACGGCCCGCGGCGCGTACACGAAGGTGCGATCCACAACACCGCCATCGTCGGCGACAACGATCGCATGTTCCACCGCGTACGGGCGGTGGGCGATCGCGCAGCGGGGCTGCCGCAGGGACTGAGCCTCGACAGCCGTCTCGAACACCTGGGGCGCGATCGCTGGCGGGTGCAGGACGAGGATCGCACGATCGGCGCGTTCGCGTGGCCGGCGCTGCGCATCAGCGTTTCGTGGAAGGCCTACGTCTTCGCCGACGACGCCGAGGAGCGCGCCTACGACGAGCACACGAGCGACCTCGCCCTCGACGACGTCCTCGATCGCTTCGAGACGGACCTCGCCCGGCGCGGCATCGAGGTGCCTCGCCCGGAGGACCCGCACGACGACGAGACGTTCGTCGCGTCGATCAGCGACGCCTACGTGAGGACGCCCGGGTCGGCCTGACTTCCGGGGCCGTTTCCGAAGCGATCCGGTCGCGGCGCGCACGCCGAGCCGCGCGCTTCCCTCCCAGAAACGCACGACCGCCGGGCGAGCACGAAGCCCACCCGACGGTCGTGATCGGTCACCCGACGGCGTAGCGACGCCGCAACGTCCTCAGTTCAACTCTCTCCGCTTCGGCGGATCCTTCTGCGCATCGCGGCGCTGAGCGAAAATGCGTTTGTCGTGGAGCTTGCGGAGCTGCCGCTCGATCTTGTCGAGCACCTGGTCCGCGGCGACGCGGACGTGTTCGCCCTGGGCATGGGTGGCGACGTCGGTGTGTTTTCCGGTGGCGTGACCGTGGACGGCGTAACCCTGGCCGTTCTCCTCGATGGTCATTTCGAAACGAGTGGCCTCGCGAAATTCCTCGGAGAGATGTTCGCAGCGTTTCTGGACCGCCTGCTTCACGGTCTCATCGATTTTCACGTCCTTGAAGTGCACGACCACTACCGGATTCGACATGCCTCACCTCTTTCGCATCTGGCCTCTACGGCACGACACCCGCACTGGGTGCGGCCGCCACGAGGGCTTCGGTGCGTGCGAGCCGGGGTTCGCGAGTTCGGGGCGAACACGGAGCGCATCCTCGGAGGAGCGCGGGAACCGGTCGATTCGATCAAGGCCTCGCACGCCTCCCAAGGTTATCACAGGCACACCGCGCGCAAGCACCTCGTCGCCGACGCGCAGCTCGCGTCGCAAACCCTCGTGCCGTCGGAGTGGTCAGCCGAGGATCAGGTGCAGCTTGAGCGCGAGCACGAAGTCGCCGTGGATCTTCACGCGCCGTCGCAGCAGAGCCTCGGGCGCGCTGACGTCGCCTCGGTTGAGCTCACGCCAGGTGGCTTCGTCGAGCGCGACGCGGAGGTCCGGGGCGGGCGCCGCGCCCACTGCGCCGCGCACGGCGCCGCGATCGATCTGCACGGTGAAACTTCCGTGTGTCGAAGCGAAGTCGAACACGATCGTCTCTTCCGTCTCGGATAGCTTCGCGCGGCGCTCCGGGTCGGCGGCGACGGTCTCCGGCACCCAGCGCGTGAAGAACTCGAGCGGCGTGATGTCGTCGGGCGGAACGGCGCGACGCTTCGACATGACGCCATCCTATCCGCGCAGCGCGCGACCGGTCGACGACTCGCGACACGACGGCAGGCCCTCGGGCGCGCCGGTGTAGACGACGCGCCCGCCTTCGGGCCCCCCGCCCGGTCCGAGATCGATCACGTGGTCGGCGCGTCGGATCACGTCGAGATCGTGCTCGGTGACGAGCACGCTCGCACCGGCGTCGAGGAGCTCGTCGAAGCCGTCGAGCAGGCGGTCGACGTCGGCGGGATGGAGCCCCGTCGTCGGCTCGTCGAAGACGTAGAGCGTACGCGGCTTGCCCTGTGCGAGTGCCGTCGCGAGCCGCAGCCGCTGCGCTTCGCCTCCCGAGAGCGTGGAGAGCGGCTGGCCGAGGGTGAGGTAGCCGAGCCCGACGCGGGCGAGCGGCGCCAACCGCTCTGCGACGGCGCGCTCCTTCGCGAAGAGCTCGCGCGCCTCGTCGACGGAGAGCGCCAGGACGTCGACGATGCTGTGTCCCTGCCAGTGGAGCGTGTGCGCCTCGCGCCGGTAGCGCGTGCCGTCGCACTGATCGCAGGGCATCCGCAGATCGTCGAGGAACTGCATGTCGACGACCAGCTCGCCCGACCCCTCGCACGCCTCGCAGCGTCCCCCGGCGACGTTGAACGAGAACCAGCCCGGCGTCACACCGAGCGCCTTCGCCTCGCGCGTCTCGGCGAAGCGCTTGCGGATCGGCTCGAAGGCGCCGCTCACCGTCGCGGCGTTCGAACGCGGCGAACGCGTCGGCGGCTCGGGCGGCACCAGCACCGTTTCGGCCAGCGCGTCGCCGCCGCGCACTTCCCGGCACGCGCCGCGGTCGGGCTCATGCTGCAGGTGCCCGACCAGCACCGACCGCACGAGGGTCGTCTTCCCTGCGCCGGACACACCGCTCACGACGACGAGTTGACCGAGCGGGATGTCGACGTCGACGTCGCGGAGGTTGTGCTCGCTCGCGCCGCGCACCGAGAGCACGCCGGTCGCCGGACGCGGCGCTCGCGGCGACACCGGGCGCGAAGCCTCGCGGAGCGCGCGGCCGGTCTGCGACGTCGCGTGTGCGCGCACCTCGGCGACCGTCCCCTCGACGACGAGCTCGCCGCCGTTCTTCCCCGCCCCCGGTCCGAGGTCGATCACGTGGTCCGCCGCCGCCACCACCGCCGGCGTGTGCTCCACCACGACGACCGTGTTCCCCTGTCCGCGAATGCGCTCGAGGATGCCGACGAGGCGCGCGACGTCGAGCGCGTGCAGGCCCGCCGACGGTTCGTCGAGCACGTAGAGCGACGCCGTCAGCGCCCCCCCGAGCGCGCTCGCGAGCTGGATGCGCTGCGCCTCGCCGCCGGAGAGCGTGCGCACCGTACGATCGAGCGTCACGTAGTGGAGGCCCGCCTCCACCGCCGTGCCGACCCGCCGCCGCAGGTCTTCGAGCAGGCGCTCGACGCGCGCTCCCGAATGCTCGGGCAGCGCCAGCGCGTCGAGCCACGATGCGAGATCCCCGAGCGGAAGCTCCGACAGCTCGGGAAGCGTGCGGCCGTCCACGCGCACCGCGCGCGCGGCTTCGCACAAGCGCGCGCCACCGCAATCCGGACACGGATCGAAGCGGCGGTAGCGCGCGATCATCACCCGCGCCTGCACCTTGTATCGCTTGCGCTCGAGCCGCGCGAAGAAGGCGCGCACCCCGCCCCACCCCGAGTCGGCGCTGCCCTCGAAGATCCAGTCGAGCGTCTCCGCGGGCAGCTCACCGACCGCCTTCTTCACCGGCACACCCGCCTTGCGACACGCGGCCAGCAGCTTCAGCTGCGCCGGACGGCCCGACGGCGTCGCGAAGGGCGCGACGGCGCCGCCCGCGAGCGTCTTCGTCGGGTCGGGGATCACGCGCTCGCGATCGAGCCCGGGCACGCGGCCGAAGCCCTGGCAGGTTTCGCAGGCGCCGAGCGGGCTGTTGAAGGAGAAGAGCGGCGGCGACGGCTCGGGGAAGCGACGCCCGCAGCCGTCGCAGGCGAAGCCGTCTCGGTAGACGACCTCCTCGCCGTCGACGGCGACGATCGCGCAGCGTCCCTCGCCGAAATGGAACGCCCGCGCGACCGCTTCGGTGAGGCGCGCCATCTCGCCGGCGCGGTCTTCGAGGGCGAAGCGATCCATCAGGAGGCGTCCGCCGACGTGCTTCGCCACCTCCTTTCCGGAAAGCTCCGCGAGATCGGTGAGCGTGCCGTCGTCGCCGAGCACGCGCGTCGTGCCGTCGCGCACGAGGCGCTCGCGGAGCGCAGCGGCGGACTCCTTCTTCCGTTTCACGAGCGGCGCCGTCACCTGCACGCGACGCCCGGCGAAGTGCTGCGCGGCGCGTGTCGACACCGCCGTGACACCACCCGGCTCGATCGACCGATCGCAGTCGGGGCAACGCATCTCGCCCGCGTGGGCGAAGACGAGGCGCAGCAGGTCGGTGATCTCGGTCGCCGTGCCCACCGTCGAGCGCGCGTTCGTCACGCGGTTGCGACGCTCGATCGCGATCGCCGGCGGCAGGTGGGAGATGAGGTCCACCTCCGGGCGCGGCAACCGCTCGAGGAACTGACGCGCGTAGGTCGAGAGCGACGTCACATAACGCCGCTGCCCTTCGGCGTAGAGGGTGTCGAAGGCGAGCGTCGACTTTCCCGAGCCGCTGACGCCGGAGACGACGGTCAGTGAGCCGAGCGGAACGCGGCAGGTCACGCCCCGGAGGTTGTGGGAGCGGGCGTTCTCGATGCGGATCGCGTATTCGGCGGCCGAGGTCTACTCCTCGCCGAGGCCGGCCTGGCGGCGCGCCTCTTCGGCGTAGCGCTCGAGCCCGCGCGCGGCGGCGGCCTCCGCGACGCGCTCCCAGTCTTCCTTCGGCACCTCCTTGCGCCGCGCCTCCGCCACCGCGCGCAGCAGGAACACGTCGCCCTCGGACATCGCGAGCTTGCGCAGCTCGCCGAGCTTCTCGTCGGCCTCGGCCTTCTTCAGGAAGTCGATCGCCTCGACGCGGCGGTCCTCTTCGAGATAGGCGTCGGCGATCGCCAGCGCCTGGGCAGGCGTGAGCTCCTTCACCACGAGGTGCCGGCGGTTGAGCGGGTCGGGGATCTTCGATCGCGCCAAGGGGTGCTCCTAGTAGCGGGGGACGTCGGGATCGACGGTGAGCGACCACGCCTCGATGCCGCCGGTGAGGTTTTCGACCTTCGTGAAGCCCGCGCGCACGAGCTGCGCGCAGGCTTTCTCGCTGCGCGGCCCGTGGTGACATTGCACGACGACGGGGCGATCGCGAAAGGCTTCGATCTCGCCGCGCCGCGCTTCGAGCTCCGAGAGCGGAATCAGCGTCGCGCCCTCGATGTGCGCCGTCTCCCACTCATCCGGGTCGCGCACGTCGAGCAGGAGGAACTCCTCGCCGGCGTCGCGGCGCGCCTGCACGTCGGCCGCGCTCACGATACCGAACTCGACCGCGGGCTCGGCCTCGACGGGGACGCCGCAGAAGCCCTCGTAGTCGATCAGCGCGGTCACCGTCGGCGACGTGCCGCACACCGGACACTCCGCGTCCTTCTTGAGACGGAACTCGTTGAACTCCATGCGCAGCGCGTCGTACTGGAGCAGGCGTCCGTAGAGCGGGTCGCCGGCGCCGGTGACGATCTTCACCGTCTCGGTCGCCTGGATCATCGCGATCAGGCCGGGCAGCACGCCGAGCACCCCGCCCTCGGCGCACGACGGCACCGCGCCGGGCGGCGGCGGCTCGGGATAGAGACAGCGGTAGCAGGGGCCGTGGCGCGCATCGAAGACCGTCGCCTGGCCGTCGAAGCGGAAGATCGAGCCGTGCACGTTCGGCTTGCCGAGCAGCACGCACGCGTCGTTGCTGAGGTAGCGCGTGGGGAAGTTGTCGGTGCCGTCGACGATCACGTCGTACTCGGCAAAGAGCCCGAGGGCGTTCTCCGACGTGAGCTGCACACGGTGCTGGTCGACGACGACATCGGGGTTCATCGCCGCGATGCGCTCGGCGGCTACCTCCACCTTCGGACGGCCGACGTCGCGCGTGCCGTAGAGCACCTGGCGGTGCAGGTTGCTCGCGTCGACGGTGTCGAAGTCGACGAGGCCGAGGGTGCCGACGCCAGCGGCGGCGAGGTATTGCGCCGTCGGGCAGCCGAGCCCGCCCGCGCCGATCAGGAGCACGCGCGCGTCGAGCAGTGCGCGCTGCCCTTCGAGCCCGATCTCGGGGAGGATCAGGTGGCGGCGGTAGCGGTCGTACTGCTCGGGCTGGAGCGGCGGCGGCGCGCTGGATCTCGCGCCCGGATCGGCCGTCGGAGCGACCGGCTTGGGGGCCATGGTGGGACCGTATCCGACGGCCGGAGGCCGCTCAATGGAGCGACGGCGAGCGGCGCGCCGGCCTCACGAAACGACGCGAACGGGGGTCACGAACCGGTTTCGAGGACGATGACGCGGCGCGCCCGGGTGCCGTCGGCGAGGGCCCAACGCACCAGCACGCGGTCACCGACGGCGATCGCGCCCCAATTCGGGCGTCCCTTCACGACGGTCTTCTTCGTGCGCGTGAAGGTGACGCGCTCGCCCCGGCGATCCTCGACGGTGATCGAGCCGCCCGCCGACACCACCGTCCCGGTGAACTCGCGGGCCTGGGCGCGGGCGACCTCGGCGGTCGCGACGCCGACGAAGAGCACGAGGACGGCGAGAACGACGGATCGGATGGGCCGGGTGTGCATTCGCCTCGCGATTCTCGGGTGCCGGAGCTCTCGGATGCCGGAATTCTCTGGTGCCGGAGGCGGGACTCGAACCCGCATGGCCTTGCGACCGGGGCATTTTGAGTGCCCTGCGTATACCAATTCCGCCACTCCGGCAGGGTGGCGGGCGAGCGTAACACCTCGACCCGACACCCCCCAGACGCGCCGACGCGAACACGCCCCGGTCTTTGACAGCCGACGGACCCGGCGTTAGCTTGCGAATTCGTGGGGCTGTAGCTCAGCTGGGAGAGCATCAGGCTGGCAGTCTGAGGGTCAGGGGTTCGATCCCCCTCAGCTCCACCAGGAGATTCCGGAACGCGTTCCGCACTCGAAGCCCCGGCAAGCTCGGCCTGCCGGGGCTTCGTGCATTCTCAGCCGGCAGCCACTCGGATACGATCCGCCCCATGGACCTCACCGGACGACAGCTCGCCCTGTCCTTCGACAACGGGCCGCACCCCGACGTCACGCCGGGTGTGCTCGACACGCTCGCCCGCTTCGAAGCGCGGGCCACGTTCTTCGTGTGCGGGAAGGACATCGCCGCGCCGGAGCAGCGCGCCCTCGTCGCGCGCGCGAAGCGCGAGGGACACCGGGTCGGCAACCACACCCAGACCCACTCGATCGAGTTCGGTGCGTGCGACGACCCGGGCGCGCCGGCGCGCGAGATCGAGCAGGCGCAAGGCGCGTTAGGCGACCTCGCCGACCCGGAGCGCTGGTTCCGCCCCTATGGCGCCGGCGGCGTGCTCGGGCCGCGCCTGCTCAGCCGCGCGGCGGTGAAGCATCTCGTCGACGGCCGTTATTCGTGCGTGCTCTGGAACAGCGTGCCGCGCGACTGGGAGGATCCGTCGGGCTGGCCCGAGCGCGCGCTCGCCGACATGGCGACGCAGGACGAGACGCTCGTCGTCCTGCACGACGTCCCGACCGGCGCGATGGCGGCGCTGGCGACGTTCATCGAACGCGTCCTCGCCGCGGGCGCCACGCTCGGTGACGACCTCCCGCACGAGTGCATCCCGATCCGCGGCGGCCTGATCGAGGAGTCGATCGAAGGCCTGGTGGGCCCGGACTGAACCGGGCCGCGCTCAGTCTTCCTCGAGCGCGATCGCCTGACGCGGACAGAGGCGGACCGCCTCTTCGACCTTGCCGCGCAGCTCTTCGCCGGGCTTCTCGACGAGCACGGTGAGGGTGTCGTCCTCTTCGACCCGGAAGCACTCGGGACAGACGTCCATGCACACCGCGTTGGCTTCGCAGAGGTCGTAGTCGATCACGATCTTCATGGCGTCCTACCTTTGTCCTTCCGGTTTCGCCGGCGTCGGTTTCGCTGGCGGACCGGGATTCAAACATGTTCGCTTCTCGGCAGCAAGCGGCGCCGGGCCGAGGAGCAGCTCGGCCGCGCTGCAGGTGTCGTCGATGATCTCCTCGACGCCGTGCAGCCCGCTCGCCCATCCCGAGAGGGACGCGAACCACACGCGCAGCAGCGCCTGGCCGAGGCGGCGTTCGAGGTCGCTGGGCGGACCGTCATCGCCCGACCCGCGCAGGGCGCGCGCGATCAGCGCCTCCATCCGATGGTGGAAGGCGGCGACCCGCTGCGACAGCTCGGGGCCGCCGGCGACGATCGCCCGCACCAGCGCGCGCGCGAGGTGGGGGCGCGAACACATCGCGAGGGTGGTGGTGCGGAAGAACGTGCCGACGCGGACGAGCGGCGTCTCGCCCTCGGGCGGCTCGTTCGTCATGCGCTGCTCGTGCACCGCCACCTGCAGCTCCAGCGCCGCGAGAAGGAGATCCTCCTTGCTGCGGAAGCGCCGGTAGAGCGTGCCGAGGGCGACGTCGGCGTGCGCCGCGACGTCGCGCAGTCGCACCCCCTCGAAGCCGCCCTGCTCCGCGAGCTCGATCGCGGCCATCACGATGCGTCGGGCCCGCTCTTCCACGGCGGCGATTGAAACACGGACCACCGCCGAGGGGAAGCGGGCTACCCACACTTGCCGGTCGCGATGGGGGGCCGCGCGCAGGTTCGGGGGTCTACACCCGAAGATGCGCGTCCGTGCGCGGCACGGGCGTTGCAGTCTACCCAGGCACAACACCAGGAGGGGATCCCGAGAGGAGGCGATCATGCCGCTTCGACGAACCCCTCCCCGCTCCCGCCGCCCCGCGACCCTCTGCGGCGCACTCGCCCTGGTTCTGTGGATCGCGGCGCCCGCGACGGCCGAGCCCCAGGAAGACCTCGCCGCCCCGAGCGTGCGCCAGCTCGCACCGCTCGTGCGGAAGCAGAAGCCCCGCCCGCCGGCGTGGATGGGCGACAACCTCGCCTTCGAGAAAGGCTACGGCCTCCGCTACCGACAAGACGTTCGCGTCGGTGAGACACCCCTCGAGCTCGGCTTCAAGGGCCCCGTCGTGCGCAAGAAGAAGAGCCTCGGGCTGACCGTCGAGGTGCGCTTCTAGGAACGCACCTCCGCCGCGATCGCCTGACGCATCGCGCCGACACTGGAAAGCGTCGAAACCGTGTAGGGCACGAGCACCGTCAGGCCCATCTTCCACCAACGCGTTGCGTCGAGCTCACCCGCCAGGATCGCGTCGCCGTGGTTGATCGCGATCAGGATCGCCCCGACGACGACGGCGTAGCCGCAGGCACGTCGCACGACCGCCGGCTGGAATGCGAGCTGCCAGAATCCCGGCGTCGCACGCATCACTCCGAGTTCGCGGAGAAGATGCGGTCGTCGAACTTCCCCTCGCTGCGGCCGACGATACAGCTCACCGTCGCGTCGCCGGTGATGTTCACGGCGGTGCGCACCATGTCGAGCAGTCGGTCGACACCGATGATCAGGCCGATGCCCTCCACGGGCAGGCCGACCTGGCGCAGCACCATCGCGAGCATCACGAGCCCGACACCGGGCACCGCCGCGGTGCCGATCGAAGCGAGCGTCGCCGTGAGCACGACGGTGACGAAGTCGCCCATGCCGAGATCGATGCCGTAGGCCTGGGCGATGAAGCCCGTCGCGACGCCCTGCATGATCGCGGTGCCGTCCATGTTGATCGTGGCGCCGAGCGGCACGGTGAAGGACGCGATCGAGTTGTCGACGCCGAGCCGGTGCTCGACGGTCTCGAGCGTCACCGGGAGGGTCGCCCCGCTGCTCGCAGTGCTGAACGCGAGCGCCAGCGGCGGGCGCATCTTGCGCAGGAACACGCGCGGATCGAGCCCCGCCAGCAGGCGCAGCATCAACGGATAGGTGAGCAGGGCGTGCACGACGAGCACGCCGAGCACGAGCGCGAAGTACGCCGCCAGCGGCCGGATCGCGGTCAACCCCTCGGCGGCGAACACCCGCGCGAGCAGACAGAACACGCCGTAGGGCGCGAGCGCGATCAGGAGCATCACGAGGCGCAGGATGATGTCGTTCAGATCGTTGAACAGCGCGACCCAACGCTTCCCCGCGCCGCCCGTCATCGTGAGCGCCATGCCGAAGAGCACCGCGAAGACGATGATCTGGAGCATCTCGCCCTCGGCCATCGCCTTGATCGGATTCGACGGGAAGAGCGCGATCAGCGTCTCGGTGAGGGTCGGCGGAGCGGCCACGTCCTTCTGCGTGATCTGGGCCGCGGTGAGATCGAAGCCGGCGCCGGGCTCGAAGAACATCGCGGCGCTGAGCGCGAGCGAGATCGCGATGGCCGTCGTCACCAGATAGAGGACGAGCGTCTTGCCGCCGACGCGGCCGAGGCGCGAGATGTCGTCGAGGGACGCCACGCCGCACACGATCGACACGAACACGAGCGGCACGACGAGGAGCTTGAGCGACGCGAGGAAGACCTGGCCGCCCACGTAGAACACGCCCTCCACGAGGAACGTGTCGACCGCGGTGGGAAGCTGCGCCTGCGCCATGTTGAGCGCGACGCCCGTCGCCAGACCGGCCACCATGCCGATGACGATGTGCAGCGTGAGTCGGCTTCGATCCGACTCCGGTTCCGGCGTCGGACGGTCCGGCGTCGACCCGTCCCGCGCGTCGCCCGTGGCGCCCACCCCCATGCGGCGGACGATAGCGCGACGCCGCTCGCCCCACCTTCGCACGCTACCTTCGCGCGCCGTGGAAGAGTTGGCGCGACGCGTGCTCGATTCTCTCCGCGCCGGGCGCGTCGACACCGCGACCCTGGCGCGATGCGGCGCGACGGATCCCACCTCCGATGCCCGCGCCCTCGAGGACGCCGCCGCCGACCCTGCGCTCGCCGATTCCGTCGACGCCTGGCTCCCCGACCTGCTCGTCACCGCGAGCGTCGGGTCGGGTGCGCGCCTGCTCGTGTCGGTCGCGACGGCCTGCCGCACGGATGGACGCGCGCTCTCCGCCGACCCGGCCCTGCTCGCGCGCGTCGTGGGCAACAGCCACTTCCTGGGTCGCTGGCTCACGCGCCGGCCCGACTGGCAGAACGACCTCGCCGGCGGGGAGGCCCCGCCCCCGACGCCGCCCGAGCCCGACGCCAACTGGCGCGACCTGCGCATCGCGAAGTATCGCGGCCTGCTCCGCGTGGCCGCCCGCGACCTCGCCGGCCGTCCCTTCGACGACGGCCTCTGCGAGCTCTCCGATCTCGCCGACGCAATCCTGCGTCGCGGACTCGACCTTTCATCAGTGGGACGGAAGGAGCCCGCCCTCTTCGCCCTCGGAAAACTCGGGGGCCGCGAGCTGAATTATTCTTCGGACGTCGACCTGATCTTCGTCTGCGACGCGCCCCCCGACGAACACGGCCACGCCGCGCGCGAAGATGCATCGCGCGTCATCCGGTCGCTGCAGCGCGGCCTCGAGGAGCGCACCGACGAGGGCTTCGGCTATCGCGTCGACCTCGACCTGCGCCCCGAAGGACCGGCTGGGGCGCTCGCGCGCGGGGTCGAGGGCACGCTCGGCTACTACGAGTTGCGCGGCGCCGAGTGGGAGCGCCAGATGCTGCTGCGCCTGCGCCACGTCGCCGGCGCCGACGCGGCGGCGCGCGAGTTCGAGCACGGCCTCGAACCCTTCGTCTACCGCCGCGCGATCGACCCCGGCGTGATCGACGCGGTCCGCGAGATGAAGGCGCGCATCGAGTCCGAACGGCGCGAGGCCGGACGCGACCTCGAACGCAACCTGAAGGAGACACCGGGGGGCATTCGCGACGTCGAGTTCACCGTCCAGGCGCTGCAGCTCTTCTACTCCGGTCGCCAACCCGAACTCCGCACGGGCAACGTGCTGGACGCCATCGCGGCGCTGTCTTTGGCGGGGCTGCTCCCCGACGACGCCACCGCCGAGCTCGCCGACGGCTATCGCTGGCTGCGGCGCGCCGAACACGCGCTCCAACTCGCCGAGGAGCAGCAGACCGCGCAGCTTCCGGTGGGC
>JAHEJV010000442.1 GCA_024638705.1 Deltaproteobacteria bacterium | reverse complement strand
AGCAGTTCCACCGTCTCCGGTAGGGACGCAGCGGGTGATCGGGCAGGGCCGCGTCTTCACCGAGATCGCCCCGAAGTTGCGCAGCGCGTGGTCCGTGTTTCATGGGGTCCGTCCAGACGAATCCCCGGGGCGTTGCGCTGCCTCCGCTCGGCGCTCGGTGCGCATCCTCGCGAGCTCGGACTGCATGTTCCGATGCACCCGCTCGGCGAGGGCGCGGACGACGTCGCGGCGCGGACCCTCCCCGTACGGAGGGCGCAGGGGCTCGAGGTAGCGGACGCGCACGACGTAGGAGCGATCCTTTTGCGCGATGGCGGAGCCCGGCGGGAGCACGGCTTCGAGCCCCTCGATCACCACCGGCTGGAGTGGCAGGCCGTGATCCACGGCCGCCCGGAACGCGCCGCGCCGGAAGCTTCCGATCTCGCCGTCGCGCGAACGCGTACCCTCGGGATAGAAGAGGATCCCCTCGCCCTCCGCGCGAGCGTGTGCGGCCGCGCGCTGCACGGCGTCGAGGCTCGCGGCTTCGCCGACGTCTGCGTCGAAGAAGCCCAGCAAGCGCATGACGCTGCCCACTCCCGGCACACGCAGCATGTAGCCGCGCGTGGGTCCGGCCAGCCGCGACTCGATGGCGAGGAGCAGGGGCGAGTCGAGACGCGACACGTGGTTCGCGACGACGATGCGTCCGCCGTGCAACCGCCTCTCCGCGCCCTCGACGCTGAAGCGGAGGAAGGGCAGCGTGCGCACGTAGAGGCCGACCGCACCCGCCGTGAATGCCGCGAAGCGCTCCCGCACACCCGGCCAGCGTCGGGCCAGGAGCAGGGTGATCGGCGCGAACAGACCGCCGAAGACGAGCACGAGGAGGAGGAAGACGATCCAGCCGACCGCCGTGCCTGCGACGCGGAGCAGCCCGCGCCCGAGATCATGCATCCGAAGCCACCGCAACCCGCGTCTCCTGGAGCCGCACCACGGCGGTCCGCACGGCGTCCGCGACCGCCTGCTCGCCTAGCGCCTCCACGTCTCGGATCTCCCGGTCGAGCTCCGCCCAGCGAACCGTCACCCGGTGGCCGGAGGAGAGGAAGCGGGGCGCGCCGGGGGGGATCACGCGTTCCATGCCGCAGTGCGAGATCGCCACGACGAGAGGGTCGAGTTCGAGCTCGCGCAGGCGGAGCGTGAGGGCGCCGATGCCGCGCCGCGCCGGCGCGATCACGCCCGGCGTCTTCGAGCGGCCGCCTTCGAAGAAGACCCAGACGATCGCCGGCTCCGCGGCGATCGCGACGGCCTGATCGAGCGCCCGGTCGCGGCTGCGACGCGCATCCTCCCCCGCGCGGCGGTCGACGAGCACCGTCTTCACCGTGTCGCTGCGCATGAAGGTCCGGATCGTCGGGTCCGCCAGGGCCAGGACCGCGCGCAGCAGAGGGCCAGGGGGGCGGGCGCGCGTCAGAGCGAGCTTCCCACGCAGCACCGAGGCGTCGCCCAGGTTCTCGAGCGCCCCGAGCGTCCACCATGTCTTGTGCACGCCCAAGAACCCGAGTGCGAGCGCTCCTGCCACCGCCGCGATCGACCGAACGACGGCATCGGGCGCGGGCGCCATCGCGCAGAGCGCGATCCAGATCGCCAGACCGACGAGCTCGAACGAAGCCCGCCGCCCCGTCCGGAACAGCGCCATCGGAATGACGGGATCGTCGAACCAGGACACGTGGTTCGAGGCGAGCAGCACCGGACGCCCGCCGCGCAGGGCGCGCTGGATCCGTTCGCAGAGCTGCGCGCGCTCCTCGAAGTCGACCCGGTTGGCTCGGAACGACAACCAACCCACGAAGACGGCGATCGGCTTGAAGGCGACGAGATCCAGAACGGCGGTCGCGGTGCGGCGCACCCAACGTCGCCACGAGGTGCTCCACCGCGCAGAGCGGCCGAAGGCCTCGAGGTCCGGCTTTGCCTCGATCACGCGGCGAGTCTAGCCTCGGTGTCGGTCATGACCGAACCCCTCGCGCGCCAATCCGAGCCAAGCGACGCCGCGTCCGACGAAGCGCTCCTCGCGAAGATTCGCGCCGCGCTCGACGACATCGGGCTCGATCCCCACCGCGTCGTTCCGGAGGCCCACCTCGTGGACGACCTCGACCTCGACAGCCTCGACTGGGTCGATCTCTCGCAGCGCCTCGAAGACGAGCTGCCGGTCGCCATCCGTGACGAGAGTCTCGCCTCGGTGCGCACCATCGCCGACGTGATGGCGCTCCTGCGAGACCACCTCGACGCGTCAAGCGGCCAGACCCCATGACGACGCGCGGTCCCGCCTGGTCCCGGATGGGCGAGCGGGGATCGCACTGGGGACTCTGGCTCACCGTCGGCTGCTACCGGCTCTTCGGCCGTCCGCTCTCGCTCGTCCTCGTTCACGCGATCGTGCTCTACTACTTCCTCACGATTCCCGTGGCGCGGGCCGCCTCCCGCGACTATCTGCGTCGGATCGCCGCGCAGCCCGACGGAGCGAGGGCGCTCGGACGCCCGCCCGACCGGCTGGCGAGCTTCCTTCACTTCCGCGCCTTCGCCCTGTCGATCTTCGACCGCATCGTCCTCTGGCTGGGACGCGATGGCAGCTTCGACTTCGAGGTCGAGGGGACCGATGCGATCCACCAGGGCCTGCGCCCCGATCGGGGCGCCATCGTGCTGGGCTGCCACCTCGGCAGCTTCGACGCGCTGCGTGCCCTCGCCGAGCGCGACGGCCTCACGGTGAACGTGCTGATGTTCACCCGCAACGCTCCGCGCATCAACGCCGTATTCCGCCAGCTCTCGAGCCGCGCGAAGATGCGCGTGATCGAAGCCGGCCCGGGGACGTTCGGAACGGTCCTCCGCATCCGGCGCTGCATCGAGCGCGGGGAGATCGTCGCCATGCTGGGAGACCGCATGGAGGCCGGCGACGTCGGCCGCGCCTGCCGCGTGCCCTTCCTGGGGGCACCCGTGTCGTTTCCCGAGGCGCCCTATCTGCTGGCCGGCCTGCTCCGCTGCCCGATCTTCTTCATGGTGGCCCTGCGCATCGGGCCCCAGCACTACCGCATTCGCGCCGAGCTCCTGAGCGAGGAGACGCGCCTCGCCCGCGACGGCCGGCCCGACGCCGTGCGGGAGCTGGTCGCCGCCTACGCGGCGCGGCTCGAGCACCACTGTCTCCGCGCTCCCTACCAATGGTTCAACTTCTACGACTTCTGGGCGCCTCGCTGAATAACAGTCCCGCTGTTGCGACCGGTCAGAGCGATCGCTTGGCGCGGATTCTTCGAG
>JAHEJV010000441.1 GCA_024638705.1 Deltaproteobacteria bacterium | reverse complement strand
GCGTCGACGATCAGCTTCACCAAGATCGCCGACACCGCGACGGCAATCCCGGTGGCGCCGCAGAGCTCGCGGCCCGCCGGAACGCGCGAGCGCACCTTCGAAGATCAGTCCGCGTTCGCCATGAAGGCCTCGAACTTCGCCTGGTAGTCGGGATGCCAGCGCGAGAGCGCGGGACGGTTCTGCGTGAGGTCTCCGGCGGCCCACTCGATCCGGCGTCGGTCGATCTCGGGAGTGACTTCGTTGTCCGGGCAGAGGATGTAGAAGTCGCCGCGCGCGAGAGCGTCGAGCAGGAAACCGGCGACCTGGTCGGGCCACCAGGCCGACGCCGGCTTCTCCTCGAAGAAGCGCGTCATCATCCCGGTGTACGTGAACCCCGGCACGAGGAGGTGCGCGGTGACGCGGCATCCGTCGACGTCGCGGAGCTGGAGCGCGAGGCTCTCGGTAAGGCTCTTGATCGCCGCTTTCGACGCGTTGTACGCGGCGTCGCCCGGCGGGTTGGTGATGCCCTGCTTCGAGCCGGTGTTGACGATCGCGGCGGGCGTTCGCTGATCGATCATCCGCTGACCGAAAACCTGCAACCCGTGGACGACGCCCCACAGATTGACGCCGAGCACGCGCTGCCAACCGTCGTAGTTCGCGGTGGGCGCGCCACCGCCCCCCGTCCCCGCGTTGTTCATCAGCAGCGCGACCTCCCCGAAACGATCGGAGACCGCGTCGCGCAGCGCTTCGACCGAGGCGAGCTGGGAGACGTCGGTCGGCACCGCCAGCACGGCGTCGCGCCCGCGCTTCGCGCGTTCCGCGACGGCATCCGCTGCGCTGGCGAGCGAATCGCCTTCGAGATCGGCGACACACACGTTCATGTCGAGCGCGGCGAGGCGCTGTGCCGTGGCGAGGCCGATGCCGCTGGCACCGCCGGTGATGACGGCCGTGCGCTCGGGTGTGAGGGCGGGGTGGGACATGGGTGGCTCCGGGGTTGGACGATCGGTTCAGTTGGGATGGAGCCGCGCGATCACCGCGTCGGCGAAGGCGGTGGTTCCCAGGCTCCCGCCGATGTCGCCCGTCTTCTCGCCCGCCTGTAGCGCCGCGTCGTAGGCGCCGCGGATGCGGGCGGCGACTTCGCCGAAGTGCGGTGCGTCTTCGCGCTCGGCCAGGTGGTTGAGGAGCATCACCGCGCTCATCAACAACGCGAGCGGGTTCGCCTTGTCCTCGCCGGCGATGTCCGGCGCCGAACCGTGGACGGCCTCGAAGACGGCGGCGGCGTCGCCGATGTTCGCGCCCGGCGTGACGCCGAGACCGCCGACGAGCCCGGCGCAGAGATCGGAGACCACGTCGCCGTAGAGGTTCTCGCAGAGCAGCACGTCGAAGGCCGTCGGATCCTGCACGAGCCTCATGCAGCCCGCGTCGATGATGCGCTCGTCGTAGGGAACGGGGCTGCCCTCGAAGACGTCGCGTGCGCACTCGAGGAATAGGCCGTCGGAGAGCTTCATGATGTTCGCCTTGTGGAAGGCGGTGACGCGGCTTCGGCCGCGGCGTTCGGCATAGCTCCGGGCGAAGCGGGCGATGCGTCGGCACGCCTTTTCCGTCGCGACCTTGAGCGAAGTGACGACGCCTTCGGTGATCACGTTCTCGATACCGGAGTACAGGCCCTCGGTGTTCTCGCGCACGATCACCAGATCGACGCCGTCGAAGCGCGTCGCGACGCCGGGCAGGTTGCGCACGGGACGCACCGCGGCGTAGAGATCGAGCTGCTTGCGCAGGGCGACGTTCACGGAGGAGAAGCCGCCGCCGATCGGAGTCGTGCAAGGACCCTTGAGGGCGATGCGATGGCGCCGGATCGCGTCACTCGTCTCGGCGGGCAGCACCTCGTCCGCGCCGGCCTCGAGCGCGGCGACCCCGGCGTGGTGGCGCTCCCAGGTGAGATCCGCCCCAGCGGCGTCGAGGACACGGACGACGGCAGAGCTCACCTCCGGTCCGATGCCGTCTCCGGGCACGAGTACGCAGGTGCGGGCCATGGCGCCTCCTCTCTTCGCGGCCGCGGCAGCATAGCCGCGCGTCCGCGTGGGGGTTGTGGCGGATGGGTCGCGGAGTAAATTGGCGGCTGGAGTCAACGAGTCCGTTCATGCCCGTTCCCGCGATCGTCACAGCGGGCGACCGCAAGGCGTCCCGCGCGATTCACGGCGAGAGCAAGGCCTATCTCGTCATCGCGGGCCGCCCTCTCGTCGCCCATGTCGTGGCCACGCTGCAAGCGGTGCCCGAAGTCTCCGACGTATGGGTCGTCGGCAGCCAGGAGCGGATCGAAGCGGCGCTCGGCGATCCCGACTTCCGCGCGTCGCTCACGAAGCCGCTCCACGTCGTTCCGCAGTTCCGCAATCTCTACGAGAACGGGTGGGAGACCTATTGCCGCGCCCTGCCAGGCGCGCCGCCGGAGGGCCGCGACCCGACGCCCGAGGACGGTCCCGCCCTCTTCCTCTCCACCGACCTTCCCTTCGCGACGCCGCACGAGATCTCCGCCTTCATCCGGCGCGCGCTCGAGACCGACGTCGACTACTCGGTAGGCCTCGTCACCGAGGAGTCGATGACCGCCTTCTATCCCGAGGCTCCGGGGAAGGGCGGCATCCACATGGCCTACTTCAATCTGCGCGAGGGCCGCTTCCGACAGAGCAATCTGCATTTCAGCCGGCCGGGGCGCGTGTTGAACCGCCACTACGTCGAGGAGATGTACGAGCACCGCCACCAGAAGGAGTTCTGGCAGATCGTCGGTCTCGCGTGGCGCTTGTTGCGCAGCGAGCGCGGCGGCTTCGCGGTGGTCGGCTATTACGGGCTGATGCACCTGGCCGGTGTGCTCGATCGTCGCGGCTACCGCCGCCTGGCGAACCGCGTGCGGCGTTGGATCCCGATGGCGCGCATCGAACGCGGCATCGGGTCGCTGTTGCGTGCGAGCTTCGAGTTCATCGTGACCGAGGGCGGCGGCTGCGCCGTCGACATCGACAACGAGCACGACTACGACATCGCCGTCGAGCGCTACGACGAGTGGCGGAAGATCCAGCTCGCGCGCGTCGAGCAGCTCTACGGACCGTTGCCCCTGACCGAGACGACTTCGGCCGCGACGACGTCCGACGCCGAGGAGCCGCGGTGAACGACGCCGCCGCGCGCGCGGCGCGCGTGCGACGCAGCGCCGGCTGGTTCGAGCGGCCCGATCGTGGCGTGATCCGCGTGACAGGCAGCGACCGCGTGCGCTGGACGAACGGAATGCTCAGCAACGAC
>JAHEJV010000123.1 GCA_024638705.1 Deltaproteobacteria bacterium | reverse complement strand
TTCCTGGCTGGGGACGATCGGTTGCCTGACGTTGGCATCCTGGAATATGAGTGCGAAAGAGCACGTGTCACGCCTTTATGAACTATGGGAGCCCTATGCCGGGAAGTTGGCGGTCGTGGGCTATGGAAGCTTTTGCTGGGGCGCGGCAGATCGGTTCCTTGGAATCCTTGCCGGCATGCTCGGAGATAGGAAGGCGTCGCAATCGTTCTTCGATTCTGCGTGTGAATTGAATGAACGGGCTGAGGCTCGTCCCGCCCTCGCCGCTTGTCTCCGAGATCGCGGGGTTCTGGAACTCGAGTGGGGCTTCGATGGGGGCGAAGGTTATCTGCGCGACGCGCTGCGTTTGGCGCGCGAGGTTGGGATGGATAGGTTGGTCGGAAGTGTCGAGACGGATCTCTCGCTTTCGACCAAGACGATCCGAGCCGGTTGACCCGCCACTCACACCTCCGCCACCTCCAACACCCCCACCGCGATCAACTCCTCGACTTCCGTCTCGCTCAGGCCGAGGAGACGTTCTCCGAGCTGACGCGTGTGCTCACCCAACCTCGGCGCCTGGAAGAGTTCGATGTCGCTCATGCCGTCGGCTTCGAAGGCGGGGCCTTCGAAGCACATGCGGCCGGCGTCCTGTTGGTCGAGCCAGCGGGTGTAGCCTCGGGCTTGCAGGTGCGGGTCTTCGATCTGGTCGGCGCCGGTGAGCATCGGGCCGGCGGGGACGGCGTGGCGTTGCAGGAGCTCGGCGACTTCGTGTTTGGTGCGCTCGCGGGTCCAGGCGGTGATGTGCTCGTCGAGGGTGTCGCGCGCGGCGAAGCGGCCCTCCACGTTGGCGAGGGCTGAGTCGGTGGCCCACGCCGGGCTGCCGATCGCTGCGACGAAGCGCTGCCATTGGGCGTCGTCGCGGATGGAGATGACGCACCACTGTTGTTCGCCCGCGCAGGGATAGGCGCCCCAGGGTGCGCCGTGGTCGCTGTGATTGCCGCGCGGCCTCACCGATCCGGGTTCGAGGCCGGCCTTGCACAGCAGGTCGCCGAGCACGCCGGTGACGGCCTCCACCTGCGCCACTTCGCCGTGCGCCGCCGTCCCGGTCTTCTCGCGCGCGGCGAGGATCGCCAGGGCGTTGATCGCGACGAGGCGGCCGGCGAGATGGTCGGGGAAGATCGCGCCCGAGCCGGCCGGGAAGTCCTGGTCGTCGTAGTTCCACAGGTGCACGAGGCCGCCCACAGGCTGCGTGCTCGGGCCGTATCCGATCCAGTCCTTCCACGCACCGCGCGACCCGAGCAGCTGGCTGCTCACCATCACGCACCGCGGGTTGATCGACCGGATCGTCTCGTAGGAGAGCCCCATCCCTTCCATCGCACCGCTCTTCGAGTTCTCGATCACGACGTCGCTCTGTTCGACGAGCCGCTTCACGAGCGCGAGGCCTTCCGGCTTCTTGAGGTTGACCCCGAAGCTGAGCTTCGAGCGCGAGGACGACGCGAACGAGGGCGACATCTCCGTCGAGAGGATCACGCGGATGAAATCGGGGTAGGTGCGTGACTCGACCTTGACCACTTCTGCGCCGTACTCGCCGAAAAGACGCGACGCCTCGACGCCGACACCTCCGATCCCGAAATCGAGCACACGCAAGCCGCGCAGCGGCAGCGACGGGGCAGGGCGCGGCGCGTCGGGCGCGGGAGCGTCTTCGCGCGCATCGCCGAACAGCTCGGCGTCGTGCTCGCCGAGCATCGGCGCACGGCCGCGCGGACCCTGGCGCACGCCGTCGATCTCGAAGAACCCCGACGCCACGGGCGCTTCGACGCCCGGCGCCACCTCCATCGAGCGGAACGTGCCGCGCGAGACGAGGTGCTCGTTTGCGAGCACTTCCTCCGGCCGCAGCACCGGCGTGCACACGATGCCCCGACGCTGCGCCTCGGCCGACACCTCCTCCATCGTCATCGACGCGAAGTGCTCCGTGTAGAGCGGATTCAACACGTCGGCGTTCTGGAGCCGCGCGATGAAGCTCTCGAAGAACGGGTCGGCGAACGCCTCGGGCTGGCCGAGCCAATCCCACATGGCGTGCCACTGCCGCGGCGAGAGGATCACGAGCCGGACATAACCGCCCTTGCACTGGTAGATGCTGTAGACGGGCCCCGAGCCCATGCGCACTTCCACGGGACGCTCGCCCTTGGCGACGGTGACCGAGGCGTTCGAGAACGACCAGTCCGTCGTCTGCGCGACGGCTTCGAGCACCGAGAGGTCGATCACCTGGCCGTAGCCCGTCGTCTCGCGTTGGCGCAGCGCGGTGAGTGCCGCGAAACAGGCGACGACGCCCGCGATGTCGTAGGCCAGCGCGCCGGGCGGAAGCAGGGGCGCCTTCTCCGGCACTCCGGCCTTCCACTGCATGCCGCTCATCGCCTCGATCACGGCATCGGTGGCGACCCAGTCGCGGTAGGGGCCGGTCTGGCCGAAGTCGCTGATGCGCACGATCACGAGCCGGGGATGACGGCGCCTCACTTCATCGAGGTCGAGGATCTCTTCGAGGCGACCCGGCGAGAAGGATTCGATCAGGACGTCGACGCCGGCCAGCAGCGCTGCGAGCTTCTTCCTGCCGTCGGGCGCGTCGAGATCGAGCACGGCGCCGCGCTTGCCCGCGTTGCGAAACGCGTAGTAGAGGCTTTCGTTCTCGTGGAACGGAGGCAGCCGTCGCGAGTGTGCGCCTTCGGGCGGTTCGACGCGGACGACGTCGGCGCCGAAGTCGGAAAAGAGGCGTCCGCAGAGCTCGCCCTTCACGTCGGCCAGGTCGAGCACGCGCAGGTCTTGCAGGGGTCGGTCGATCGCCATGGTCTCCTCGAGGTCCCGGCCAGTGCGGGCGGGCGATCAGTGTACGACGCCGTCGCTCGCGATGGGACGCCCGATCACGGCTCACCGGCGGGCACGGCGCTCGATCAGCCCTCTGACGGGCGATAGCGGACCAGCCCCTCCTGGTTGCAGGACGCGACCAACACGCCACCGCGCGTGTAGAACGCGCCCCGCGCGAAGCCGCGCGATCGGTCGCTGACCGGACTCTCCTGCTCGAAGAGGAGCCAGTCGTCGAAGCGGAACGGGCGGTGGAACCACATCGTGTGGTCGAGGCTCGCGCTGCGGAAGCCCGGGTGGGTCATGCCGATCGGGTGCGGGTTGACCGCGCTCACGAGCAGGGTGAGATCGGACGCATAGGCGAGCACCGCCTGATGCAGCCCTTCGTCGTCGGGCAGCGCCCCCTTCGCCCGCAGCCAGGTGCGGGTGCGCGGGGGGTGGACTTCGCCGTCGAAGAGGTGCAGCCCGCCTTCGGTGCGCACCTCGATCGGCAGCTCGAAGCGACGGTCGTCGCGCTCCACCGCGCCGCCGTGTCGCTCGATCTCGTCGCGGATCTCCTCCTCGTAGAGCGGTCCGTCGGGCTCTCCCATCTCGGGCACGGAGCTCTGGTGGGAGAGGCCGGTTTCGTCCACGTGGAAGGAGGCCGACAGGTTGAAGATCGCCTCGCCCTGCTGGATGGCGACGACGCGGCGCGTGGTGAAGCTGCGGCCGTCGCGCAGGCGATCCACTTCGTAGAGGATGGGCGTCTCGGGATCGCCGGGACGCAGGAAATACCCGTGGAAGGAATGGGCGGATCCGGCAGAAACCGTGCGGTTCGCCGCGATCAGCGCCTGGGCCATCACCTGGCCGCCGAAGATCCGGTCGCGCCCGCTGCGCGGGCTCACCCCGCGAAACCAGTTCTCCTCGAGGGTCTCGAGATCGAGGACCTCGATGAGCTGCTCCAGCTGTTGGCCGAACAAACGGGGCTTCCTCTCCTGCGCGCGCGGTGCGTACACTACGCCAGCCGCGCGCCCGGTGCGCGGGAAGGAATCCTCGCCCGTCATGCCCCGCGACTCGGTCCACATCGACGATCTCGGCAATCCGCGTCTGCCCTTCGGCATCCGTACGCTCAACACGCTCGGTCGGCCGATCGCGCCGCGTCTCGTCTCACTGGATGCGGAGGCCCTGATCGAGAAGGCGCGCCGTGACAGCGGCCTCGCGGATTTCGGCGACCCATCGTTTCGCGAGCCGCTCGGCGTTCTCGTCGACGCCCTCGAGCGCGAGGCTGACCTCAGCGTGCTCGGCCGCGTCGCCACCCGCGCGCTCCTCCTCCAGCTGCTGACGAATCGCCTCCGCCTCGAAGATCTCTTCCGTCGCCACCCGAAGATCGCCGACGAGCGCATCGAGAAGCCGATCATCATCGCCGGGCTGCCGCGCACCGGCACGACCCATCTCCACAACCTGATTTCCCAAGATCCGGCGCTGCGCGCCTTGCCCTACTGGGAGAGCCTCGAGCCCGTCCCCGACCCGCGCGAGTCCGTCGCGCCCGGCGGCGTCGATCCGCGCGTCGCGCGCTGCGAGAAGGGGCTCGATTTCCTGCACCGCGTCATGCCGCTCTTTCCGCGCATGCACGAGATGACCCCCGACGCCCCGCACGAGGAGATCCAGCTCCTCGCCATGGCCTTCTCGACGATGCTCTTCGAGTCGAGCTACTACGTCCCGAGCTATGCGGCGTGGTACAAGCAGACCGACCAGACCTCTGCCTACCGCTATCTGCAGCGCTGTCTCCAGGCGCTCCAGTGGCTGCGCGGTCCGCGACGCTGGGTGCTCAAGACGCCGCAACATCTCGAACAGCAGGCGCCGTTGATCGAAGTGTTCCCCGACGCGAGCTTCGTGCAGACCCACCGCGACCCGCTGCGGATCACTGCGTCGTTGTGCACGATGATCGCGTACGGCAACCGCATGAACGCCCGGCGCGTCGATCCCGTCGCGGTCGGGCGCTACTGGGCCGCACGCGTGGAAGACTTGTTGCGCGGCTCGATCACCGGTCGCGGCGCGCTGCCGGCCGACCAGGTGATCGATGTCCACTTCAAGGAGTTCATGAAGGACGACGTCGCGATGGCAGAGCGCGTCCTCGCTTTCGCCGGACATCCCGTCACGGAGGAGGCCCGCGAGGCGATCCGTCGCTTCATGGACGCGAACCCGCGCGGCAAGCACGGCACGGTGGAGTATCGGCTCGACGACGTGGGCATCGACGCGGGAGAGCGCCGGCGGGCGCTTGCCTTCTATTCCGACCACTTCGGCGTCGAGTCCGAGGGATGAGCGACGCGACCGGTGATCGCGTGGCCCTCGTGACGGGCGGCGGAGGTGGCATCGGGCGCGCCATCGCCGAGCGCCTCGCGCGCGACGGCGCGCGGGTCGAGATCGCGGAGATCGATGCGTCCCGCGCGGACGAGGCGGCGGGCGCGATCGCAGGGCTGGGCGGGCGCGTCCGCGCGGCCGTGCTCGACGTGACCGATCCGGCCGCGGTGACGGACTGGGTGCAGGACGTCCTCGCGGCCCACGGTCGAATCGACATCGTCGTGAACAACGTCGGCCACTACCTGCGCTCGAAGCCCTTCGCCGAATCCGACCCCGAGCACTGGCAGGCCCTCGCGCGCATCAATCTCGATCACGTCTTCTTCGTCACCCATGCCGCGCTGCCGGCGATGCGCGAGCGCGGCGCCGGCGCGATCGTGAACGTCGCATCGGTGGAGGGGATGCGCGGCTATCCTGCCGATCCGGTGTACGGAGCGTACAAGGCTGCGGTCATCCATTTCACGAAGTGTCTCGCCCTCGAGCTCGCGAGCGATGGCATCCGCGTGAATGCGATCGCGCCCGACCTCACCCAGTCGCTCCAGGTCGACTACGAGCGCTGGATTCCCGAGGCCGAGAAACACAAGTGGAGCATCTGGGCGCCGATCGGTCGTCCGGGCGAGGGCGCAGACCAGGCCGACGTCGTCGCGTTCCTCGCCTCGGAAGACGCGCGCTTCGTCACCGGACACGTGATTCCCACCGACGGCGGTTCGCTCGCTGCCGGGGGCTGGTTCCGATCGCTGCGTTCGGGTCGCTGGGTGAATCGCCCGAACGATCCTTAGGAAGGAAAGAGATGGCCTTGCGAGCGATGGCGCCGGGCGAGACGCGCGTAGGCTGGATCGGACTCGGCGTGATGGGCGCGTCGATGTGCGCACACCTCCAACGGGCGGGTTATGCGACGACGGTGACGACACGCACCCCTGCGCGTGCCGAGCGTCACGTCGCGGACGGCGCCACATGGGCCGCCACGCCGCGTGAGGTCGCGGCGTCGAGCGACGTCGTGTTCGCGATCGTCGGCTTCCCCGCAGACGTCCGCGAAGTCGCGCTCGGCAGCGATGGTGTGCTCGCGGGCCTCGCGGCGGACGGCGTCTTCGTCGACATGACCACGAGCGAGCCCGCGCTCGCCGTCGAGATCGCGAAGGCGGCGCGCGAACGGGGGTCGTGGGCGATCGACGCGCCGGTGTCCGGGGGCGACGTCGGCGCGCGGGAAGCGCGGCTATCGATCATGATCGGTGGCGACGCCGAGCCGGTCGAAGCCGTGCGCCCGGCCTTCGAGGTGATGGGTACGACGGTCGTCCATCAGGGTCCGCCGGGCGCGGGGCAACACACGAAAGCGACGAACCAGACGCTGATCGCGTCGAACATGATCGGGGTGTGTGAGGGCCTGCTCTATGCGACGCGCGCCGGGCTCGACCCGGAGCGCGTGCTCGAGTCGGTGTCGTCGGGCGCGGCCGGCAGCTGGTCGCTCGCGAACCTCGCGCCGCGGATGCTCGCCGGCGACGACGCGCCCGGCTTCTACGTGGAGCACTTCATCAAGGACATGCGGATCGCGCTCGAAGAGGCGGAAAGAATGAAGCTTTCGCTTCCCGGGCTCACGCTCGCGAAGCAGCTCTACGAGCGCCTCGAGCAGTCGGGGAAAGGGCGCTCGGGAACCCAGGCGCTGATCCACGCGCTGGCGGAGCTGTCCGGGACGCCTTGGGAGCCGCCTGCCGAACGCCGCTAGAAGAGAATCTGACGACCCGTCAGAAAATTGCGTATCATGCCTTCAGTCCGCTCGAAGCCTGCTGGAGGAAGCCCCGTGAAGATCGAAGACATGATCCTCGTGAGTGTCGACGACCACGTCGTCGAGCCGCCGGACATGTGGGAAGACCGCCTGCCCGCGCGCTTTCAGGACCGCGCGCCGAAGCTGGTGCGCAAGCCCGACGGCACCGACGTCTGGGTCTTCGAAGGGCAACAGGTGCCGAACATCGGCCTCAACGCCGTCGCCGGGCGTCCGCCCGAGGAGTACGGGATGGAGCCGACGTCGCTCGACCAGCTCCGCCCCGGCAACTTCGACATCCACGAGCGCATCGACGACATGAACGCTGCCGGGATCCTCGGCTCGATGTGCTTCGCCTCGATGTGCGGGTTCTGCGGCGAGCTGTTCGGCCGTCAGGAGGACAAGGAGCTCGCGAAGGTGATGATCCAGGCGTACAACGACTGGCACATCGACACCTGGTGCGGAACCCATCCCGGTCGCTTCATCCCCCTCGCGCTGCCGATGCTCTGGGATCCTAAGCTGATGGCCGACGAGATCCGTCGCGTCGCGAAGAAGGGCTGTCACGCGATCAGCTTCGCCGACAACCCCACGGGCCTCGGCTACCCGAGCCTGCACAGCGACTTCTGGGAGCCGGTGTGGAAGGCGGCGGCCGACGAGGGCACCGTCGTCGCGATCCACATCGGATCGGGCACGGGGATGAAGCTCCAGGACACCGCGGCGCCCGTCGAGATCATGATCACGGCAGCGCCGATCAGCCTCTTCGGCTGCGCGACCGAGCTCGTCTTCTCGAAGTTCCTCCGCGAGTACCCCGATCTCAAGATCGCGCTCTCCGAAGGGGGCATCGGCTGGGTGCCGTACTTCCTCGACCGCGCCGACTACGTCTACGAGCACCACCGCCACTGGACGCACCAGGACTTCGGCGGGAAGCTCCCTTCCGACGTCTTCCGCGAGCACATGATCACGTGCTTCATCGACGACCCATCGGGCGTGCGCAACCGTGACCTCGTCGGCATCGACACGATCACCTGGGAGAGCGATTACCCCCACTCGGACACCACCTGGCCGAACGCGCCGGAAGAGCTCGCGAAGTCCCTCGAAGGCGTGTCCGACGAGGACGTGAACAAGATCACCCACGAGAACGCGATGCGGCACTTCCGTTACGACCCGTTCTCGGTGATCCCGAAGGAGCAGTGCACCGTCGGTGCGCTGCGCGCTCAGGCGAAGCACGTCGATCTCTCGCTCAAGTCGGGCGGCGGCACGCCGCCGGCGCCCGAGGACGCACCCTACGTCACGATCGGTCACATCATGAAGCAGCTCGCCCAGGCCTTCGCGACGCCCTTCGAAGGCGGCCCGGCGAGAGAGGTCGATCCCGAGGAAGCGCGCAAACGCTGGGATCGGAACTGACGATTCCCCTGGCCGCTCTAGATCGGCAGCCCCACTCCACGTAGCCCGGTGCGCGCAGGGCCTCGGCGGTGCGGGAGTCCACCTCCGGGCGCCAGTCCTGCTTCTTCATCCTGGTCGAAGCCCCGACCGAATCCAGCCTGCCGAGAATGAAACGGCGAAGGGGAGTTCTCACGCGGCGGTCGTTCCCGACTCCGCCGATGGCGTGAGCACGACCACCGGAATCTCGCGGGTCGTGTTCGCCTCGTACCGGCGGTAGTCGGGTTGGATCGCCACGGCGCGCGCCCAGAGTCTCTCGCGTTCTTCCCCGTGTGCCTCGTGAGCATGGCCCTCGAATCGTTCCGCCCCGAAGTCGATCTCCACCCTGGGTTGCTTGCGCAGGTTGTGCACCCAGCCGGGATGGTGCGGCGCGCCGAGGAACGATCCGATCACGACGTGGCGTCCGGCGTCCTCGAAGGAAGTGAGCGCCGTGGTGCGCCGCTCGCCGCTCTTCGCGCCGGTCGTGGTCAGCAGGAGCACGTCCATGTTCGCGAGCCGTCCGAGGAGTTTCCCGCCGCTGGCGCGGTAGATCCACGGATGGACTTTCCAGAAGAGATCGACCAGGAAGGTGCGCTTCACGCGGGCGTCTCGATGTAGAGGCGAAAGGTGCGTTCGCGCGCGATTGCGGCGTCCTCCGGCAGGCGGTGGGCCAGTATAATCCGCCGAATGCCGCACCCCGAGCCCCGCGATCTGGCCCGCGATCGGGAGCGCCTCGAGGCGTTCCTGCGCCGCGGACGACCCGCCGCCGGGAATCTCGTGATCGAGAATCTCCGCACGCCTTCGAACACCGGATTCTCGAGCGAAACGCTGCTCTTCGAGGTGGCTTGGAGGCAGGGGGGGGTGGCCCGACGCGAGCCGCTCGTCGCGCGCATCGAGCCACGCGGATTCAACGTCTTTCCCGTCTACGATCTCACCGTGCAGTACCACGTGATGGACGCGCTCGGGAAGACGCCGGTGCCGGTGCCGGCGATGCGCGAGCACGATTGGACGGACGACACGCTCGGCGCGCCGTTCTACCTGATGGAGTTCCTGGACGGGTGGGTGCCCTCGGACAACCCGCCGATGCACGCCGCAGGGCACATCGCCGAGAAGCTCGCACCAGCCGAACGCGAACAGATGTGGTGGAGCGGCATCGAGGCGATGGCGCGCGTGCACGACGTCGACCTCGACACGCACGACTTCCGCTACCTCGACGAACCGCGACGCGGCGCCGATCCGCTCGCGCAACAACTCGCCTACTGGGACGAGTACCTCTCCTGGGGCCTCGGCGACCGAGCCCGCTATCCGCTCCTCGATCGCGCCCTCGGCTGGCTTCGCGACGCAGCGCCGGCGAGCGAGCCCACCGCCCTCTGTTGGGGCGACTCGCGCCTGGCCAACCAGATCTACCGCGACACCGAGTGCATCGGCGTCCTCGATTGGGAGATGGTGCGCCTGGGCAACCCGTTGCAGGACGTCGCCTGGTGGGTTGCCCTCGATCGCTGCTTCACCGAAGGCGTGGGGCTGACGCGTCTCGATGGCATCCCCGGTCGCGACGAGACCCTCGCGCACTGGAGCCGCCGCACCGGACGCCCGCTCGACTACACCGCCTTCTACGAGGTGCTCGCGCTGCTCAAGTTCAGTGCGATCATGGCGCGGCTCGGCCTCCAGATGAAGCACTACGAGGTGCTTCCCGCCGACCACGACATGGACGTCAACAACCTCGCCTCGACGACACTGGCGCGGCGCCTCGACGAGTTGGGCGTCCCCGCCTGAACCGTTACCGTCAGGCGTCGCGTGACCGAACGCAAGAGACCCCACCACGGAGACCCCCATGCGCTTTTCCTTCGCCGAATCGATGTGCGAGCCCCATCAATTGATCCCGCTCGCGCAGGCCGCCGAAGACGCGGGCTACACCTCGTTCACGGTGCCCGACAGCATCTGCTTCCCGAAGGAGTCGGACACCGAATATCCGTACAACCAGGACGGCAACCGCGAATTCCTGGAAGGGAAGCCCTTCATCGAGCCCTTCGTTCTGATGGCGGCGCTCGGCGCGTCGACGACGAAGCTGCGCTTCTCGACCTTCGTCGTGAAGCTGCCGATCCGCAGCCCCGTGCTCGCCGCGAAGCAGGCGACGTCGGTGGCCTATCTCACGAAGAACCGCGTCACGCTCGGCGTCGGCCTCTCGCCCTGGCCCGAGGACTACAAGGTGACCGGCACCGAGTGGCGGCGGCGCGGCAAGCGTCTCGACGAGATGATCGAGATCGTGCGCGGGCTCACGAGCGGCGACTACTTCGAGTATCACGGCGAGTTCTACGACATCCCCGCGATCAAGCTCTGCCCGGTGCCCGAGGACATGCCGATCCTGCTCGGCGGGCACGCCGATCCAGCGCTGCGTCGCGCGGCGCGCCTGTGCGACGGCTGGATGCACGGCGGCGGCAAGGACGACCTCGATGCGCTGCTCGCGAAGCTGAACCAGTTCCGCAAGGAGGAAGGGCGCGAGAACGATCCGTTCCAGATCCACGTGATCTCGATGGACGCCTACACCCCCGACGGCGTGAAGCGCCTCGAGGAGAAGGGCGTCACCGATTGCATCGTCGGGTTCCGCAACGCCTACGAGACCGACACCCACACGCTGCAGCAGAAGCTCGACGCGCTACGCGGCTTCGCGGACAACGTGATCGCGAAGGTCTCCTAGGGGAGGCGCGTCTCAGCGCAGCGCGGGCAGCACCTCGTTCTCGACCAGCGATAGCGACTCCCAGGCGAGCGCCGGGTCCATCCCGCCCATCAGGGGATGGAGCATGATCGCGTCCATCGGCCCCATCTCGCGGGCGGTGGCGATCAGCTCGTCGGGCGTCATCACCGGATATTGTCCCGTCGCGCGGCACGCGTCCGGGTCGGAGACCGGTCGGTACGGGCCGGTGGTGCCCGAGTCGGCCATCCACTTCCCATAGGCGTTCATCTCGTGCATCGCGTAGGGGGCGATCTTCTCCCACGCGGCGTCGGGATCCTTGGCAACGTAGAGGAAGTTTCCCGTCGTCTTCGGCAGCTCGCCCGGGTCGGGCTTGCCGAGGGCGATGCGCTCTTCGCGGTAGAGGGCGAAGAGCTCGGGCACGGTCGGGATGAAGTGATCGGCGTGGCGCGCCGCGCGTCGCGCGGCGGCCTTCGAGGCACCGCCCATGAAGATGGGAGGGCGCGGCTGCTGCACCGGGCGCGGCATCACGCGCACCGTCACGCCGCGGTGCTCGAAGGGCTCGCCGCTCCAGGCGCGCTCGAGGAAGGGAATGATGCCTTCCATGATTTCGGCGCGATCCGAGAGCTTCTTCCCGAAGGTGGCGAACTCGGACTCGACGTACCCGCCGCTGACGACGGGGATGATCCGTCCGCCGCTCACGACGTCGAGCGTGGCGAGGTCTTCGGCGAGACGCACCGGGTCGTGGAGCGGAGCGATCAGCGCGGCGATCAGCAACCGGAGGTTCTTCGTCCGCGCCGCGATCGCGGCGCCGAACACGAGGGGGGAGGGCAGGTAGCCGTCGGGTGAGCCGTGGTGCTCGGAGAGGGTCACCGTCGCGAAGCCGAGGCGGTCGGCCCATTCGCACTGTTCGAGGGCGGCGGCCGCGAGCTGGGCCGACGTCGTGTCGTCGAAAGGCGCACAGCGCAGGTCGTAACGCAGTCCGAACAGGGGCAAGGGGACACCTCCGTCGGTATAGTGTCACGCACCATGACCGGAGACGACCCATGAATTTCGATTTCTCCGAGGACCAGAAGCTCCTCCAGAAGACCGCCCGCGACTATCTCGACGAGCACTGCGGGCTCGACGTCTGCCGCAGCGTGCTCGAGGGCGGCGGCACCCACAGCGA
>JAHEJV010000122.1 GCA_024638705.1 Deltaproteobacteria bacterium | reverse complement strand
AATCGCGGCGCCTTCCACGCCTCCGACGACGAGGTGCCGGTCTTCGCGACGGTCGCGCGGTCGTGGAACGATCCGGGCGTCGACCGGCTGTTCGCGGCGCTCGCGCCGAAGCTCGGACTCGCGGCCCCCGGTTCGCCGGCCAGCGAGGCGACGGTCGCGGGTGCGATGATCCCGCCGGAGCGGAGCCGCTATCTCGCCGAGATCGCGGAGACCGTCCGGGGCTGGCACGCCGAGACCGAACGGCTCGCGGAGCGCGCGGCAGATGCCGCGGCCTTCGATCGCGCAGCAGCGCGAATCGACTCGGAGGACGCGAAGCAGCCGCTCGCGGACGAGCGGGAAGCCGCTTTGCGTGACCTCGGACCGGGCCTGGCGTCAGAGCTCGAGGGCTGGCCCGAGGTGCGCGCCCGCTACCGCGCGGAAGAACAGTCCTACGCAGTGCGCGGCCGCGACATCGCCGTCGCGAACCACACGCAGACGCTCTCGAGCACGCGGCTCCCGAAGGTCGCCCTCCCGCGCACGAACGACTGGGGCGAGCTCACGCGCTACCTGCGGCGCGAGAATCTTCCGGGCCGCTTCCCGTTCACGGCGGGCGTGTTCCCGTTCAAGCGCGAGAACGAGGACCCGGCGCGGATGTTCGCGGGGGAGGGCACCCCCGAGCGCACCAACCGCCGCTTCCACCTCATCTCCGAGGGGATGCCCGCCGCGCGTCTGTCGACTGCTTTCGACTCGGTGACGCTCTACGGCCGTGATCCCCACGAGCGGCCCGACGTCTACGGGAAGGTCGGTAACTCGGGTGTCTCGATCTGCACCGTCGACGACGCGAAGAAGCTCTACTCGGGCTTCGACCTCGCGGCGCCGACCACCTCGGTGTCGATGACGATCAACGGTCCGGCGCCGACGATCCTCGCCTTCTTCCTGAACGCGGCGATCGATCAAGGGGTGGAGAAGCACCTGCGCGAGACGGGACGCCTCGACGCCGTGCGCGGCGACCTGGCGAAGCGCGACCTACCTTCCTACTCGGGGTCGCTGCCCGAAGGCCACGACGGCCTCGGGCTGGCGCTGCTCGGTGTTTCAGGCGAGGAGGTCGTCGACGCCGAAACCTACGCGCGCATCCGCTCCGACGTGCTGCGCAGCGTCCGCGGCACCGTCCAGGCCGACATCCTCAAGGAGGACCAGGCCCAGAACACCTGCATCTTCTCCACCGACTTCTCGCTGGCGATGATGGGGGACGTCCAGGCGTTCTTCACCGGGAACGCGATCCGCAACTTCTACTCGGTGTCGATCTCCGGCTACCACATCGCCGAAGCCGGGGCGAACCCGATCACCCAGCTCGCCTTCACGCTGGCGAACGGCTTTACCTACTGCGAGTACTACGCGGCGCGCGGGATGGCCGTCGACGACTTCGCGCCGAACTTCTCGTTCTTCTTCAGCAACGGCCTCGACGCCGAGTACAGCGTGATCGGGCGGGTCGCCCGGCGCATCTGGGCGGTCGCGATGCGTGAGCGCTACGGAGCGATCGAGCGCAGCCAGAAGCTCAAGTACCACATCCAAACCTCGGGTCGGTCGCTGCACGCCCAGGAGATGGCCTTCAACGACATCCGCACCACGCTCCAGGCGCTCACCGCCCTCCAGGACCAGTGCAACAGCCTTCACACCAACGCCTACGACGAGGCGGTGACGACCCCCACTGAGGAGAGCGTGCGCCGCGCGCTCGCGATCCAGCTGATCATCAACCGCGAGCTCGGCCTCGCGAAGAACGAGAACCCGCTCCAGGGGGCCTACATCATCGAGGAGCTCACCGATCTCGTGGAGGAGGCGGTGCTCGCCGAGTTCGAACGGATCTCGCAGCGCGGCGGCGTCCTCGGCGCGATGGAGACGCTCTATCAGCGCAGCAAGATCCAGGAGGAGAGCCTCCACTACGAGTCCCAGAAGGATTCGGGGGCGCTGCCGATCATCGGCGTGAACACGTTCGAGAATCCGCACCCCGAGACGGCGCAGAAGGCGAACGAGCTGATGCGCTCGGACGACGCCGAGAAGCGCGCGCAGCTCGAGAATCTCGCGGCGTTCCAGCGTCGCCACGCGGATCGCGCGCCGGAGGCGTTGCGAAAGCTGCAGGAGGCGGCGCGGCGCGGGGAGAACGTGTTCGAGGAGCTGATGGAGACGGTGAAGGTGGCGAGCCTGGAGCAGATCACGCAGGCGTTGTTCGAAGTGGGCGGGTCGTATCGGCGTTCGATGTAGGGCGGTCGCGAGCGCGGACCGGTTTCGATTCTGGGCGTGGATCGGTGGGGGAATCCTCGCCTACCAGGCCGGCGGGCGTTTCCTGTGCTTCCGGGCGCATGGCGCGCTGAACATCGGCGAGGTTTCCCCCACCGATCCACTTGTATCCGGTGGCTGTTCGCTTTGGATCAGCGCTCTTCCGGGACTTCGTAGTAGTCCATGTAGGGCTTCATGAGCTCGCGGATCCGGGTGGTTTCCATGTCCCAGTCTTCGGGCGTGTAGCGGTGGGCGCCGAACTTGCCCTTGGGTTTGTTGGCGAGGTAGTCGCGGATCCGGTCGGCGTAGGCGGGGGTGAAGGGGCGGCCGAGCTGGTCGTAGAGCTCTTCGATCGCGCCGGCGGGCTCGGACATCAGGTCGGCGAAGCGGATGTGGTGGACGGGGCCGGGGAGCTCGCCGGCCTGTTCGCGTTGCAGGAGGCCGAGCAGGAGGAGCCCCGCGCCGGTGCCGTCGGTGCCCTCGAGCTGCACGTGGTCGCTGCGCAGCCAGCGCACCGTCGCGAGGGTGCTGAACCCGGAAGGAAGCGTCTTCACCGGATCCCGGTGGGTGACGACGACCGCGGCGTCGGGATAGGTGGCGAAGAGCAGGTCGAGCATCATCAGGTAGACCGGCGTCTTGAGCACCCAGGTCTTCTGCGGTGCGCCGTGCTGCAGGCTCTGGAGCGCGGCGCGGTGGTAGGCCATCGCGGCCGGGAAGTCGGGCGCGAAGCCCGGGATCTCGGCGACCATCGACCAGTGGAAGCCGGCGAAGGACGGCTGACGCAGCGCGATGCATTCCATCGGAAGGTGCGCTGCGAGCTCGTGGATCGTCGCGAACTCGGGCTGCACGTCGGACCAGAGCTCCTGCTCGCACTCCGCGACTTCGCGATGCCGATCCCCCCGCAGCGCTTCGGGCGGCACCGGGTAGAGCGATTCGTAGGCGAGCGGACTGCGCGCCTCGGGATCGAGCCAGAGCAGCTCGTGCAGGATCGAGGTGCCGGAGCGCGCCGGACCGGCGATGACGATCGGCGCCTCGATGCGCTCCTCGGCGATCACCGGGCGTTCGCGCAGCCGCTTCGTCAACAGGAGGCGCGAGATCAGGCAGCGGAGCAGCTCCTGTCGCGTCATCAGGCGACCGACGGTGTGCAGCCGGGCCGTCTCCTCGATCGCCGCGACGAGTCCGTGGAGGCGCGTGCACCAGTCGCCGTCCAGGTCTCCGAAGTCGTCGAGTCCGGTCGCGTCCTGTGCCTGCGCGACGAGCGCGTCGACGTCGAGCGGCACCAGCCGTCGGGCCCCGAGCACCGAATCGCCCATCGCGTTCGTTCGGCGCACCCAGTCGGGTCGCGTGAAGTGCTGGGACAGATCGATCACGGGGCTCCTCGCTCTGCGTGTGCTAGTCGGCCACCCAACCCGCCGGGATGCACACACGCTCGGCGGCCCAGGCGGCGGTGCGCTCGACGAGAGTCGGCTCGTGGTGCGCGCGGGATGCCACGTAGGCACGGATCTGGGCCGAGGCCTCGGCATCGAGCACGTCCGCGAAGGACGCCATGCCCCCGCCAGTGCGGGTCCCGCCGAGCACGATGTCGTCCCAGCGCTCCCACACGGCGCGGCGCGCATGGCGGAGATCGGGATAGACGCCGCTCGCGTGGGCGGCGAGACCGTGGCAGCGCATGCAGCGTTCGGCGTAGTGTCGACGCCCGGCCTCGATGTCCGCGGCGCGGGCATCGACGACGGGCGCCTCGATCGGCGGCAACCCCCTCGGCCGCACGGGCGGAGCCGAAGCGGTCCCGCCGAGACGAAACACGAGCAGACGACCGTCGTTCTCGACGGTGAGCGGTCGGCCGTGACCTCCCTGGGAGCCGCCGATGCCCGCCATCACCGCGACGTACTGCACCCCTTCGATCGCATAGCTCACCGGCGGCGCCATCACGCCCACGCCGGTCGGGAACTCCCAGAGCACCGCCCCGCTGGCCGCATCGAAGGCGCGGAAGACGCCCCCGCCGTCGCCCTGGAAGACGAGGCCGCCGGCCGTAGTGAGGACGCCCCCGGGCACCGTCGCGTCGGAGTCGTGGCGCCAGCGCGCCTGCTGGGTGCGCGGATCCCAGGCGATCAGCTGCGTGGGGTGGCACACCGCGTACCGGGTTCCCTCGAATCCCTCGAAGGCGGCGGTCACCGAGGCCAGGTCTTCGGCGGTGTTGAACCGGGCGCTCCCCGGCTCGAAGCGGAACTCCGGATCGGGCGCGAACTGGTAGAGCAGGTGATTCGACGGGATGTAGACGAGCCCGGTCCGGGGGCTGAAGCTCATCGGGTGCCAGTTGTGACCGCCGAAGACGGCCGGCGTCACGATCGCGCCGCTCTCCGACCAATCCGCCTCCGCGCGCTCGATCGGACGCGCCGTCTCCGGATCGATGCCTTCGGCCCAGCTCACCTCGACGTAGTTCTCCGCCGAGAGGAACTCCCCGGTCTCGCGATCGAGCACGTAGAAGAAGCCGTTCTTCGGCGCCTGCATCAGCACCTTGCGCACCGTGTCCCCGAACGTGAGGTCGGCGAGGATCATGTGCTGCGTCGCGGTGTAGTCCCAGTGTTCGCCCGGCGTCGTCTGGTAGTGCCAGACGAGCTCGCCGGTGTCGGGCCGCACGGCGAGGATCGAGGCGAGGAAGAGGTTGTCCCCGCCGCCGGGACTGCGCTGGGCGCGGTCGTAGACGGAAGAGTTGCCGACGCCGACGTAGAGCAGATCGAGCTCGGCGTCGTAGGCCATCGAATCCCACACGGTTCCGCCGAGCCCCGACTCCCAGAGCGAGTCCGGCGACCAGGTCTGCGCCGCCATTTCGAGGGCGGGGTGTTCGTGGGGACCGGCATGGCTCGCCGGCACGGTGTAGAAGCGCCAGAGCAGCTCGCCGGTCTCGGCGTCGTAAGCGCCGAAGTAGCCGCGCACCCCGAACTCGGCGCCGCCGTTTCCGATGAAGACCTTGTCCTTCACGACGCGCGGCGCGCCGGTGATCGTGTAGGGCTGGCTCGGATCGACGGTGAGCGTCTCCCAGACCACCTCGCCGGTGCCGGCGTCGAGTGCGATCAGGCGTCCGTCGAGCGCGCCGAGGTAGACGCGTCCCTTCCACACCGCGACGCCGCGATTTACGACGTCGCAGCACGCGTCGCGACCCTTCGCGCGCGGGACCTTCGGGTCGTGGAACCAGCGCACCTTCCCCGTCGCCGCGTCGAGCGCGTAGACCACGCTCCAGGTGCCCGTCACGTACATCACGCCGTCGACGACGATCGGCGTCGCCTCGAGACCGCGCTTGCTGCCGGTGGCGAAGGCCCAGCCGAGGCCGAGCTCGGCGACGTTGCTCGAGTCGATCTGGCCGAGGGGGCTGTGTCGCTGCTCGTCCCAGGTGCGGCCGTGGGCGAGCCAATCGGCCGGATCGGGAGAGGCGGCGCGCTCGGCGTCGACCTGCCCGGGAACGATGACGCGCTCGGCGTCGACGGGCCCGGGCTCCGGCTCGGCGGCGAACGGCGTCGCGCTCAGGAGCAGGCAGACCAGAGCGAGGGACGAGACGCGCACGCGGCGGACGGTAGCGGCTCGTCTCGTGCCGCAACCACCCGATGGGGCTATGGTTTTGCACCTCTTCGCGCCAGCCGCCCAGGATCGCCCGGGCGAGCGATCCGCCGACCGGAGCGGCGAAGCGCCGATCCCCACGACCCCCATCCCCACGAGACCGGAGCCCACTCGATGAGCGGAACGAAGACCGGAGCCGACCTCGCGCGCTGGCGCGAACTCGCAGCGAAGGATCTGCGCGGCAAGGACCCCGACGAACTCGTCCGCGAGACCCCGGACGGGCTGCGCATCAAGCCGCTCTACACCGCGGCCGACCTCGAGAGCCTCGAGCAGGTCGACACGCTCCCGGGCGTCTTCCCATTCCTGCGCGGCCCGCGCGCGACGATGTACGCGAACCGGCCGTGGACGATCCGCCAGTACGCCGGCTTCTCCACCGCCGAGGAGTCGAACGCCTTCTACAGGGCGAACCTCGCTGCCGGCCAGCAGGGTCTCTCGGTCGCCTTCGACCTCGCCACCCACCGCGGCTACGACTCCGATCATCCGCGCGTGACCGGCGACGTCGGCAAGGCGGGCGTCGCGATCGACTCCGTCGAGGACATGAAGATCCTCTTCGACAGCATCCCGCTCGATCAGGTGACCGTGTCGATGACGATGAACGGCGCGGTGCTGCCGATCCTGGCCTGCTTCATCGTCGCCGGCGAAGAGCAGAACGTCCCGCAAGAGAAGCTCGCCGGGACGATCCAGAACGACATCCTCAAAGAGTTCATGGTCCGCAACACCTACATCTATCCGCCCGAGCCCTCGATGCGGATCGTCGCGGACATCATCGAGTACACGGCGCAGAACATGCCGAAGTTCAACTCGATCTCGATCTCCGGCTACCACATGCAGGAGGCCGGCGCGACGACGGTGCAGGAGCTGGCGTTCACGATCGCCGACGGCCTCGACTACGTGCGCGCCGCGCTCAGCAAGGGGCTCGACGTCGACGCCTTCGCCGGACGCCTCTCCTTCTTCTGGTGCATCGGGATGAACTTCTATCTCGAGGTGGCGAAAATGCGCGCCGCGCGCCGCATCTGGGCCGAGCGGATGAAGGGCCTCTTCGACGCGAAGAAGGACAAGTCGTTGATGCTGCGCACCCACTGCCAGACGTCGGGGGCGAGCCTCACCGAGCAGGACCCGATGAACAACGTCATCCGCACCACGATCGAGGCGATGGCGGCGGTGTTCGGCGGCACCCAGAGCCTGCACACCAACGGCTACGACGAGGCCGTCTCCCTGCCCACCGACCAGGCCGCCCGCGTCGCCCGCAACACCCAGCTGATCCTCCAGGAGGAGAGCGGGATTCCCGGCGTGGTCGATCCCTGGGGCGGCTCGTACTTCATGGAGAGTCTCACCGAGAGCGTCTATCACGCCGCGAACGCGCTGATCGACGAGGTCGAAGAGCTCGGCGGCATGACCAAGGCGATCGTCGCGGGGATGCCGAAGCTGCGCATCGAGGAGGCCGCGACGCGACGCCAGGCGCGCGTCGACTCGGGTGAGGACGTGATCGTCGGCGTGAACAAGTACCCGGCGCCGGACGAGGAAGAGCTCGACATCCGCGACATCGACAACAGCGCGGTGCGGCTGTCGCAGATCGAGCGGTTGGAGGGCGTCCGCGCGTCGCGCGACGCCGCCGCCGTCGAGCGTTGCCTCGAGCGGCTGCGCGAGCTGGCGCGCTCGGGCGAGGGCAACGTCCTCGAAGCCGCCGTCGAAGCCGCGCGCGTGCGCTGCTCCGTCGGCGAGATCTCCCAGGCGCTCGAAGACGTCTACACGCGTCACCGCGCCGAGGTGAGAGCGGTGTCCGGCGTCTACGGCGCGAGCTACCACGGCGATTCCGACTTCGAGGAGGTCTCGCAGCAGGTGGCGGAGTTCGCGAAGAGCGAGGGACGCCGGCCGCGCATGCTCGTCGTGAAGCTCGGCCAGGACGGCCACGACCGCGGCATGAAGGTGATCGCCACCGCCTTCGCCGACCTCGGCTTCGACGTCGACATCGGGCCGCTCTTCCAGACGCCCGACGAGGCGGCGCGCCAGGCGATCGACAACGACGTGCACGTGATCGGCGTGTCGAGCCAGGCGGCGGGGCACAAGACGCTCGTGCCGGAGCTGGTGAAGGCGCTCGAAGCCGCGGGCGCGCCGAACGTGGCGGTGATCGTCGGCGGCATCATCCCCCCGCGCGACTACGACTTCCTGCGCGAGCAGGGCGTCGCGGCGGTGTTCGGTCCCGGCACGCCGGTGCCGAAGGCGGCGCGCGAAGTGCTCCAGGTGGTCCGAGCGCGGGGCGGATGATCCGCTGCGCACCGACGGAGCGGGAGACCGCCACGACCCGATGAGCGATGCGCCCGAGGACGTGTGCGACGCGATCCGCGCGGGCGACCGACGCGCCATCGCGCGGACGATCACCCTGCTCGAGAGCACGCGCGCCGACCACGCCGAGCGCGGCCAGACGATCCTCGACGCGCTCGTTCCCGATACGGGCGAGGCGGTGCGCGTCGGCATCACCGGTCCGCCGGGCGTCGGGAAGAGCACCTTCATCGAAGCGCTCGGCCTGCATCTGGTCGACCGCGGACATCGCGTCGCGGTGCTCGCCGTCGACCCGAGCAGTCCCGTCACGGGCGGCAGCATCCTCGGCGACAAGACGCGGATGGAGCGCCTCGCCCAGAGCGAGGCGGCCTTCATCCGCCCGTCGCCGTCGAGCGGCTCGCTCGGCGGCGTCGCGCAGCGCACCCGCGAGTCGATGCTCGTGTGCGAGGCGGCGGGCTTCGACGTCGTGATCGTCGAGACGGTCGGCATCGGGCAGTCCGAGGTCACCGTCGCGGGCATGGTCGACTTCTTCCTCGTGCTGCTCCAGCCCGGCTCCGGTGACGAGCTTCAGGGCATCAAGAAGGGCGTCCTCGAGCTCGCCGACGGCCTCGTCGTGAACAAGGCCGACGGCGACAGCCAGGCTCTCGCCGAACGCGCGCGCCAGGAGCACGAGCGCGCGCTCTCGCTGCTGCGTCCGCTCTCGCCGAGCTGGCAGCCGCGCGTGCTCGCCGTCAGCAGCCTGAAAGGGCAGGGCATCGACGACGTGTGGGCGATGGTGCTCGCGCACCGCGAGGCGCTCGAGGAGAGTGGCGAGGCGGCGAAGCGGCGTCGCGAGCAGACGCGCAGCTGGATGTGGAGTCTGGTCGACGAAGGGCTCCAGCAAGCCTTCCGCACCCACCCCGCGGTCGCCGCGCGCATCGACGAGCTCGAGCAGCAGGTCGAGTCGCTCGAAACCACGCCCGCGCGCGCCGCTCGCGCGCTGCTGGACGCATTCCGCTCCGGGTAGAAATCACGCCGCCGCGGGCGCCGAGCGACGCGCGAAGACGCGAAATCGAGTGCCGGGCGTGACCTGGGTCACCCTGGTCCTACACCTCGCGGGCCAACGGACCGATGAGAGCCGCTGAGAGTTTCCACGGCTTTGCTCGGGGGGCGAAGGACCCATGGTCCAGATCAACATGTCGGAGCGCGAGATCACCGTGAAGGTGGTCTATTACGGACCCGCGCTGTCCGGCAAGACCACGAATCTGCAGATGCTCCACCAGCTGGTGGACAGCGGTTCGCGTGGGAAGATGGTCACGCTCGACACCACGGGCGATCGCACGCTCTACTTCGACTTCCTGCCGATCGAGTTCGGCACCGCCAACGGTTTCTCGGTGAAGCTCAAGCTGTTCACCGTGCCCGGTCAGGTGATGCACAAGTCGACGCGGAAGGTCGTGTTGTCGGGCGCCGACGCGGTGGCCTTCATCGCCGACTCGCAGCGCTCGAGCGCGTCGGCGAACGCCTACTCCTGGCGCGACATGGAGGCGAACCTGAAGAGTAACGGGATCGACTTCGATCAGATCCCGAAGGTCGTCCAGTTCAACAAGCGCGACCTCCAGGACGTGAAGCCCCTCGACGAGATCAAGGAGGCCTGGGGAGGCATCCCGACCTTCCCGGCGGTGGCGACGAAGGGGGAGGGCGTCCGCGAGACCTTTCGCGAGCTGCTGCGTCAGCTCTACCGCAACATCGACGAGCGCCACGCGTTCGGCTCGAAGTTCGGCGTCAGTGAAGAGGATTTCCTCAAGGGCGTCTTCAGCTCCTTCGGGTAGCGACCTCCGTCGGTGGAACGCTCCTTCGGGGAGCGACCTTCGTCGTTGGAACGCTCCTTCGGATGCCGCTCTCCGTCGGAGAAGCGGTCGAATCGCGATGTCGATCGACACTGGATCGCGCTTGACGCACCGCGACGGGGGGTGCACTTTATCGTCGGTGGGGGACTGGAGGCTGCTCGATGAGCCCGCTTCCGTTCTCCCCGTCGCGGCCCGCCGACGCCCCGCATCGGCCTCCCGCCACCCCGTCACCCGCCACCGGCCGGCGCCCCCTCCGACGACCCGCCGCAGGGAAGGAAGATCGCATGCGCATCGCCCAGCTCGAACCCTTCCAGTGGTTCCTCATCGTCTCCGTCATCGGTCTCGCCTTCGCGATCCGCGTCATCCTGGAGCGGATCTTCGGCGGCTGACCGAGGGCTCCGCGCGGAGCCCTTGACGATACCGGTAGGGGGTATAGGGTCCAGGCATGAAAGCCGACACCCGCACCCAGGCCACCCGGCGACTGCGCAAGATCGCCGGGCAGGTCGCCGCCCTCGAGCGGATGGTCGAAGACGACCGCTACTGCGTCGACGTCCTGCTCCAGATCGCCGCCGCCCGCGGCGCTCTCGACAAGCTCGGCAAGCTGCTCCTCGAAGGACACGTCGAGACCTGCGTCGCCGACGCGATGCGCAGCGGCCGCAAGGCCGATCGCGAGGAGAAGGTGGCCGAGCTGCTCGACGTCTTCTCGCGCTTCGCCCACATCGGGAGTCGCTGATGAGCGGCGCACCCGTGCAGAACGCGGCGCGCGATCCGGTGTGCGGGATGGAGGTGGACGCCGACGGACCGCGCGTCCACGAGCACGCAGGCGAGGCGTACCGCTTCTGCTCCGACCGCTGTCTCGCGCGTTTTCGCGACGACCCCGACCGCTTCTTGAATCCCGCGCCCGTCGACGATCGCGCCGATCCGCCGCCCGGAACGCGCTTCACCTGTCCGATGCACCCCGAGATCGAGCAGGACGGGCCGGGCGACTGCCCGATCTGCGGGATGGCGCTCGAGCCGCTGCAGATCACGGTCGAGGCTCCCGACGACCCGGAGCTCCGCGACATGACGCGGCGGCTATGGATCAGCGCAGCGCTCACCGCACCCGTCTTCGTGCTCGCGATGGGGGAGATGGTTCCCGGGCGTCCGCTCGCGGGCATTCCCGCGCCGATCCAGGTGGTAACGCAATTCCTGCTCGCGACGGTCGTCGTGCTTTGGGGAGGCTGGCCGTTCTTCGTGCGCGGCGCGCGGTCGTTCGCTTCGGGCCACCTCAACATGTTCAGCCTGATCGCCGTCGGCACCGGTGCGGCGTGGAGCTACAGCGTCGTGGCAGCGCTGGCGCCCGAGGTGTTTCCCGATTCGTTCCGCAACGCGGACGGCGAGGTGGCGCTCTACTTCGAGTCGGCCGCGGTGATCGTCACGCTCGTGCTGCTCGGCCAGGTGCTCGAGCTGCGCGCGCGCGGCCGCACGGGCGCCGCGATCCGGGCGCTGCTCGGCCTGGCGCCGGAGACGGCGCGTCGCATCGCGGCGGATGGCAGCGAGGCAGACGTTCCCCTCGACGAAATCGCCGCCGGCGACGTCCTGCGCGTGCGGCCGGGGGAGAAGGTTCCCGTCGATGGCGTCGTCCTCGAAGGCGAGAGTGCCGTCGACGAGTCGATGCTGAGTGGCGAACCGCTTCCCGTCCGGAAGTCCGCGGGCGACGAGGTCACCGGTGCGACGGTGAACGGGACTGGAGCGCTCCGGATCCGCGCCGAACGCGTCGGCGCGGAGACGGTGCTCGCGCGCATCGTGCAGCGGGTGGCCGAAGCCCAGCGAAGCCGCGCCCCGATCCAGAAGCTCGCAGACGGGGTCGCGGCGTGGTTCGTCCCCGCGGTGATCGCCGCCTCCCTCGCGAGCTTCGCGGTCTGGTCCGTCTTCGGGCCCGAGCCGCGTCTCGCCCACGCGCTGGTCGCCGCGGTCGCCGTCTTGATCATCGCGTGCCCGTGCGCGCTCGGACTGGCGACGCCGATGTCGATCGCCGTCGCGATGGGCCGCGGTGCGTCGCTCGGCGTGCTGTTCAAGGACGCCGAGGCGATCGAGCGCCTGCGCGACATCGACGTGCTCGTCGTCGACAAGACCGGAACGATCACCGAGGGGCGCCCCGAGCTGGTCGCCGTCGAAGCGGTCGAGGAGGCTCGCGAAGACGAGGTGTTGCGCCTCGCCGCGAGCCTCGAGCGCGCGAGCGAGCACCCGCTCGCCGCGGCGATCGTCGCCGGCGCAGAGGCGCGCGGACTCGCGCTCGCGGAAGC
>JAHEJV010000121.1 GCA_024638705.1 Deltaproteobacteria bacterium | reverse complement strand
GACCGCCCGGTGTACGCCCAGCTGTTGCGCGGCTGGGGACGTTCGAAACAGGTGGATCCGGTTTCGCTCGTGTCGGTGACCCACGACGGCAAGCGTCTCATCCAGGCGTTGGGCGACGATGAACCGCCCGAGCTCTATGACCACGCCTCCGACCCGACCGAGCAGGAGAACCTGGCTCGGATCGATCGGGACACCGCGGAGCGCATGGAGGCGTGGATCGACGCCTACGCCGAGCGCGCGCCGCCGCCCTGGGGCCGCGCCCCGGAGAGCATCGAGCTCGACGCCATGCGGCTCAATCACCTGCGCGCGCTGGGCTACGTGATCGAGCCCTAGTCGCGGTCCGCGTCCGTCGACGACGGCGCCGGATCCGACTCCTCCGGAAGCTCTTCCAGAAAGCGGATCTTCGCGCCGTCGATCCGGTAGATGCGGTGGTCGATCAGGACGTAGAGCGGCAGCTGATAGTTGAGGCTCGTGAAGACGTGGGTCGCGATCGGCTCCGGGTGGAGGACGTGGCTGACCATGAGCGACGCGAGCGGTCCCTCGTCTTCCGCGGGGCGCGAGACGAGGCAGGAGTTCGACAGCGGCTCGTGTTGCAGCAGGCTCCGCCCGTCGAAGGACACGACGAAGCGATGGTGACCGGCGAGGACCACCTCCTCGGGCACGACCGTGGCGGCGAGAAGGAAGACCTCCCAGGCCGCAGCACCCTCGTATTCCGTGGGGAGGACGACGCTGTTGTAGTGGGAGGAGCAGGCCCGGAAGCCGGACGATGCCGCGAGGTGGCGCGCGCGCCAGGCGCCGGCCTGCTCGGGCGGGAGCGCCACCGGCTGGGGGCGCGTGACGATCGGCGTGCCGGTTCCCGTGGAGACGTCGAGAAACGAGCAGACGCCGGCGTCGCAGGGGCCGGCGAAGCGCACGAGGATCGTGCCGCCATATTGTTCGAGCGTGATCCAGCCCTCGGCCGGGGTGTCGCGCAATCCCTGGGCGAGGGCCTCGTCGGTGGCGAGCCAGGCGGCCTGGTCGTGGCGGTAGAGGTCGTAACCGCGGCGCTCGACTTCGCTGAGGGTCGCGAGATCGGGGGGCGGGAACGGCTCGCGCGCAGGCGGCGGCGCTTCGGGCGTCGCACACGCCAGGAAGGCGGGCAGCAGCATCGCGATCAGGAGCGGCGTGGCACCGGACCGGGAAGGATCGCCGCCTAATGTCGCAGCGAATCCCACGCGAGCCACACTCCCACCGCCGCGAGCACGCCGCCCAGGACGCGCGCGCCGGTTTCAGTGAGGATCGCGTCGAGGCGGAAGACGTGGCGATCCATGAAAGGAAGCTCCGCCGTCGAAAGGACATAGAGCCCGAGGGCGACCAGCAGCGCCGCGAAGATCGTGGCTCCGGTGTCTCCGCGCTGTGACGATACGACCGGCATCGCGCTAGGCCTCGAAGGTCTCGGCGACGTCCACCGGGCCGCCGTTGGCGCCCCACGCTTCCATCGCCTGCTTCTGCGCCTCTTCGCCTCCGGGCATGCAGCCGCCGTGCTGGACGAACAGGGTATTCGCCATGGGGTTCTCCTGAAGAGCGCGGTTGGAACCGTATCGTGCGGCGCGCAAAGGCCCGGTGTCAATCGTGTTTCGCGAGTTGCCGCTCACTCGACCGGGGGCGGGACGCTACGGAAACGCAGCCGGTCCGCGACGCTTTCATCGATGCATGCACCCGAGATGCGCAGTCCTGAGAATCGGCCGATCGCGTCCATTCTCTCCCTTTTGCGACGGACCCGCCGCCTAACTCGTCTTGAACTGCGTTTCGAGCTTCGCGCGTTCGCGGTGGTCCTCGAGAGCGAGCTCGATGAGCCGGTCCAGCAGGGCGGGGTACGGGAGCCCGGTGGCTTCCCACAGGCGCGGGTACATCGAGACGTCGGTGAAGCCGGGGAGGCTGTTCACCTCGTTCACCCAGACCGACTCGTCGCTGCGGTCGACGAGGAAGTCGACGCGGCCGAGGCCGCGTCCTTCGAGGGCCGCGAAGGACCGGATCGCGAGATCGCGCAGCTGCTCCGCGGTGGCGTCGGACACCGGCGCCGGGACGAGCAGCTCGGTGGCTTCGTCGACGTACTTCGCCTCGTAGTCGTAGAAGTCGTGCTTCGTGCGGATCTCGCCGGCGATCGAGGCTTCGATCGGGTCGTTGCCGAGCAGCGCCACCTCGACGTCGCGGGCGGCGATGCCCTGCTCGACGACGAGCTTCACGTCGTAGCGGAGCGCGTCCCGCAGTGCGGGCAGGAGCGAGGCGTCGGTCGCGACGCGGTGGATGCCGACGCTGCTGCCGCCGTTCGCCGGCTTCACGAAGATCGGGAAGCCGAGGGTGTCGCGGATGCGTCGCAGGCAGGCGTCGGCGTCGCGGGCGAGCTCGCTTCGCTTCACGCAGAGGTGGGGAAGCTGCGGCAGCCCGGCCTGCTCGAGGACGCGCTTGCTGACCTCCTTGTCCATCTGCAGCGCCGAGCCGAGGACGCCCGAGCCGACGTAGGGGATTTCCGCGAGATCGAGCAGGCCCTGGAGCATGCCGTCCTCGCCGCCGCGGCCGTGGATGATCGGAAAGAGCACGTCGAGCTCGGCGACGGCCACGTTCCCAGCGCCGTCGACGAGCGAGCGGACGCCGGGGGTCACCGGCACGCTCACCTCCGGTCCCTCGATCTTCGCGGCGGGCGGCCGTCCGGCTGGAGCCAGGCGCCAACGCCCGTCGTGATCGACGCCGATCAGGCTCACGTCGTAGCGCGACGGGTCGAGGGCGCGAAAGATCGACGTCGCCGAAGAGATCGAGACCTCGTGCTCGACCGATCGGCCGCCGTAGAGCAGCGCCACGCGTAGCTTCGTCATCACCCCCACCTCCCCGTGTCGGCGAAGCCTATGGAATCGCGCCGCCGCCTCCCAGACCCAACCGTGCGCGCCTCGGTTGACCGGTGTCGGCGCCACTCGTACCCTCAACCTCCGTGTCGGCCATCCCCCCGGATCTCCAAAGGAAAAGCGATCAGCTCGAAGAGGGTCTGCGCAAGGCCGGTCGCGTGCTCGTCGCGTACTCGGGCGGCGTCGACTCGAGCTACCTCGCCTTCGCCGCCCACCGCGCCCTCGGCGACGGCGCGCTGGCCGTGACGGCGCTCTCGCCGTCCTATCCGGAAGCGCATCGCGAGATGGCCGAACGCGTCGCGGCCGACTTTGCGATCCCGTACCGCACCGTCGACACGAGCGAGATGGCGAACCCGGACTACCGCGCCAACCGTCCGGACCGCTGTTACCACTGCAAGAGCGAGCTCTTCAGCGTGCTCGGCTCGTTGCGCGAAGAGCTCGGCTTCGACGCCGTCGCCTACGGCGTGAACACCGACGACACCGGCGACTTCCGTCCCGGTCACCGCGCCGCCGACGAGCGCGGCGTGCTCTCTCCCTTCCTCGACGCGACGCTCTCGAAGGCCGAGATCCGCGCGCTCTCCCGCGCGGCGGGGCTGCCCACCGCCGAGCTGCCGGCGTCCGCCTGTCTCTCGTCGCGTCTGCCCTACGGCACCGAGGTGACGCCCGAACGGTTGCGCCAGGTCGAGCTCGGCGAGGAGGCGCTGCGTGGCCTGGGCTTCCGCCAGGTGCGCCTGCGCCACCACGGCGACGTCGCGCGGATCGAGATCGAGCCGAGCGAGATGCCTCGCGCCCTCGATCCCGTGATGACGCGTCGCATCTCCGAGGCCGTGAAGCCGCTCGGCTTCCGCTGGGTCTCCCTCGATCTCGACGGCTATCGCACCGGTTCGCTGAACGAGGCGCTCACGATCCTCAGCGAACCCACCGAGCGTTAGGCGAGGTCGTGAAGCGCGTGCATTGCCAGGGGGCTCCGCGCGACCTGGGCCTCGATCAGGGCACGGCGCTGCGCGACGAGATCCGCGCCGCAGTCGGTGGCGACACCGTGCGGGGTCGGTTGCTCGCTCTGCGGCCCGACCCGGCGACGGAGTCGCTGCACCGCGACGTGCGTCGCTACTTCCCGCATCAGGCGGAGTGGCTCGAAAGCATGGCGCGCGCCGCCGGCGTACCGCAGCGCGCGCTGGTGCGCGCCCTCGCGGCGAATGCGGCGTCCGCGACGCCGCCCGTTCTCGCCTACAGCGGAGCGGCGGGAACGCGTCTCGCCGTCCCGGCGCCGCCCCGCGCGATCCTGCGCACGGTGCATCCCGAGGGCCGCTTCGCCGCGGCCGAGCTCGCGCGGCCGACGGCGACGACGCCGAGCGCCGGCGTGAACGAAGCCGGTCTCGCGCTCGCGGTCGTGCCGCGGCCGCTCTCCCCGAGTCGCTTCCGCGCGCCGGTGATGCTCTTCGCGCGCGATTGTCTCGATCGCTTCGACGCCGTCGAGCCGGCGCTCGAATGGTGCCTGTCGCGACCGGCCGCGATCGGCGGCGCGCTGCTGCTCGCCGATGCGACGGGGACGCTGGTGGGCGTCGACGCCTCGGCGCCGGAGCGCCGTCCGATCCCGGCGATCGGCGGCTGGCTCGCGCTCGGCGCCGCTTGCGGCGAAGAGCCCGAGCTGCAGAAGACCGCAGAGATCGAGGGCGCGGAGGAGCTCGACTCCGCGCTCGCGGCCACCCTCGCGTCGGTCGCGCCCGTGCCGGGGGTGTCGCTGCTGGTCGACCCGGTCGGGCGCCGGCTGCGCGTCCCGGGGGAGGAATGGATCCGCGTCGAGCCGACCGGGTCCGACGGCGCATGAGCGCGAAATCATCCGGCCGGGCGCTCCTCGACTTTCGCGACGTCCGCCGGTCCGGCCCGATGAGCATCCTGCTCGCGCTCAGCCCAGGGACGCTGCGGCTGGAACCCAGCGGCGAACCCGGTGCGAACCGCGACCGCGGCGAGAAACCGTTGGGTTCGAACCAGAACAGCGCCGCATCGCGACAGACCTAGCGCGTTCGCTCCGTCCCACCCGACATCGCTTCGGCGCATAGCGCCACCGCGCGCTCCGGGTGGTCGGTCACGGCGAAGGCCTCGCGGATCGCCGGTTTGTCGAATCCCTCGCGGATGCCGAGCTCGATCTGCGCGACGAGCGGCGCGAAGAAGCCGTTCGTGTCGAGGAGCACCAGCGGTCGTTCGTGGAAGCCGAGCTTCCGGAACGAGAGCACCTCGGTCAGCTCCTCGAGCGTGCCGAGGCCGCCGGGCAGGGCGATGAAGGCGTCGGAGCCCTCTTCGAGGCCGCGTTTGCGCGAACGCATGTCGCCCACTTCGTCGAGGCGGTGGAGCCCACGGTGGTGGACGTCCATCCCGATGAAGTCGCCCGTGATGACGCCCTCCACGACGCCCCCGGCTTCGAGGGCCGCGTCGGCGACGCTGCCCATCAGGCCGGTCTTTCCGCCACCATACACGAGGGTGTGTCGTCCGTGGGCGATCGCCGCACCGACGCGACGCGCCGCGGCGTGATAGGTCTCGGAGAGACGTCGGCTCGACCCGCAGTAGACCGCGATGCGCACGGGATCCGCCGGGCGTCAGCGCCGGGAGCGTCCGCCGCCCCGGCCACCACCGCGTCCACCGCCCCGGCCGCCACCGCGACCGCCGCCCCGGCCGCCACGTCCACCTTCGCGCTTGCGCGGCGCTTCGTTCGCGCGGGCGTCGTCGCTCATCGGTTCCTGGCGCGGCTCGCTGGCCGGGGATTCGGGGGCGTGTTCGCGGAGGAAGAGCGCGCAGATCGTGGCGAGCTCGGCCAGACCCTCGTCGCTGCGCGAGAGCGCATTCACGACGGGGCGGAAGCGCGCGAGGATCGCGTTGCGCTCGCGCTCGTCGAGGTGGCGCATCTCCTGCTCGGCCTTCACGGCGAGGCGCTCGCGCACGCGCTCGGCGATGTCGGCGTCGGTCGGCACCTTGCGCTCGGTGATCTTGATCTTGTTGACGTTCTGGATCGTCTTGAAGTTGCCGATGTCGAGGCCGGACACCAGCGAGATCGCCGTCCCCGTCTTGCCCGCGCGACCGGTGCGGCCCGTCCGGTGCACGTACACCTCGGGCGATTCCGGAGCGGCGTAGCCGATCACGTGGGTGAGGTCGCTGATGTCGATGCCGCGCGCGGCGACGTCGGTGGCGACGAGCAGACGCAGGTTTCCCGCCTTGATGCGCGCCATCGCGGCTTCGCGAGCGGCCTGCGAGAGGTCGCCGGAGATCTGGTCGGCGTCGAAGCCGCGGCGTTGCAGGTAGCTCGTCACGAAGCGCACGTCGTCCTTCGTGTTGCAGAAGATGATCGCGCTCTCCGGGTCCTCGTACTCGAGGAGGCGCAGCAGGTTCGCCTCCTTCTCCTGCGCCGTGGTGATGACGAAGTAGTGCTCGATCTCCTGCGGCGACCCTTCGTCCTCGTTCAGCGACACGAACTCGGGGTCGTTCAGGAAGAAGCGCGAGAGCGACTTCACCTTCTCGGGGATCGTCGCCGAGAAGAGACAGGACTGGCGCTCCTTCGGCAGGTATTTCGCCACCTCGCGCATGTCGGGCCAGAAGCCGAGCGAGAGCATCTCGTCGGCTTCGTCGAAGATCAGGATCCTCACCTGGTCGAGCTTGAGCTTCCCGGAGCCGAGATGGTCGAGGATGCGGCCGGGGGTGCCGACGATCACCTGATGTCCGGCTTCGATGCCCTCGAGCTGCGCGGCGTAGCCGACCCCTCCATAGATAGGGAGGCAGCGGATGCCCTTCGGCGCGCCGAGCGCCTCGATCTCGGTGGCGACCTGCTTCGCCAGCTCGCGGGTGGGCGCGAGCACGAGCGCCTGACAGCCCTTCGTCTCGGCGTCGATCTTCGTGACGATCGGGATGCCGAAGGCGCCGGTCTTGCCGCTGCCGGTCAGCGCTTTGACGATCATGTCGGTGTCGCCGAGCATGATCGGCACGACCTTCGACTGAACGGGCATCGGGCTGGTCCAGCCCAACGCCTGGGCGCCCTGGCGCACCAGCTCGGGGAGATCTTCGAAGGTGAAGTCGTCGGCCATGTGCCGCGCACACTATCCCTCGGCGTGTAGGGCCGCCACTCCGGGCTCTGGCGCGCCGGCGGGAACGGGCCGCGTGCTAACGTCCGCCTCCATGTCCGGAATCGAGCGCGACGAGGTGAAACGGATCGTCGCGCTCGCGCGCCTGGCCATGGACGACGCCGAGCTCGACCGCATGCAGCGCGACCTCGGCGCCATCCTCGACTACGTCGAGCAGCTCGGCGAGCTCGACACCGAGGGCGTCGAGCCCACTGCGCACGTGCTCTCGCTCCCCACTCCCGAGCGGGAAGACGTCCCCGAGCCGCCGATGGACCCGGCGTCGGCGGTGGCGAACGCGCCCGACGCGAGCGGATCGGCCTTCGTCGTGCCGAAGGTGATCTCCGGCGAGGAGGAGGGCTGATGGAGCCGCTCGGCTCGCTCGCCCTACTGCGCGCCGCTCTCGACGACGGCAGCGAGACCGCCGAGTCGCTCGTCGCGCGCAGCCTCGCCCGTGCCGAGGCGCTCGAGCCGACCCTGAACGCGTTCGTGCACCTGCGCGGGAACGTCGCGCGGGAAGAAGCGCGCGCCGCCGACGAACGCCGCGCCCGCGGCGAGGTGCGATCGCCCCTCGACGGCATCCCGATCGCGGTCAAGGACAACCTCGTGAAGACCGGCGAGGTGACGACCTGCGGATCGAAGATGCTCGAGGGGTTCGTGTCGCCCTACGACTCGACGGTGCGCGCCAAGCTCGACGCCGCCGGCGCGATCGTCGTCGGCACGACGAACCTCGACGAGTTCGCGATGGGCTCTTCGACCGAGAACTCGCACTTCGGTCCGACGCGGAACCCGTGGAGCCCGGAGCGCACGCCGGGCGGTTCGTCCGGCGGATCGGCCGCGGTCGTCGCGGCGGGCATCGTTCCTCTCGCGATCGGCAGCGATACGGGAGGCTCGATCCGTCAGCCGGCGTCGTTCTGCGGGGTGGTCGGTGTGAAGCCCACCTACGGAAGGGTGTCGCGCTGGGGGCTCGTCGCCTACGCATCCTCGCTCGACCAGGTCGGCGCGTTCTCTCACACCGCCGCCGACGCCGCGCTCGCGCTCGAGGCGATCAGCGGACACGATCCCCGTGATTCCACGTCCCTTCCCGAAGCGGCGCCGGCGCTCGCGAGCGCGCTCTCGGGCGACGTCGCGGGCCTCGTCGTCGGGTTGCCGCGCGAGTACTTCGAGATGGAGGGCGCCGAGCCGGCAGTGCTCGAAGCCGTACGCGCCGCCGTGGCGGAGCTCGAGGGCGCGGGCGCGAAAGTGCGCGAAGTCTCGCTGCCGCACACTGCCTACGCCGTCCCGGCCTACTATCTGATCGCCACCGCCGAGGCGTCGAGCAACCTCGCCCGCTTCGACGGCGTGCGGTACGGCTACCGCGCGGCGAACGCGAAGGACCTCACCGATCTCTACCTGCGCTCGCGTTCCGAGGGCTTCGGGCTCGAGGTGAAGCGCCGCATCGTGCTCGGCACCTACGTACTCTCTGCCGGCTACTACGACGCCTACTATCGCAAGGCGCAGCAGGTGCGCACGCTGCTGCGACGCGACTTCGAGGAGGCGTTCTCGGGCTGCGACGTGATCGCCACACCGACGTCGCCCGAAGTGGCCTTCCCGATCGGCGCGAAGTCGGACGACCCGGTGAAGATGTATCTCTCCGACGTATACACCGTGTCGGCGAATCTCGCGGGCCTGCCCGGCGTGTCGCTTCCCTGCGGCAGCGCCGACGGGCTTCCGATCGGGCTGCAGCTCCTCGCGCCCACCCTCGACGAAGCGACGCTGCTCCGTGTGGCCGACGCCTATCAGCGTCGCACCGAGCACCACCTCGCGCGGCCGGAGCTTCCGTGAGCGCGGCGCATCCCCATCCCACGCATCCCCATCCCGACTACGAGGTCGTGATCGGCCTCGAGGTGCACACCCACCTGCGCACGGCGTCGAAGCTGTTCAGCCCGGCGCCGGTCGCCTACGGCGAGCCGCCCAACCACAGCGTGTCGCCCGTGTGCCTGGCGCTCCCCGGCGTGCTGCCCGTGCTGAACCGCCGGGCCGTCGAGCTGGCGATCCGCGCCGGTCTCGCCGTGCACGGCGAGATCCGACACCACTCGGTGTTTGCGCGGAAGAACTACTTCTATCCCGACCTGCCGAAGGGCTACCAGATCTCGCAGTACGAAGAGCCGGTGATCGCCGGAGGCTGGCTCGACGTCGTCGTCGGCGAGGGGAAGCAGGCCGGGACGATCCGGATGCACCTGACCCGCATCCACATGGAAGAGGACGCTGGGAAGTCGATCCACGACGCGGCCATCGCCGGCGACGCCACCCACGTCGATCTCAACCGCGCTGGCGTCCCGCTGCTCGAGATCGTCTCCGAGCCCGACATGCGTTCGCCCGCCCAGGCGGTCGCCTATCTCCGCACCCTGCGCTCGGTGCTCCGCTACATCGACGTCTCCGACGCCGACATGGAACGCGGCCACTTCCGGTGCGACGTCAACATCTCGCTGCGTCCGCACGGCAGCAGCGAGCTCGGCACGCGCACCGAGATCAAGAACCTGAATTCGTTCCGCTCCGTGGAGGCCGCGACCGAGGCCGAGATCCTGCGCCAGGCCGAGCTGCTCGACGATGGTGAACCCGTCGTGCAGGCGACGATGGCCTTCGACCCGGACACCGGGCGCACGCGCGTGCTGCGGCTGAAGGAGAACGCGGACGACTACCGCTATTTCCCCGACCCCGACCTCGTGCCGCTGGTGATCAGCGAAGACGACATCGAGGCGGTGCGCGCGGCCCTGCCCGAACTCGCCGAAGCGCGCTGCGAGCGCTACCAGCGCGACTTCGGACTCTCCGAGTACGACGCGCGCGGCCTCACCGGAAGTCGCGAGCTGGCGGAGTTCTACGAGGCGGCCGTCGCCGCGGCCGGCGGCGCCGACCGCGCGAAGCCGATCGCCAACTGGGTGCTGCGCGACGTGCAGCGCGCCCTCAACGACCGCGAGCTCGAGATCCAGAACGCGCCGATCACGGCGAAGGCGCTCGCCGATCTCGTCGTCGCGGTCGAGGCGGGCGGCACGACGCCGCAGAGTGCGCGCCCGCTCGTCGCCGAGCTGGTGGAGAAGGGCGGCGACCCGCTGGTGTGGATCCGCGAGCGCGGGCTCGAGGCGCTCTCCGACGACGGCGCGCTCGGCGAGGCGGTGGACGCCGTGATCGCCGAGAATGCCGACGACGTCGCGCGCGTCCGCGCCGGCGAACAGAAGGTGCTGAACTTCCTGATGGGACAAGTGATGAAACGGACCGGGGGCAAGGCGAATCCGAAGGCCGTGCGCGAGATGCTCGCCGAGAGGATCGGCTCGGCATGAAGTGGGCGCTGCGCGGTCTCGCCGCCGTGGCGGTGCTGCTCCTGGTGGCAGTGGGCGTGCTCGCCTTCGCCCTGCCGCGCCTCGCGAAGAGCGACGCGGCGCGCGCGCGCATCCAGGAGGCGACGCGCTCGGTGCTCGGCCTCGAGCTGGGTTACGCCGACCTCGACTTCGGGCTCCTGCCGCCGTCGCTCGTCGTCGTCGATCCGGCCCTGCTCTCCGACGCCGAGAGCGACCCGGTCGCTCGCGCCGAACGCGTGGCGCTGCGCGTGCAGCTCCTCCCGCTGCTGCGACGGCAGCTCGAGGTGCAGTCGCTCTCGGTCGACGGGCTCGCCCTGAACCTCGTGCGCGACGCCGACGGCTTCGCGCTGCCGGGCATGGCGAAACGGGAGACGCCGGCGGAGCCCTCCGAGCCGTCCGACGGTTCGCCTGCGCCCGCGGAATCGGCGGGTATCGTGCTCGGGATCCGCACGATCTCGCTGCGCGACGCCTCGTTCACCATCGAAGACCGCACCGTGTCGCCCGCGACGAAGTCGCGGCTCGACGACGTGGACGTCTCGTTCCGGTCGTCGGGTAGCGGTGGCGAGCGGCGCGTCACCGGCACGCTGTCGGTGCCCGACGCCGACCTCGCCCTGGACGGTTTCGCCGTCCGCGGCCCGTTCGAAGCGGAGATCGCGTCGGACGACATGCTCGCCGGCACCGGCGAGTTCGAGCTCGACGCGAGTGCCGCGGCGCTCCGCTACGGGGCCGACTTCACGAAGCCCGCCGGTGTCGAGGCCACCGTCCGGGGCCTCCTCGTGACCGACGCCGACGGCGCGCTCGGCGCCGACGACCTCGAGATCGTGGTGAAGAATCTCGTCGCGACCGGATCGCTGCGCACCGGGGCCGACACGCAGCTCACGCTTTCCGCCGCGCCCTTCGCGATCGACGGTTGGGAAGCGCTCGTCCCCGCGCTCGGTCTCGTCACCCCGACCGGTCGGGTCGGCATCTCCGAACTCGTCGTGAAGCCGAGTCTCGCGTCGACCCGCGGCCGCTTCCAGATCGATCCGATCGACATGACGCTGCCCGACTCGGGGCCGCTGTCGTTCACCGGCGAGGTCGTGCTCGCCGGGGCGTCGCTCTTCTCGCGCGACGCGCAGCTCCTGCTCGCCGGTGAGCCCTTCACCGTCAGCCCGAAGCTCGACGACCTGGCCGGTGCCCCGCGCTTCGAGGTGCGCTTCGAGACGGCCGGCGCGAGCAGCGACGCGCTGCTCGACGCGTTCGCGGGCCTGCCCGATCGGCTGCACGGACCGCTGGTGGCGAGCGGGACACTGCGCGGTCCGGTCGGCGGGGAGAAGCCGTTCCTCGACACGCTGGTCGGCGACATCGATTTCGGCATCGAGAACGGGCGCATCGTCGGGGCGTCGCTCCTCGAGGCGGCCCTCGGATCGCTCGGCAAGCGCGTCGCCGAGAGTCGCCGCGCCCAGGGCGACGCGGCCTGGGAGCGCTTCTACACCGAGCAGTTCGAGAAGCTTGCCGGCAAGGTGCGGCTCGAGCGCAGTCACCTGATCAGCCAGCCGGTGACGCTCGCCTATCGCGACTACGGGGTGACGCTCGAGGGACCGGTTCGCCTGCCCGACTTCGCCCTCGATCTCCGCGGCGTCCTCCTGTTGGGAACGGAGGTCGACCGCGAGCTCGCCCGCGCGTTCGACGCTCCGGACGACTACGTCCCGTCCCAGCGCGAGGTGGTGCTCCAGTCGGTTCGCGGCTTCCCGACCGAACCGAAGGTGCAGCTCGCCAGCAATTCCGTCGCCAGTCTCGCGGCGCACTACGTGAAAGCGACGCAGCGCGAAGAGCTGAAGCGACGCGCCGAGAAGGAGCTCGGGTCCGGCTCGGGTGAGATCATCGACCGCGGCCTCGACGCGCTCGAAGGGATCCTCGGCGGTCGTCGCTAGGGCGGTTCCGGCAGTCAAGTTCGAGCCCCGACAGGGCGATGGAACGGACTCGTGACGGGGGGC
>JAHEJV010000120.1 GCA_024638705.1 Deltaproteobacteria bacterium | reverse complement strand
GGAGACGCCTCTGCTTCGCGCGCGGAGGTGGAGGCCACCATCTCCGACACCGGCGGCGGCATCGACGCCGAAGCGCTGCCGCACATCTTCGAGCGTTTCTACCGCGCCCCCGGCGATCCGAGCGGGGAGGGCATGGGCCTCGGCCTCGCGATCGTGAAGCGCATCCTCGACCTCCACGGCCGCGACATCGCCGTGGAGAGCGCGCCGGGCACGGGGACGCGCTTCACGTTCCGCCTCGGCACGACCTGACGCGCTGACGGGAAGGGTGTCGCCGCGCGTGCTCGCGGTGCACCAGCGCTTTCCGGGATCAGCTGCGTTTCTTCGCGCGTTCCGCGACGGCGATGTAGGACGCGCCGCCCGTCGGTGGCGTCGGCCAGGACACCGCGCGCAGGCGTTCGAGCCCGGCCTGCGCCGCCTCGATCAGCGCGTCCTCGGCGGCGTAGTCGAACGGGTCGCCGAGCAGCTGCTCGGTGAAGCCGCCGGGCTCGGGGCGGTTCGCGCACAGCCATTCGACCGTGCGACGCAGTGCGGTGTCGGTCGAAACGACGTCGCGATAGCCGAGCTCGCTGCGCAGACGCGTGAGGTCCATCAAGCGATGATCGCTCTCCTCGTGGGTGAGCATCGGCCGCGATGGGTGTACGACATCGCCGGGCACGTTCACGATCTCGAAGCGGTGCCCCATGATGTCGGCGATCCATTCCACGCGTTGGCGGAGGGTGAGGGTGCGCTCGTCACCGCAGTTGTAGCTGCGGCCCGCCGACGCCTCCGGGTGATCGACGGCGAGCAGCACCGCGTGGGCGAGATTCTCGACATAACCCGCGGTGTGCAGCGTTAGCCCGCCGTCGGGCAGCACGACGTGGCGCCGCCCGTCGAGGACGCGGCGCACGATGCACCAGTCGAGCGGCAGCAGCTGCCGCGGGCCGTAGACCGTCGGGTAGCGGAACATCGCGGCCGTCGGGTGGTGCGCGAAGACGGCCTCCTCGGTGCGCCGGATCATGAAGCCCTTGCGCAGCTCCTCGGCGCTCTCGACGAGTGCTGTGTCCTCGGGCACCGGTGCGGGGAGCCCGCGCGGCGCGAGGTCTTCCGGGCGCATCCAGCCGCGGTAGAGCGGGACGCCGCCCACGCCGACGAAGCGCTCGGTGCGACCCTCGAACACGCGCGCCACCTCACGCAATCGTCCGTAGCTCGCGACGACGACGTCGAAGCGACGCGGAGCAATCGCGCCCTCGAGGGCCTCGCCGTCGTAGGGGTCCGTGTGGATGTGCTCGACGTCCGGCGGGATCGCGTCGATCTCGTGCTCGCCGCGGTGGAGGATCGCCGTCTCGTACCCGCGCTCGCGCAGCCCCGCGACGAGGAACGGCCCGGTCGGACCCGTGCCGCCGACGACGAGCGCGCTTCGGGTCACGGTCGCGTCACGACGCGTCGAACAAGTTGCGCTTCGTCGTGGCCTGCACGCGTTCGACCAACGCGTCGGCCGACTCGCGCATGCCGTGTTCGAGCCACCAGGCGAGGTGCACCTGGCTGTTCGCCTGCTGGAGGCTCGTCAACAGCTGCGGGTCTTCGTCGATCAGCTCGCCGTTCGCGATGCCGCGTTCGTAGAGGGCGAGGTCGACGAAGGCGCGCGCGTCGGCCGGGAGGTCGGAGGCGCCGAAGCCCCAGCCCGCGGCTTCGCGCAGGTACATGCGCAGATAGTCGGGGTGGGACGCGAGGAAGCGGGTCGACACTTCGGAGCGCGCGAGGATGGTCTCGCGCACGGACTCGCTCGCGGGGATCTCCTCGTAGCGCCGCGCCAGCCCGGCGAGGCGCTCGCGGTGCACGGCGCGGTAGAGGTCTTCCTTCCCGGGGAAGCTCGCGTAGACGGTGCCCGTCGCGACGCCCGCCGCCTCGGCGATCTCCGCCACCTTCGCCGGGCCGTAGCCCTTCTCGCCGAAGATCCGCTCGGCCGCCTCGAGGATCAGCCCGCGATAGGCCTCCTGCCGGGCCTGTCGGACCTTCTCGCGGGCGCGGTCGCCGCGGGCGCGGGCTTGGACGGGCATCGGGGCTCCGGGGGGCGGTCGTCGTGAATTGCAGTTCAAAAAGTTGAATGATAGTATCTCCCAATCGAACCCCGAGTCAAGAGATCCCCGAGCCGGGATCCCGCTACGGAGCCTCCATGTCGCACATCGACTTCCCCGCCTTCGACGCCGACAACCACTACTACGAGGCCGAAGACGCCTTCACGCGTCACATCGATCCGAAGATGCGTCGCCGCGCGATGCAGTGGGGCGACGTCAACGGGCGCAAGTGTCTGCTCGTCGCCGGCAAGGTGAACCGCTTCATCCCCAACCCCACCTTCGATCCCGTCGCGAAGCCCGGTTGCCTCGACGACTACTTCCGCGGCCGCAATCCGGAGGGGAAGAGCATCCGCGAGGTGTTCGGCGAGCTCGAGCCGATCAACCCCGCCTATCGCGATCGCGACGCACGCATCGCGCTGATGGACACCCAGGGACTCGAGGGCATGTACATGTTTCCGACGCTCGGCGTCGGGATGGAAGAGTCGCTCAAGCACGATCCCGAGGCGCTCGTCGCCGCGTTCAGCGCGTTCAACCGCTGGATGGAGGAAGACTGGGGCTTCGCGTACAAGGACCGCCTCTTCGCCGCGCCCTACATCACCCTCGTCGACGTCGACGCCGCGGTGGCAGAGCTCGAGTGGGCGCTCGGCAAAGACGTGCGCACCGTCGTGATGCGCGCCGGTCCGATCGACGCGCCGGGCGGCGGCATGTCCCCCGCCGACGAACACTTCGACCCGTTCTGGTCGCGCGTTGCCGAAGCCGGCATCACCGTCGCCTATCACTCGGGCGACTCGGGCTACCTGCGCTTCTTCGAGGCGTGGGGCCTGGGCAGCGAGTTCCAGAGCTTCGACTTCAACCCGCTGCGCCTGTGCATGTCGCCCCAGCCCATCCTCGACACGATGGCCGCGCTCGTCTGCGGCGGGCTCTTCGATCGCCACCCGCGGTTGCGCGTCGCGACGATCGAGACGGGCAGCTCGTGGGTGGGCCCGCTGCTCGCGCGCTTCAAGAAGGCCTACGGCCAGATGCCGTTCGCCTTCAAGCAGGATCCGGTCGAGGCCTTCCGCAAGCACGTCTGGGTGTCGCCCTACTACGAGGACGACCTGCCGAAGCTGCGCGACAGCATCGGCGTCGACCACGTGCTCTTCGGCTCCGACTTCCCCCACGCCGAAGGCCTCGCCGAGCCGACCGAGTTCGTGAACGACCTCGAGGGCTTCACGCCCGAGGAGACGAAGCTCGTGATGCGCGAGAACGGCATGGGGCTGGTGCGGCCGATCTAGCGCAGAGCTCGTCTCACAGCGTCACGAGTCCGCCGTTCGGCGACAGCCACTGGCCGGTGACGAAGCCGCTCTCGTCGCTGGCGAGGTAGAGCACGGCGTTCGCGATGTCCTCCGCCGTGCCCATGCGGCGCAGCGGCGTCGCGCCGACGACGCCCTTGAGCATTGCTTCGGGGACGGACCGGGTCATCGGCGTGTCGATCACGCCGGGGCACACGGCGTTCATGCGGATGCCGAGGTGGCCGAGCTGCCGCGCACAGCTGCGCGTGAAGCCGAGCACGGCGGCCTTCGACGCCGAGTAGTGCGGCATGCCCTGGCCGACGAGGCCCGCGATGCTCGAGAGGTTGACGATCGATCCTGCGACCGAATCGCGCTGCATCCGCTGCACCGCCTCGCGGGTGCAGTAGAAGACGCCCTCGACGTTGATGCCCATCATGCCGCGGAACGACTCGTCGCTCATGTGCAGCAGCTGGAGCTCGCCCTCCATCGCCTTGTCGAAGCCGTCGCCCGGCAGACGGTCGACGCCGGCGTTGTTCACCAGGATGTCGATGCGCCCGAAGGCGTCGTCTGCCGCGGCGAAACCGTCGCGGACGGCGGCCGAGTCGGATACGTCCATCTCGAGGGCGATGTGCCCCTCGCCGGCGAGCCCCTTCGCGGCCGCCTGGGCCGGCTCGCGCCGGAGGTCGGTGACGGCGACGCGCGCGCCCTCCGCCGCGAAGCGTTCCGCGATCGCCAGGCCGATGCCCGACGCGGCCCCCGTTACGAGTGCTGTCTTTCCTTCGAGTCGCTTCGTCATCGATCGATCTCCTCTCGAGAGTTCATGCAAGACTAGAGCGCCGCGCGTGGCAGGGTGACCTGGCTCGACGTGAGCCCGCCGTGCACGCCGAGCACTTCGCCGGTGACGTAGCTCGCTGCCGGCGACGCCAGGTAGAGCGCCGACGCCGCGATGTCCTCGGGCTCACCCAGCCGCGCCATCGGGGTCCGATCGAGCATCATCGCCTCGAGCGCCGGCGTCATGAAGCCGGCCAGGGCGTCGGTGAGCACCGACCCGACGGCGATCGCATTCACGCGCACTTTCGGCGCGAAGTCCTGGGCCAGGTTCTTCGTGAGGAAGGCGAGCGCCGCCTTCGCGGTGCCGTAGGCGAAGAAGCCGGGCTGCGCGAACACGCCCGCCGTCGAGGAGATGTTCACGATCGCGCCGCCGCCGTCGCGCGCGAGGGTGAGCGCGGCGCTCCGCGACAGTGCGAAGGCCGTCGTGACGTTGAAGCGGAAGCAGGCGTCGAGATCGTCCTCGGACGTGTCGAGCGCCGGCGTCGGACCCCAGCCGCCCGCGTTGTTCACGAGCACGTCGAGGCGGCCGAACTCCGCCTCGGTGCGCGCGAGGAGCGCGCTGCGCTGCTCGGCGTCGAGCACGTCGCACGGGACGACGAGCGCGCGCCCTCCGCGCTCGCGCACGCCCTCGGCCGTCGCTTCGATCTGCGACGCGGTGCGCGCCGACACCACCACGTCCGCGCCGGCGTCGGCGAGGGCGAGCGCCGTCGCGGCGCCGATGCCGCGGCCCGACCCCGTCACCACCGCGACGCGGCCGTCCATCCTGAAGCGTTCGAGAATCCCCGCCATCGCCTAGGCCTTCGCCGCGGGAGCGCTCGCGAGTTCCGCCTTCACCAGCTTCCCCGCCGCGTTGCGCGGCAACGGATCCGGACGCACGGTCACGCGCGACGGCACCTTGAAGGCGGCGAGGCGTCCGCCGACCCAGGCCTTCACGTCGTCTACGTCGAGCTGCGCACCGTCGCGTGGCACGACGTGGGCGTGCACCACCTGACCCCACTCGGGATCGTCGTCGCCCACGACGGCGGCTTCGTCGACGTCGGGATGGGTCTCGAGCGCGTGCTCGACCTCGACCGGGTAGATGTTCTCGCCCCCGCGCAGGATGAGATCGCGCGCGCGCGAGTCGATGAAGAGGTGACCGTCCTCGAGGTGGCCGATGTCGCCGGTGCGCAGCCAGCGGCCCGGCGCGATGGCTTCGCGCGTGGCTTCTTCGTTGCGCCAGTAGCCGAGCATCACCAGCGGACTGCGGACATGCACCTCGCCGTTCACGCCGTCCGGAACCGGGCGTCCTTCGGCGTCGCGCACTTCCACCTCCACGCTCGGCATCGCGCGTCCCGACGAGGCGGGGAAGCGCACCAGGTCGTCGCCCGAGTTGATCGTCGCGATGCCCCCCGACTCGGTGAGCCCGTAGCCGAGGCCCACGTTCTTCGCCGCGCTGGGAACCCGTTCGCGCATCCTCTCCTGGAGGTCTGGGCTCAGGGCCGAGCCGCCCGAGCCGAGGTGTGAAAGGCTCGAGAGGTCGTAGTTGCCGACGTCGGAGTGGTTCACCACGCGGTGCGCCAGGGTGGGCGTCGTCGACCAGGACGTGACGCGTTCGCGCTCGATCAGCCGCATCACGTCGACGGGATCGAAGCGACCTTCGCGCATCACCACCTTCGCACCCGCGGCGAGCATCATCACGACGCCGGCGACGAGCCCGGACACGTGGAAGAGCGGCGAGGTGAGCAGGGTGCAGGGCGGTGCGGGCGGCGTGGTCGCGCCGCTCGCCATGAACATCGCCGCGCCGTTCAGGGTCTGGAGACCGACGCTTGCGAGGAACGATCGGTGGGAGAGCACGGCGCCCTTCGCGCGACCGGTCGTGCCGCTCGTGTAGAGGATGCAGGCCGGGTCGTCCTCGTCGAGCGCGACCTCCGGCAGGTCGGCTTCGACCTGCCAGAGCGCCGGGAGCTTCTCGAAATCGAGGATCGTCACATCGGTGCGATTGCGGTCGACGCGCGCGAGCCGTTTCGCGTCGCCGATCAGGAGCTTCGGTTCGCTGTCCTCGAGGGCGTGATGGATCTCGTCGGTCGACCACCAGCCGTTCAGCGCGACGGCGATCGCGCCGAGGCTCGTGATCGAGAAGAAGCTGACGATCCACTCGGGCGCATTCGCGGCGAGGATCGCGACGCGGTCGCCACGGCCGACGCCGTGCCTTTCGGCCAGCGTCCGCGCGAGGCCGGCGACGGCCGCGCGGTGTTCGTCGAAGCGCATCCGCCGGTCGCCCATCACGAGGAACTCGCGATCGCCGTGGCCCTCGGACTGGCGCAGCAGCTCGGGCAGGGCGCGCGGTCGCCGGGCGAGCACCTGCATCGGCTCACCGAGCACCTTCTCCTCGATCATCTCGAAGGGGCCGCCGGCGGCAGTGAGCGTTTCGTAGCAGGCGCGGACGTCGGACATGGAGTTTCTCCTCGCGAGGGGTTCGGGTGGCGGGCGCGGACTAACGCGCCAGGGTTTCGTGGTAGAGGCGCTCGACTTCGGCGATCCGCTCGTCGAGCTCCTCGCGCTGCCAGCCGGCGGTGGGGATCGGCGGGTGGACGATCACGTCGATGGTGGCGGCGCGGATCACAACGCCGTCGCGCGGCAGCGCGTCGAGCGCGTTCATCAGCACGACGGGCACGATCGGAACGCCCGCGGCCATCGCCATGTGGAAGGCGCCCTTCTTGAACTTCCCCGGGCGGTGCGTCGCGCTGCGCGTGCCCTCGGGCGCGATCACCACCGAGAGGCCTGCGCGCAGCGCCTCGACGGCCGGCGTCATCGCCTCGATCGCTGCGTCGCGGTCGCCGCGGTCGACGAACACCACGCCCGCGGCCTTCATCAGCGGACCGACGATGGGCGTCGTCTCGAGCTCCTTCTTCGCGATGCCGACGACGTCGCGCTGGGTGAGCTTCGCCATCAAGAGCGAGTCGAGGCCGCTCTGGTGGTTGAAGAGAAACACGGCCGGGCGATGCGACCAGAGGTGCTCTTCGCCCTCCACGTTCAACTCGACGCCGGTGAGCGTGGTGGCGAGGTCGGCGTAGGTGGAGAGCATCATGTCGACGCCCTTGCGCAGGCTGCCGGTGGCGAGGGCGGCGGGGAGCCCGATCATGGCGGCCGGTCCGAGCGCGCTGAGCGACCCGACGAGCCCGGCGACCTCGCGCGCACTCGGCGTGCCGCGACTGTGGAACTGGTACACCGGCCAACCGCGCCGGGCGCCGATGCGCGCCAGCTCCGCGTCCGGGTTGACGAGTCGCGGGTTGCCCACCGCGTCGAGCAGGGGCAGGTCGTCGTGGCTGTCGGTGTAGAAGAAGCTCCGGGAGAGATCGACGTCGTTGCCCTCGGCGAAGCCGCGCGCGGCGGTGGCCTTGCCCTCCTGCCAGCAGGCGGGTCGTCGCACCTTCCCCGTGAAGCGTCCGTCCTCGAACTCGAGCTCCGTACAAAGCACGTGCTCGATGCCGAGCTCGCGGGCCAGGGCGTCGATCTGGAAGTGCGTCGCCGAAGACACGATCGCCACCTGATGCCCGCGCCGTCGATGCGCCTCGACGAGCGCACGCGCCTCGGGGTAGAGACTCGTGATCAGGTGCTTCTCGAAGACGCGCTCGCCCTGCGCGAGCAGGTCCTCCTCGCTGAGCCCCACGAGGTTCGTCGACGACTCCTCGAGGAAGGTCGGGAAGCTCGTGCGCTTCGACCCGAAGCGCAGTCCGCTCGCGAAGGCCTGCGCCATGCTGCCGAGGGAGAATCCCTCGTTCGCGACGCGGTCCTTCATGAAGCCCACTGCCGAGAAGCCGGCGAGCAGGGTGCGATCGACGTCGAAGAAGGCCGCGACCTTCGGGCCTTCCGGGGACCGATCGATCTCGCGGGTGAGTTCACGTCGGGACGTCATCGGGTTTCCTCCGGTCGGGGGGCGGCGCCGAGCACGCCGGCACGGCGCGCGGAGTCGAGCGCGCGGATCGCGTCGATCCGGCGCACGGTGTCTTCGAGCTCGCGGGCCAGCGCGAGCCGGGTGTCGGCGAGCGTGCCGTCGTCGCGGTCGCCGCCCAGCAGGCCGCGGTGTTCGGCGAGCTTCAGGCCGTTCTCGAGCAGGCTCTTCGACACCGACTCGCGGCTGCGGATGCGGCGCTGCCGGACGAAGTGCTGGCCCCAGCCGAGGCACTCGCGGGCGAGCGCCTTCTCGTCGCGGACCGGCTCGCCGCCCAGCGCGGCCAGACGCCCCGCGACCAATGCGTAGGCCTCGAGGAAGGACCCGAGTGCGAGCGGCGCGTGGAAGGGGCGCATCCGCTCCAGGAGATCGCGCGCGGACGCGGCGTCGGCGAGCGAAGCCCCCTTCGCGAGCCCGTGCAACGCGAGCTCGTCGCGGACCTCGCGACCGAACGCCTCGCGCTCGGGGAAGAAGAACTCGAACTTCAGCAGATCGCGCAGGCGCAGCGCCTCGTCCCACAGCGCCTTGTCCGCGTCGGCGTCCTCGGACTCGCTCGCGCGCAGGAGCGCGAGCTCGACGATCGCGGGCGTCGTGAGGAAGTGGACGACCGTGTTCCGGTAGTAGGCGGCGGCGAGATGCTGATCGCGCGCCACCGAGTAGATCGGCTCGGGTCCTTCCTCGAAGCATTCGAGCACGCCGTTCTCGACGAGCGGTGCGAGGAGGTCGCGCACGGCTTCGTCCCCCGCGAAATCGAGCGGCTCGGTCGTCGGTAGCGCGCGGCGTTTCGCATCGGCGGCGAGGTCGGCGAGGGCGCGCTCGACCTCGGCGAGCGTCAGCGCGCGGTCACCCGCGCCGAGCACCGCCAGCATCGCGAGCGACGTGGGCGTGACCGGCGTGACGCGGTTGATCCGCGAGCAGACCTCGAACGCGAGCTTCGGGACGGTGAGCGCGTCGTCGTCGCGCGCTTCGCCGGGGACGCCGAGCGTCTCGCGCAGCGAAACCGGTTCGCCGAAGCGGAGATCGATGCTGCCGTAGCGCCGGCTCAGGCTCTTGAGGAAGCGGAACAGCCAGCCGACGCCTTCGGGCTCCTTCGGTGCGCCGCGCTGCTCGGAGGCGTAGTCGCGCACCTCGGAGATCTGGTCGTAGGCGACCGACACCGGAACGAGGAAGACGTCGTCGCTCTTCCCGCGCAGGTAGGAGTCGACCACGTAGGCGAGCAGCCCGTAGCGCGGCGGCAGCAGCTTCCCCGACCGCGAGCGCCCGCCCTCGATGAACCACTGGAGCGGGAAGCGCTTCTCGATCAGGAAGTCGACGTAGCTGCGCAGCACGAGCTTGTAGACCGCGTCGTTCTCGGCAGCGCGGCGGATGAAGAAGATGCCGGCGCGCCGTGCGATCGGGCCCTGGGGAAAGAAGTTCATGTTGTCGCCGCCGGCGGTGTGGCTGGGCGGGAAGCCTTCTTCGTGCAGCGCGCGGAACACGACCGGGTGGTCGAGGTTCGACTTGTGCGTGGGGAGGAAGACGACCGGGTGGTTCATCGTGAGATGGCGAACGCCGGCGATCTGGTCCGGGTCGACGCGCAGTTGCTCGTAGCCGCGCGTCGACGACGAGCGGCACAGCCGCGCGAAGACGTCGATCCACAGCGGGCTCGGACGCGCGGCGATCTCGCGGAGCGCCCGCTCGGCGCGCTTGTGCACGCGACGCAGCGGGAGATCGTGCTCGCGCGCGAGACGTTCGAGCCCTCCGCGGAACGACGGTCGCTCGAGGATCTCCTCCTCCAGGAAGCGCGGGATCTTGTAGCGACCGCCGCGCAGGCGACGCTCGGCCCGGTCGAGGGCGAGGGCCGCCTGACGCGTGACGAAGCTCGCGAAGCCGGTGCGCTCGGATCGGTCGACGCCCGCCGCGTCGCGCCACTGCGCGCGCAGGGCGGAGGCGAGTTCGGGCTCGCCGACCAGCACGTGGCAGCGGTCCGGCGCGAAGCGATGGATGAAGCGGGCGCGCAGCACGCCCGGATCGCGCGGGTCGCCCGGCCCCAACAGATCGCGGAGGCTGGCTTCGCGGCGACCGTCGCGCTCGGGCGCCAGCCACGCGATGCGCAGCGGTTGCAGCAGCACGTCCGCCGGGCCGGCGAGGGCGGCCTCGAGCACGTCGGGGCGCCCGGCCCGGGCCCGCCGCGAGCTGGGGATCCGCACGGACGGCGCGGCCTCCACCGCGTCGGACGACTCCCGCTGCCCCGCGATCCACTCCCGGAGCAGCCCCTCCTCGAAGTCGGACGCGGCATCGAGCAGGTAGACCACGCCGCCGGCGGGGATCGAGACGGGGTTCGGGGAAGAGTGGGGATCCATAGCGCGCTCCGATCTATGAACATCCCTTTTCTATGTCGCCCCTCGTGATGATTCCAATGAATGCTTATGATGAAACGCATGCGTCAAACGCATTTATCGGCGGTCGACCTGAACCTGCTCGTCGCCTTCGAGGCGCTGATGCGCGAGCAGAGCGTCTCGCGCGCTGCGCAGGAGATGGGGCTCTCCCAGCCCGCGATGAGCCGGACGCTCTCGCGCCTGCGCGACCTCTTCGAAGACCCGCTGCTAGTGCGCATGGGACACCGCATGGTGGCGACGCCGAAGGCGCTCGACCTCGTCGCGCCGGTGAACACGGCGCTCGCGGCGGTGCGGCGGACGCTCGAGCCCGCCGAGGCCTTCGATCCGGCCACGGCGCGGCGGGAGTTCCGCATCTGCGCCTTCGACACGACCCAGGCCGTCGTGTTGCCGCGCCTGCTCGCGCGACTCGCGGGCGATGCGCCCGGCGTCGACGTCGTCACCGCACCCCTCCACTCGAACCCGGAGACCTTCCGGCAGCTCGCCGCCGACCAGCGCGATCTCGCGATCGGCCGTTTCGAAACCGTGCCCGAAGGCGTGCGCTGCGCACCGCTCTACCGCGACCGGATCGTGTGCCTCGCACGCGAGGGACACCCGCGCGTGCGAAGCCGACTCACCCTGAAGCGCTATCTCGCCGAGGCGCATCTCGCGCCGGAGTCGGAGTCGTCGGTCGATCGGCCCTTCACGATCGACGCGCTGCTCGCGAAGGAGGGGCTCACGCGGCGCGTCGTGTGCACGGTGGAGAATCTCGCGATGGCGCCTTTCGTCGTCGCGCGGAGCGATCTCCTGTGCACCGCGCCGGGTGAGACGATCGCGCCCTTCGCGCGCGGGCTTGGCCTGCGCGTCTTCGAGCCGCCCTTCGACGCCCCGTCCTTCGACCTCCAGCTCGCCTGGCACGAGCGCTCCGAGCGCGACGAAGGCCACGCCTGGCTGCGGCAGGCCCTGCTCGACCTGTTCGCCTAGCGCAGGCCCGAAGCGCGACTAATCGCGCGTCTGGTTCTGCGCGAGGTGCAGGCCGATCAGGCGGGCGATGAAGACGGCGAGGTAGAGCTGGCCGAGGATCGACTCGCCGGCGGCGATCGCGCGCGCGGCCGGCGTGACGGGCACCATGTCGCCGTAGCCGAGCGTCGTCAGCGTGACGAAGCTGAAGTAGAGGATCTCGGTGAAGCGGAAGACCTCGCGGGATGCGGCGCCGTGGTCGAGCGGCTCGCCACCCAACAGGATCGAGCCGGGCTCGGCGAGCTCGACCAGCGTGAAGCCGGAGACGAACAGCAGCCCGATCAGGACGTAGACGCAGATGCCACCGAGGATCGTGTCGGTGGTGACCCGCTCGGCGCGCAACAGCACGGCGCTGGCGCTGGTGATGACGAGTCCGAGGAAGCCGATTGCCAGGGTCGAGCTCGCGACGGCGAGCGGGAGCGAATCGGTGAAGAAGCTGGCCCAGTCGAGGAGGAGGGCGGGGACCGCGAGCCCGAGGCCCAGCCAGAGGGTTGCGCGCCGGCGACTCACCACGAAGAGCGCGGCGACGAGCACCCCGGAGAGCCCGATGCGCAGGCTGCCGAGCGGGAGATCGGTTTCGAGCAGGATCGGCGGAGCGGCCAGGGCCACGACCAGCGCCACCAGCAGCCAGGCGAAGCGCGCGGTGTCCGGTCCGCTCGCGACCTGGCTCGCCTTGGCCTCGTTCATGCCGAAACCGTATCGCGCTCGTCGCGGCCCTGCGTGCCCAACGGGGCGGTGGTTCGGACTGATTCGCGTTCGCCTACTCCGGCAGCCAGCGGAAGCGCAAGCCCGCCCCGGCGCGCCAGGCCCAGGGTTCGAACTCGAACCGGAAGGT
>JAHEJV010000440.1 GCA_024638705.1 Deltaproteobacteria bacterium | reverse complement strand
TCGCCGGGACTAGCCGGCGAAATCCGACGCCTCGAGCAGCGCCGCGATGTCCTCGACGTGCGGATCGGGAAGCCCGATCGCATCCAGTGATTCGGCCAGACGCAGCACGTACTCGAGGTTCGTGCCGCTCATCCCCCGACAACGCCTCGCCTGCGCCGCGATCTCGGCGACGGACGCCGGGCCGAGGAAGTTGGGATTGCCCTCGGCCGCCAGGTAGACGAGCCCGCGCACCGGGCCGCGCGCCCGATCGAGGAAGCCGATTTCGACGTCGTGTCGTTCGAAGCCACCGCTCTCGCGCGCGTCGAGCGCCTCGAGGACCGCGTCCCAGACGTCGGCAGCGACGCGATAGGCCATCCCCCCGCACAGCGCAGAGGGATCGGGAACCAGGGTCGCGACGCGGCCGGGTGCGTCGGGTGCACCGCGGTGATCGGGGGAGCCCTGCCAGAAGCGGCGGGCGAAACCGCGGATCGTCGCGGGGGCGCGGTCGACGAAGTCGAAGTCCGGACGCCAGACGAGCGACCCGTATCCGAACACCCATCGATCGCGACGTCCCACGCGTTCATGCTAGCGGAGCGACGAAGCCGCGACGTAGACTGCCCCACGAGGAGACCCATGAAGACCCAGCCGCCTCGTGACGACGTCCATCTCGACGGGCGCATCGCGCTCGTCACCGGCGCGACCTCCGGCATCGGCCAGGAAACCGCCGTCGGCCTCGCGAAGCGCGGCGCGCACGTCGTGTTGGTCGGGCGCGATCCGGGCCGCGCGGAGGCGGCGCGCAAGGACGTCACCGAGCGCAGCGGCAACGCCGACGTCGAAGTGCTGCTCGGAGACTTCGCCTGCCTCGACGCCGTCCGCGAGCTCGCCTGCCAGGCGAGCGAGCGATTCCCGGAGCTGCACCTGCTCGTGAACAACGCGGGCGTGGTGATGACCGAACGGCAGCTCACCGTCGACGGGTACGAGACGACCCTCGCGGTGAATCACGTCGCGCCTTTCCTGCTCACGCACCTGCTGCGCGAGCCGCTGCTCGCCGGCGCGCCCTCGCGCATCGTGAACGTGGCGTCCGACGCACATCACTTCGTCTCCGGCTTCGACTTCGACGACCCGATGTCCGAGCGCCGTTTCGGTTTCCCGTACACCCTGACGGGGATGCGCGTCTACGGCATGTCGAAGCTCGCAAACATCCTCTTCACGAACGAGCTCGCTCGGCGCACCGAGGGGACCGGCGTCACGACCAACGCCGTCCACCCTGGCGGCGTGTCGACGCGCCTGGGCATGAACAATGGCGTCATGGGCCAGGTGGTCGCCGCCGCGATGCGCCCGTTCTTCCTGACGCCGGAAGAAGGCGCCTACACGTCGCTCCACGTGGCGACGGATCCCGATCTCGCGAACACGACCGGACGCTACTTCGCAAACTCCCAGCAGAAGACACCTTCGACGGGCGCGCGGGACCGGACCGCCGCCGAGCGACTCTGGGTCGAGACGTGTCGCTGGGCGGGGATCGACCCGGAGACCACGGCGTGGAACGCCTCCTGAGGAGCCGCGCATGGAGAACGTGACGCGCTCGGAGGCAGTCACCGAAGGCGTCCGCGTGAGCGTCGAGGCGCGTTATTCGCCGGATCACTCCGACCCGCGGCGCAGCGAGTGGTTCTTCCTCTACACGATCCGTCTCACCAACGAGGGGACGGAGACCTGCCAGCTGCTCTCGCGACACTGGATCATCCGCAACGGCGCGGGGAAGGTGGAAGAGGTGCGCGGTCCCGGGGTCGTGGGCGAGCAGCCCGTCCTCGAGCCCGGCGACCAGTTCGAATACACCTCCGGTTGCCCGCTCGATACGCCCTTCGGGTCGATGGAGGGTACGTATCAGATGGTACGGGAGGACGGCCGCGGCTTCGAAGCGGAGATCGAGCGCTTCGAATTGCGCGAGCCGCGCGCGCTGCACTGAGTCGCGCGATCGCGGAAGGAAGCGACGCCTAGCTCACGTAGAGCAGCACCGCCGGGATCACGAGCAGGCTCGTGAACGTCCCGATCACGATCGACGACGCGACGAGCCCGGTGTCGGTGCCGTAGCGCTCGGCGAGCACGGCGTTGATCACCGCCGCCGGCATCACGCTCATCAGGAGCAGCACCTGACGGTCGACGCCGGACACGCCCTGCCACGCGACGAAGAGCCACGCGAAGGCGAAGCCCCCGCCCATGCGGATGCCGACCGCGCCGAGGGAATGGCCGACCTCGCGCACCTGGAGGCGGCGCAGCTGCATGCCGAGGTTCAGGAGCATCAGCGGGATCGCCATCGCGCCGAGCATCGTGATCGGCTCCATCACCGTCGTGGGAAGACGCGTGTCGGTGACGGCGCAGGCGATGCCTCCGGCGCTGCCCCACAGCATCGGGTGACGGAGCGCTTCGCCGAGACCGTTCTCGCCCTTCGCGATCCATACGCCGAAGAACGAGCTGCACAGCGCGACGGTGACGAAGACGACGGCGGCGGATTCGAGCCCGGCGTCGCCGAACGCGAGCCGTGAACACGCGAGCCCCATGTTGCCGCTGTTGAAGAACACGCTCGTCAGCAAGAGCCCACGTCCGGCGCCGAACGCCTGGCGCCAGCCGCTCGCCAGCAACGCGGTGCCCGCCAGGACGCACGCCGTCCCGCCAGCGAGCGCGCCGAAGCGCCCGGCGTCGAGCGTGGTGTCGGCGAGGACGGAGAAGAGCAGCGCCGGCGAGGTCACCCAGAGCGCGAGGTTGGCGAGCGTCCTCTCCTCGAAGCCGCTCCGCCCGGCGAGGAGGAAACCGACGGCAGCGACGGCGGCCACCGGCAGGATCGTGCCCCAGACGATTTCCATCCCACCCCTTTCCGGCCCCGGTCGCGGCTCCCGGCCGACCCGCAGGCTAGGGCGAAACCGACCGGAACCAAAACGGAATCTCCGTGCGCTCCCGCCGGCTGGCGGGGACGTCGAACTATGCAACACTCTATCCGCATACACGAATGAATGCGCCCGCCGACGCGTCCGCGCACCCGCCCATGGCCATCGATGCCAAAGGAGAGCCCGAATGTCCGAACGTCCTTCCTTCAAGGTCGCCGACCTCAACCTCGCCGACTCGGGTCGCAAGGAGATCCGCCTCGCGGAGCAGGAGATGCCCGGCCTGATGGCGCTTCGCGAGCGCTACGGAAAGAGCAAGCCGCTCGCCGGCGCGAAGATCATGGGCAGCCTGCACATGACCGTGCAGACCGCCGTGCTGATCGAAACCCTCACCGAGCTCGGCGCCGACGTGCGCTGGGTGTCGTGCAACATCTTCTCCA
>JAHEJV010000119.1 GCA_024638705.1 Deltaproteobacteria bacterium | reverse complement strand
CGGCGGGTCGGGGCAGTCGCTGCTCGACGCCGCGCTCGTCTACGAGGAGTTCGGCCGCGCGATGGCGCCCACGCCGCACTTCGTCTCGTGCATCGTGTCCGCCGGCGTGCTGCTCGCCGCAGGCAGCGACGAGCAGAAGAACGCGTGGCTCGGCCGCGTCGCGAATGGCGAGGCGATCCTCACGCCGGCCTGGCTCGAGCCGAATCGCGGCTACGGACCGAAGGGCGTCGCCCTCGAGGCCCGCGCCGACGGCGACGGCTTCGTGCTCTCGGGCGTGAAGCGTCACGTCTACTTCGGCGGTGCGGCCGATCGGCTGATCGTGCTCGCGCGCACCGACGCCGGCATCGACCTCTTCCTCGTCGACCCGAATGCCTCGGGCGTGACCCGCACGCAGCAGCTCTCGCTCGCGGCGGACAGCCAGTACCGCGTCGAGTTCGAGAACGTTCGGGTCGCGGCGAGCGATCGCATCGGCGCACCCGGCTCGGGCTGGGACACTTTCAGTGCCGTCCTCCACGAGGGGATCATCCTCCAGGCCGCGGAGGCGATCGGCGGCGCCGACCGCGCGCTCGAGATCACCGTCGAGTACGCGAAGGAGCGCAAGCAGTTCGACAAGCCGCTCGGCGCCTTCCAGAGCCTCGCGCACTACATGGCCGACACCAGCACGCGCATCGACGGCGGTCGCGTGCTCGTCCACGAGGCGGCCTGGAACCACGGGCAGGGTCGCTCGATCGCGCAGCTCGCCCCGATGGCGAAGCTCTTCGCCTGCGAGACCTATCGCGAGGGCACGCGCATCTGCGAGCAGATCTGGGGCGGTGTCGGCTTCACGATCGAGTACGACATCCAGCTCTTCTTCCGCCGCGCGAAGCAGATGCAGCTCTCCTGGTGGGACACGCCCTACCTCGAGGAGCTGGTGGCGGCGCAGGTGCTCGACTAGCAAGCCGGCTTCAGCCGGCGCGCAGCGAGGCGGAGCCGAGCGAAGTCGGAAAGAGCAAGCCGAGGCGCCTAGCGCCCGAGCACGGCCATCGCGCCGCCCGCGAGGGCGGCCGCGGTCGGCAGGGTCGTCAGCCAGGCCAGCAGCACCTGGCCGGCGGCGCGCTGGCGCAGCTCGCCGTTGGTGAGGCCGATGCCGAAGATGCCGCCCGTCGAGACGTGGGTCGTCGAGACGGGCACGCCGAAGCGCGACGCGCCGACGACGAGGAGCGACGTGGCGAGGTTGCCGGCCAGGCCCTCGCCCGGCGTCATGCGCGTGAGACGACGCGACATCGTGTGGGTGACGCGACGCGCCGCGACGAGCCCGCCGACCGCCATCGCGACGGCGATCGCGAGCGCGCCGGTGACCGGCGCGACGACGGCGGCGCCGACGAGCAGGCCGAGGATCTTCGGCGTGTCGTTCAGGCCGCGCGCGAAGCCGACGAGAGTGGCGCTCGCGAAGTGCCCGACGTCGATCGCGCGGTCGAGATGGGGACGCTCGAGGGCGATGTCGGCGTGGACGGGGCAGGTGTCGGCCGTGCCGACCTCGACGCGCAGGGACGGCGCTTCCGAGCGCAGTGCGACGCCTTCCGGAGTCGCGAGCGCGCCCGCTTCACGGGTCAAGCACACGCACGCGGACGGGTCCGGACCGAGCGCGCGGTCGACGCGTCGTCCCGACCACACGCCCGACGCCGCGAGGACGACGGCCATCAGTGGGCTGAGCAGCAGCGGCAGCGCAAACCCCTTCGCCAGCGCTGCGCCGTCGAGGTCGCTTCCCGCCACGACGAAGCCGGCGCCGGCGAGCGCGCCGAGCAGGGCGTGGGTCGTCGAGATCGGCATGCCGATGCGGGTCGCGAGCAGCACGGTCGCGGCCGCGCCCGCCGCCACCGCGGTGAGGAAGGAGACGTCGAGCAGCGCGTCGGGCACCAGGCCCTTCGCGGTGAACGCCTTCACCAGCGCACCGGCGACGAAGACCGAGAGCAGCGACCCGGCTACGACCGAAAGGGTCCCGAGCCAGATCGCGCGGCGATAGGAGATGCCCCCGCAGCCGTAGAGCGTCGCGACGCCCTTGATGTTGTCGTTGGCTCCATTCGCGAAGGCGAGGAGCAGGGTGCAGACGACGAGCAGGACGGTCAACGCGCTTCCTTCCCGGAAGCCCCGGACGATGTGGTTCGGGGAGGTTGCGGCGTTGGATGCGGCCGGCCGGACGCTGTTTCACGGATCGGTCGGGGTCAGACGAGGACGCCCCTGGCCTCGAGGTCGTCGATCTGCGCATCGTCGAGGTCGAGCAGCTCACCCAACACGGCGCGCGTGTGCTCGCCGAGGAGCGGGCCCGGCTTCGCGAAGCCGCCGTCGGCATCCGAGAGCCGGAAGCCCGCGCGCTCGACCTGAAGCGTGCCGAGGTGGGGATGCTCGGTGGGCACCCAGTGGTCGCGGTGGGCGAGCTGGGGGTCGGCGAGCAGGTCGGGCTCGGTCTGCACGACGCCCGCCGGGACGCCCGTGTCCTGCAGGCGTTTCATGAGCTCTCGGGCTTCAAGTCTTCGGGTCCACACGGAAATCGCCTCGTCCAGACGGTCGCGCGCCGCGAGTCGACCGGGCAGGGCGGCGAGGCCTGCGTCCGCGAGCCAGTCGTCGCGCGACATCTCCCGGCACAGCGCCTGCCACTGCGTGTCGGTCCAGGCGGCGAGGGCGATCCACTCGTCGTCGCCGGCGCAGGGGTAGACGCCGTGGGGCGCCGCGTGATCGTCGGCGTTGCCCTGGCGCGTCACCACTTCGCCGTTCGCCGCATAGCGCGCGACGACTTCGCTCTGGCAGTACACAGCCGCTTCGATCTGCGAGAGGTCGATCGCACGTCCCACGCCAGTGCGACGACGCTCGAGCAGCGCCGCCGCGATGCCGAGCGCGACGAAGCGCGGCGACAGCGAGTCGGTGATCGTGTGCGCGGGGCCGGTCGCCTCGCGGTCGGGCCAGCCGGTGAGGTGGTTGAAGCCGGAGATCGCCGACCCCTGTCCGCCGAAGCCGGGGTAGCCGCGCTGCGGTCCGGTCTGTCCGAAGAGGCACGCCGAGGTGTAGATGAGCTCGGGCTTCTCGGCGCGCAGCCTCGCGGCGTCGAGACCGAAACGCTCCATCGGCCCGGGCGCGAAGTTCTCGCTCACCACGTCGGCCCACTCGAGCGCGAGCCGCTTCACGAGTGCGATGCCGTCGGGGTCCTTGAGGTTGACCGCGACGCTTTCCTTGTCCGGGTTCAGCAGGTGGAACATCGGCGAGCCGTCGAAGCCGTGCTTGCTGTCGGGTGTCATCCACAGGATGCGCAGGAAGTCGGGCGCCTTCGACGACTCGATGCGGATGATGCGTGCGCCGTGCTCGGCGAAATAGCGCGTCGCGACCGGGCCGGCCGCGCCCGAGCCCAGCTCGAGCACGTTCACGCCCTCGAAGATCCGCGTCACGACGCGCTCCCGAGCTCGGCGAACACTTCCGTCTCGTGCTCACCGAGGCGCGGCGCACGGCTGCGGATGCGGATCGCGCGATCCTCGGTCCTCGCGAAGAAGTCCGGCAGCTCGATCGACGCGCCTTCCTCCGGGATCGCGACCGTGGTGAAGAGATTGCGGTCGCGCAGCTGGCGATGCTCGACGATCTCCCGCGCGTCGTTGCAGGGCGCGAGCAGGATGCGGCGCTTCAGTGCCTGCTCGTAGAGGTCGCGCATCGTGCGCGTGCGGAAGAAGGCGCCGAAGGCGTCTTCCAGGCGCGCGATCTCGGCGTCCTCGAGGGTGTTGTGGTTGTAGTGCGCCCAGTCGGTTTCGCGCAGCCAATCCGGGGCGGCGTCGCACTCGACCATCCACTCGACGGTCGCGACCAGGTTCTTCACCCGCGTCGGACCGCCGCGGAGGCCGAAGGACACGTAGCCGTCGGCGGCGGGCCAGATCTCCCGCGTGCGACCGATCTGCGGACCCGCGCGCACCGAGCGCTGCTTCTTGAGCGGGTACTGCGCGGGGAAGGAGAGCTGGGTCTGGAGCTGGGTCTCGTGCAGCGACACGTCGACCACCTGACCCGCTCCGGTGTCCTCGCGCGCGTAGAGCGCCATCACTGCGCCGAGCGCCGCCTCGGGCGCCGCGTGGTAGTAGGACGACGGCATGCTGCAGCGCAGCGGGGCGCGGTCGGGGTGGCCGGTGAGGCCCATGTTGCCGCCCATCGCGACGACGACGAGATCGCACCCGGCGTGGTGCGCGTACGGGCCGTCGAGGCCGAAGGGCGTGATCGCGCAGACGACCAGACGCGGGTTCGCGGCGCGCAGGCTCGCCGGGTCGAGGCCCCGGGCGTCTCGCGCGCCGGGTGCTGCGGTGTCGAGCCAGACGTCGGCGGAGGCGGCGAGGGCGAGGAGGCGGTCGCGATCGGCTTCGGCGTCCGGGTCGAGGCGCACGCTGCGCTTGCTCGTGTTGAGCGCGTGCCACGCGATCGAACGCTCGACGCCTTTCTTCCCGCCGAGCCACGGTCCGCGATGGCGCAGCGCCTTGCCCTCGCGCGGCTCCACCGCGATCACGTCCGCACCCATGTCGCCGAGGATCTTCCCGGCGAGCTGGCCGGATTCGTCGCTGAGGTCGAGGACGCGCGTGCCGGTGAGCATGGACGACGGAATATGCGCGGCGGGCGGCCCGGTGTCGACGAGTTGGTTAGCGTGCGGAATCGGAGTTTCCGACGGAGCACTCATGGACCTCGGCATCACCCTCTTCGCCACCGATCTGGCGATGAATCCCGTCGAGCTCGCGCGGGAAGCCGAGGCGCGTGGCTTCGCGTCGTTCTACGTGCCCGAGCACACGCACATCCCGGTGAGCCGCCGCACGCCGCCGCCGACCGGCGACGAGGTGCTCGCCGAGGAGTACAAGCGCGCGCTCGATCCCTACATCGCGCTCGCCGCCGCGTCGTCGGTGACCGAGCGCATCCGCCTCGGCACCGGCATCGGCCTCGTCGCGCAGCACGATCCGATCACCTTCGCGAAGGAGATCGCGACGCTCGACCGCCTCTCCGGCGGACGCCTCGTTCTGGGCATCGGCTACGGCTGGAATCACGAGGAGATGGAGAACCACGGCATCGACGTGAAGCGGCGCCGCGCGCGCGTGCGCGAGGTGATGCTCGCGATGCAGGCACTGTGGTCGCAGGAGGTGGCGTCCTTCGAGGGCGAGTTCGTGCGCTTCGAGCCGTCGTGGCAGTGGCCGAAGCCGATCCAGCAGCCGCGGCCGCGCGTGCTGCTCGGCGGCGCGCCCGGGCCGACGCTGTTCCGTCACATCGCCGAGTACGGCGACGGTTGGCTGCCGATCGGCGGCGCCGGGATGCGCGAGGCGCTCGACAAGCTCCGCGTCGCCGTGGAGGAAGCCGGGCGCGACTTCGCCGAGATGCACATCGTGCCGATGGGCGTCTTCCCGACACCGGAGAAGCTCGACTACTACCGCGGGATGGGCGTCACCGAGACCGTGCTGCGCGTGCCGTCGGCGCCGCGCGACGAGGTGATGCCGGTCCTCGACGGATACGCGCGGGACTACCTCGGCTAGTCGGACGACGCGAGAGTCGGCCGACGCGCAGCGATCCGCGGGCGAGCGAAAGCGGGCTCCTGCACGGGTCAGGCGGTCGCGCCCGCTTCGCGCAGCCGGTAGATCGCGCGCAGGCGCACTGCGGCGAGCGCGGCGTCGTCCTCGCTGCGGAAGACGTTCACGTCCACGTCGACGAAGGAGTGACCCTTCTTCTCGAAGAGATCGACGATCGCCGCTTCGGCGACGACCTCGGTGTCGGGCGCGATCGCCGCGAAGAACTGCGACCCGGTCTCGAGGTGCAGCCAGGTCGGCATCCGCACGTTGCTCGCCAGCACCCAGTTCGTGAGGCCGAGCACGAAGGCCGGCGTGGCCAGGCGCTGCTCGACGAAGATCGCAGCCATCTGCTTCGCGTCGCGGAAGTAGCCGGTGATCTCGGCGCGGTCGCTCCAGCGCGTGTGGAGCGCGGCCAGGCCGGACTCGCGGAGGGTCTCGAAGGCCTCGCGGGTGCCGAGCGGGCGGGGCGCATCGCGCACCAGGAGCGGGTCGCCGCGCCGGGCGGGGGGCGCCGGCAGCGTTTCGGGGAGGGACACTTCGGCGGTCGCACAGGGTTCGTCGTGGGGGTCGACGAGACGCGCCTCGTAGCGGTCCTCCGTCGCGCTCTCGACCTCGACGCGAAACGGTTCGGCGTCGTAGACCGGCGAGCCCACGCGGACGTGCGCCTTTCCCCTCGCCGCGAAGTCGGCGCCCCAGGCGACCGCAGCCGGATGCAGCAGGTAGGCCGACACGACGACGCCGGGCACGAGTCCCCCGCGGAATCCGTAGGCGCGCGCCACGTCGTCGCCGTGGATGCGGTTCTCCGACTCGGGCACGGGGTTGAACGCGGTCGCGCGGTAGGAGGCAGGCCGGGACATCGCCGCAGCTTACGGATCGTCGGCGCATTTCTGCACGCAATTCGCCGGCGGTCGGCGTAGAATCCCGCTCATGCGCATCGTATTCGACCTCTCCGACAACGACATCCGCTACTTCCGGAAGAGCCTCGCCGAGGTGAAGCGGAGCAACAAGGGCGCCGACGAGGACAAGGTGATCGGCGCCGCCAACGACCTCATCGAAGAGGTCATGGAGGCCGACGCTCCCGAGTTCGTGCGCGGTCAGTTCACGAAGCTCAAGCGGCTCGTGGAGATGCTCGAGGACGAGCGCTGGGCGCTCGGTCAGCCGGAGCGCACGCACGTCGTGAACGCGCTCGCCTACTTCCTCGAGCCCGATGATCTGATCCCCGACTCGATCCCCGGCCTCGGCTACCTCGACGACGCGATCATGGTCAGCCTCGTGCTCGACGGCATGAAGCACGAGATCGAGGCGTACGAGCGCTTCTGCATGACCGATGGCGACTCGAAGAAGCGCAAGCAGCTCCAGGAGCGCATGCGCACGAAGAAGCGCAGCGAGCGCGAGCGCAAGCGCATCGTCTCCGGGAAGCGCGGTCCGCTCGGTCTCTGGTAGGCGCGCTTCCGCTCGGTCTGCGGCAGGCGTGCGGTGGTTCAGTCGCGCGGCGCGCGGCTGGGCTCGAGGTGCGCCCAGGCCTTCGGCAGCGAGATGTCGCGGTTGGGCTTCTTCGGCGGCATGTTGAACTCGGCCGGCGGCTGCCATCCGGTGGCGCGCAGCACCTGATTGACGTGCTGCATGTTCAGCATGTCGTGGCTGTAACAGAAGAGACCGTCGCGGGCGTAGTAGAGGATCGAGAGCCCGGCGGCGAAGAGCGGGCTGCCGTCCTCGGCTTCGCCCATCACCTGGTCCCACTGGCTCACCAGGCGGTGGCCTTCCGCCATCGTCCAGTTTTCTGGCGTCTCCCATCCGTAGCCCGTGAGGCCGGCCATCGAGCGGGTGAAGAAGTCGCGGATCTCCTCGCGGCCCTCGATGCGTCCCCACGCCGGGTCGATGTAGACCGCGTCCTCGGTGAAGAAGTCGGCGAGCGCCGACCAGGGCTTCTTCCCCACGTCGATCTCGTCGCGCAGGGCGACGAACTTCTCGTAGGTGGCGAGGGCTTCGGCTTCGATCGCATTCGGCATGACGTTCCTCCGGTGGGTGCGCGTTCAGCGCAACGGGCGTAACAGGTCTTCGCCGAGCCTCGCCACGCCGTCGAGATACTCGGCACGCGAGCGCGCGGGCAGGCTCATCGTCGCCCAGGTGACTCCGCGCGCGCCGAGGGCGTCGATCGTCTCGGCGAACTTCGACGGGTCGGGCGAGTCGGGCGGATTCATCGAGAGCCCGAAGGGCACGAAGCTGATCTCGAGCGGCTTCTCGCGGCCGACCGCGTCGGCGTGGCGACGGGCGTAGGCCAGGCGCTCGTCGAAGTCGCTCATGCTGAGGATCGCCGCCGTGCGCACGCGCGCGGGCACGATCCCGACGGTGGGGAACGGGATCCAGCCGTCGCCGAGCTCGACGGCGCGGCGGATCGCGCGCTGGCTGTTGCCGCCGATCCACAGCGGCGGGTGCAGTTGCTGGACGGGGCGCGGCAGCATCGTGTTGCCGGTGGCGGCGAAGTGGCGGCCGATCAGCTCGACGCCGCTCTCCGTCCACGCCCGCTTCATCGCGCGCACCGATTCGTCGGCGACTTCGTTGCGCGCTTCGAAGTCGGCGCCGAGCGCCTGGAACTCGCGCTTGAGGTAGCCCGCGGCGACGCCGAGGATCAAGCGCCCGCCGCTCATCACGTCGAGGCTCGCCGCCGACTTCGCGAGCAGGAACGGATTGCGATAGCCGAGCACCGCGATGTTGGTCTGCACGCGCAGGCGCTCGGTGGCTGCGGCGGCGAAGGAGAGCGCGACGAAGGGGTCGAGGGTGTGGTGGCCGCCGCCCTCGAGCCAGCGGTCGTTCGGGAAGGGGTGATCGGTGACGAAGCAGGCGTCGAAGCCGGCGGCTTCGATGGCGCGCGCCATCTCGAAGACGGCTTCGGCGCCGAGGAACTCGTCCCCCGCGTCGACGCGATCGGTGGGGAGCTGGAGGGAGAAACGCACGCCGCGCAGCATACTCCGCGCGTTGCTCGTTTCGGCAGCGAATTCCGAGGCTTGCGAATGGTCCAGACGACTGGACCGACGCTTGGCAGCCGCCGGGCCGACCTCTATCGTAGTGCCGCCGCACCGTTTTCATCGGGCCTGCGGCCACCCCCGAAAGCCGTCGCCCGCGAACGCATCCGACTCGACCCGCCCGACGGCCGTCGTGTCCACGCGCGGGCGAGCAAGGAGCCTCTGTGGATCTTCGCTACTCCGATTCCGATCAGGCCTTCCGCAAGGAACTGCGCGCGTGGCTCGAGGAAGAAGTTCCGAAGCAGGGCCCCGCGCCCCCCGAGCGCTCCGCCTGGGACGAACGCGTGGCGTACGACACGGGGTGGCAGAAGAAGCTCTTCGCGGCCGGCTACGCCGGCATCAACTGGCCGAAGGAGTTCGGCGGTCGCGACGCGTCGCTGACCGAGCAGCTCGTCTACTACGAAGAGACGGCCCGGGCGGGGGCGCCCTACGTCGGCGTCAACTTCGTGGGCCTGCTCCACGGCGGTCCGACGATCATGGCCGAGGGCACGCCCGAGCAGAAGGAAAAGCACATCGGGCCGATCATCCGCGGTGAGCAGGTCTGGTGCCAGGGCTTCTCCGAGCCGTCGGCCGGCTCCGATCTCGCGTCGCTCAAGACGCGCGCCGAGCTCGACGGCGACCACTACGTCGTCTCCGGCCACAAGATCTGGACGTCGTTCGCGCAGGTAGCCGACTACTGCGAGCTGCTCGTCCGCACCAACCCGGAGGAGAAGCACCGCGGCATCACGTGGCTGGCGATGCCGATGGACCTGCCGGGCATCGAGATCCGCCCGCTGCCGACGCTGCTCGGCTCGGGCGAGTTCAGCGAGGTGTTCCTCGAGAACGTGCGGGTGCCCGTCGAGTGCCGCGTCGGTGCGGAGAACGACGGCTGGCGCGTCACCAATGTGACGCTCTCCTTCGAGCGCGGGACCGCCTTCGCGAGCGACATGTACCAGCTGCAGGAGTCGGTGCGGGAGCTGACGGACGCAGCGAAGAAGATCACCCGCGACGACGCCACGGCCTGGGAGGACAAGGCGCTGCGCCGCGAGATCGGACACATCGCCGCCGAGGCCGACGCCCTGTGGGCGATGGTGAAGTACACCGTGTCCGAAGCGGGGAAGACCGGCGTTCCGGGCATGACCGGTTCCTGCATGAAGCTCTACTACTCCGACCTCAAGCAGCGGCTCGGCGAGCTCTCGATGCGCGTCGTCGGCCGCGCGGCGCTCGGCCGCGAGGACGTCGGCGGCCTGCCGACCGGCAACTTCGTCCACCAGGCGCTCCAGTCGCTCTCGCTCTCGATCGCGGCCGGCTCGTCGCAGATCCAACGCAACATCATCTCGGAGCGGATCCTCGGTCTGCCTCGCGAACCTCGCTAACGCAAGCGCCGGCGAAGCCGGCGCGCGCAGCGAGGCGAAGCCGAGCGAAGTCGAACAGGAAGAAATCAGCGGAGCGTCGTCGAGCAACCACGGCCTTCGCAGGCCGAGCGAAGTCGAACAGGAAGAAATCAGCGGAGCGTCGTCGAGCAATCACGGCCTTCGCAGGCCGAGCGAAGTCGAACAGGAAGAATCGAGCGGAGCGTCGTCCGACAACCCGTTCCCATCGCGAGCGCTCCGCCAGAAAAGGACCCCGAAGTGGATTTCCAACTCACCGAAGACCAGGAAGCGCTGCGCAGCGGCATCCGCTCCTTCTGCGACGGCCGCGTGCCGACCGACTCCCTGCGCGAGCTCGAGAAGCACGGCTTCGACCGCGCGCTGTGGGGCGAGCTCGCCGAGATGGGCGTGTTCTCCCTGCGCCAGAGCGAAGACGCGGGCGGCGTCGGCCTCGGCAACGCCGACGCGGTGCTCATGTTCGAAGAGCTCGGTCGACGCCTCGTGCCCGGGCCGATCGTCTGGAGCCACCTCGCCGCCGATCTCGTCGACGGCGCCGGCACCGGCGACACGGTGGTCGGTGGCGTCGAGGTGATGCACACCGGCACCGACGCGGTCCTCGTCGAGCATCTCGAGCACCTCGACGCGCTGCTCGTCGTCCGGCCGACCGGCATCTTTCGCGTCGACCCGAAGACGCTCTCGGCCACCGCGGTCGAGACGCCCCTCGACCCGCTGGTGCCGCTCCACGAAGTCGCCTCCCTGCCCGAGGGCGACCGCATCGCCGATGCCGACGCGGTCGTCCCGTTCCGCCGCGAGGGCGCCGCACTGGCCGCGGGCCTGCTGCTCGGCGTCGCCGAGATGAGCCAGGAGCTGGCGACCGACTACGCGAAGAAGCGCGAGCAGTTCGGCCGGCCCGTCGGCGGCTTCCAGGCGATCAAGCACATCCTCGCCGACTGCTTCACGCGACAGGAGATCGCCCGCGCGGCGGTGTACGCCGCGGGCGTCACGCTCGATCAGCCCGATGTGGCCGACGTCGACCGCGCGGTCTCGTCGGCGAAGCTGATGGCGGGCGACGCCGCGATGAAGAACGCGCGCGCCTGCGTCCAGGTGCACGGCGGCATGGGATACACGTGGGAGATCCCGGCCCACTACTACCTCAAGCGCACCTGGGTGTTCGAGAACCTGTTCGGCACGGTCGACGACCACGCCGAGCGCATCGCGGACCTCGTCGCGACGCAGTAGAACCGCGGCGACTCGCGCTCGCGTACGCGAGCGACCGGCGCCGACACAAGGAGGTTTCATCATGGGCATTCTCGAAGGCAAGGCGGCGGTCGTCACCGGCGGCGGCCGCGGCGTCGGGCGCGGACACTGTCTCTGCCTGGCCGCCGAGGGCGCGGCCGTGGTCGTGAACGACGTCGACGGCGCCGAGGCCCAGAGTGTCGTCGACGAGGTGAAGCAGGCGGGCGGCCGCGCGGTGGCGAACAGCTCCGACATCGGCTCGCGCAAGGGCGCCCAGGAGCTGATCGGCCAGTGCGTCGACGAGTTCGGCGCGATCCACGCCGTCGTGAACAACGCCGGCATCGTGCGCGACAAGTCGTTCCTCAAGATGAGCGACGAAGACTGGGAGCTGGTGATGCGCATCCACGCCGGCGGCACCTTCTGGTGCGGGCAGGAGGGCGCGCTGCGCATGCGCGAGCAGGGCAGCGGCGGCGCGATCGTGAACACCGTGTCCGCGGCCCAGATGGGCAACTTCGGCCAGACGAACTACAGCGCCGCGAAGGGCGCGATCGCCTCGATGACCTACACGTGGGCGAACGAGCTGTCGCGCTACGGCATCCGCGTGAACGCGATCAGCCCGCTGGCGACGACGCGCATGTCGGCCAGCGCGAAAGGCGCCGACGGCAAGCAGCACCAGGGACCGACCTTCGATCCCGATCTGAACGGCCCGATCGTCGCCTACCTGTGCAGCGACGAGGGCAACTGGGTCACCGGGCAGGTGTTCGGCACCGGCGGCGACCGCGTCACCATCATGCGTCACCCGAAGTACGACACGGGGATGTTCATGCCGGGCGGTTGGGGCGTCGAGGCGCTGCGCGAGCACATGCCGAAGTTCTGGAAGCAGCAGCCGAGCCTCGAGCCGGTGGGCCTGTTCAAGAAGCCCTATCCCTACTACGGCGGCGTCACGCCGGGCGAGAAGAAGTAGGGCCGGTGGCTTTCGAGACGCTCCTCTACGAGAAGGCCGACGGCGTGGTGACCCTGACGCTCAACCGGCCCGAGCGGCACAACGCCTTCAACCTGCAGATGGCCGGCGAGCTGAAGCAGGCCTGGAGCGACATCAAGGGCGACCCCGAGGTCGTCGTGGTGGTGCTGACCGGCGCCGGCGAGAAGGCGTTCTGCACCG
>JAHEJV010000439.1 GCA_024638705.1 Deltaproteobacteria bacterium | reverse complement strand
GGTCCGCTCCTTGGCGAGCGCCGGCGGCGACTCGCGCACGCGGAGGTGCCGCGCGCCGACGCGCGCCCGCGCGCGCGCCACGGTCTCAGGCGGGGGGGGCAGCGCCTCGATCGCTTCCCCCGCGAAGCCCCAGACCTCGGCCAGCGGCCGCAGCGTCGGATCGAAGGCTCCCGACGAGATCGCGTGGATACGCAGCGCCTCTTCCACCACGCGCACGGTCTCCGCCGAGACGGGAAACCACGCGACGCTTCGGCTGCGGTTGAAGCGCATGAGCTCCGAGTCGTCGCGATAGGTGGACATGCGCGCGTCGACGCGCGCGAGCACCCTTTCCGTGATGGACCCCGCGCGCGCGCGGTCCAGTCCCGGCGGCGGGGCGACCACCTCGACGGCATAGCGGGTCCCCATCGTCTCCCCGCGCAACGTCAGGACCTCGGTCGCGGGATCCGTGCCGCACGCCAGGAGCGCCGCGGCGAGGAAGAGCGTTCTCGTGCCGCCCCTCATGAGCCGAAGTCGTCGAAGCGAATGTTTTCAGGCGGTACCCCGAACCGCGCGAGCATGGCCCGCGTGGCCTTGACCATCAGCGGAGGCCCGCAGAGGTAGATCTCGCAATCCTCCGGATCGGGATGCCCCTCGAGGTAGTTGCGCTCGAGCGCTTCGTGCACGAACCCCACCTCTCCCGTCCACGCGTCCTCGGCTCTCGGCTCGGAGAGGACCGGCGTCCACGTGAAGTTCGCGTGCTCTGCGGCGAGGCGGTCGAAGAGATCCGCGTAGAAGAGCTCGCCTCGGTTTCGCGCGCCGTACCAGAACCCGATGCGGCGCTTCGAATCCAGCCGTTCGAGCTGGTCGACGATGTGCGAACGCATCGGTGCCATTCCGGCGCCGCCGCCGACGAAGATCATCTCCGCATCGCCGTCGCTCGCGAAGAAATCGCCGTACGGACCCGCCAGCTCGAGATCGTCACCGGGAACGATCGAGAAGAGATACGACGAGGCGATGCCCGGCGGCGCGTCGTCCGGCGCCGAAGCAGGCGGTGTCGCGAGGCGCACGAGCAGCATCGCGATGCGGTCTTCCTGTGGCGCGTTGGCGAGCGAATAGGCGCGCGTGACGGGCTTCGCCGAGGCCACCTCGTAGCGCCACAGGTTCAGGCGGTCCCATTCGAAACGCACTTCCGGGTCGATCGGAAAGTCCTCGAACCGCGCGCGGTAGGGAGGGACGGTGACCTGCACGAAGCTCCCGGCGCGAAAGTCGAGCCGCGAATCGTCGGGAAGCGCGACCACGATCTCGCGAATCATCGTTCCCACGCAACGCGCCGAACGCACGCGCCCGGTCCATTTCTGCACGCCGAAGATCGCTTCCGGGACCTGGATGCGGAGATCCCGGCGCACCGTGAGCTGACAGGCGAGCCGCGCGCCGAGCGCCAGCTCGCGCCGCGCGAGCCGAGACGTCTCCGTGGGCAACGCGGGCGGCGCGTCCTCGACGACGACGTGGCACTGCCCACAGGTTCCCTTGCCGCCGCAGGCCGAGGGCAAGGCGATGCCGGCGCCGCCGAGCGCGTCGAGGAGCTTGCCGCCCAGCGGCGCCTCGACGATGCGACGGTCGTTGACGGAGATCCGCGCGTGGCCTTCCGGCAGCAACACGCGTCGCGCCAGGAGGATCAGCAGCACGAGGCCCAGGATCAGCGTCGTGAAGAAGGCGATGGCGATGGCGGCTTCGATCATCCGAGCTCGATCCCCGCGAAGCCGAGGAATGCGAACGAGACCAGGCCCGCGACCACGAACGTGAGTCCCATTCCGCGCAGTCCTTCGGGGGCGTCGCTGTAGCGAAGGCGTTCGCGGATGGCGGCGAGCAGGCACAGCGCGAACGCCCAGCCGAACCCGCTGCCGGCCCCGTAGACGAGGCTCTCGACGAACGAATAACGACGCTCCGCCATGAACAGGGAGCCGCCCAGGATCGCGCAGTTGACCGTCACGAGCGGCAGGTAGACCCCGAGTCGGGCGGCGAGCGCCGGCGCGTGGCGGTCGAGAACCATCTCGAGGATCTGCACGAACGCGGCGATCACCCCGACGAAGCTCACCAGCCCCAGGAACCCGAGATCGACCTCGGGCATCCCGGCCCAGCTCCACGCACCGCGCTGCAGCAGATGGGTGTAGATCCACTGGTTCAGCGGCACCGTCACGGTCTGGACCGCGAAGACGGCGGCGCCGAAGCCGAACGCCGTGTCGAGTCGCTCGGAGACGGCGAGAAACATGCACATGCCGAGCAGGAAGGAGAGCGCCAGGTTCTCGACGAGAGCGGCGCGGACGAAGAGCTCGATCAGCTCGCTCATGTTGCCTCCCCCGCCGGTGTCGACCCTTCGACTCCGCTCGGAGGGGCCACGCGCCAGGCGCGAAGCCCCCAGATCAGGAAGCCGATCAGGAAGAAGGCGCTGGGTGCGCGCAGCATCAGCGCGACGGGCTCGAACCAGCCGCCGTGCTCGACGAGCGGCAACACCGTGATGCCCAGCAACGACCCCGCGCTGAGGAGCTCGCGCGCGCTGCCGACGGCGACCAGGATGAGGCCGTAGCCGAGCCCGTTGCCGAGTCCGTCGAGCACCGACAGCCCGACGGAACGGTGCATCGCGAAGCTCTCCGCTCGCCCGAGGATGATGCAGTTGGTGATGATCAGTCCGACGAAGACCGAGAGCTTCCGGCTCGTCTCGAAGAGGAAGGCCTGGAGGAACTGATCCACGATGATCACGAGCGAGGCGATGATCGTGATCTGGACGATCAGACGGACGCTCCTCGGGATCTGACGCCGAAGCGCGCTGATCGCAGCATTCGAGCAGACGAGCACCGCGGTCACGCAGGCCGTCATCACCAATGCGGTCTCGACGGTGCGCGTCACCGCCAGCGCGGAGCAGACGCCGAGCACCTGGAGCAGGATGGGATTCTCGTCGGAGAGCGGGCGCAGCAAGGTGCGCATCGGGGTGTCGGCACGGTCCACTAACGCCGCCCCCCGGGCTCGGCTGCCACGCGTTCGAGATAGGGACCGAAGCCATCCGGACCCAGCCAGAAGCGGAGCAGGCCCGTGACGCCGTCGCCGGTCTTCGTCGCTCCGGAGATGCCGTCCACGAAGTAAGGCGACTCCGGACCCTCCGGGTCGACGGGACCCCGGGCGACACCGAGTCGGATGCGTCCGCTCGGATCCCGGACGCGTCTGCCGCGCCAGCGTGCGAGCCACGACGGATTCTCGATCTCGGAGCCGAGTCCCGGCGTCTCGGAGTGCTCGTAGAAGTCGAGCCCGCGCACGGTCTCGGTGTCCGGG
>JAHEJV010000438.1 GCA_024638705.1 Deltaproteobacteria bacterium | reverse complement strand
CGCCGTCGATCGCGACCTGGGCGTCGCGCGGCGCCGCATCGCGGACCTCGGCGACGAGTCGATGGGGATCGATCGGCGTCGCGTCCGACTCCATCGACGCGCGCAGCTTCCCCTCGTTGGCGTCGCGCGCCTCGGTGAGGCTCGCGAGCCAGGGACCGTCGGCGCTGCGCAGCGTGCGGCCGTCGAGCGCCGCGTCGAGCGCGGCGGCCGACACGGCCGCGTCCGCGGTGACACCGAGCGTGAGGTCGGCCCCGCTGTAGAACTCAGCCGGCTCGACGTCGACGTGGACGAGCTTCACGTCCGGCGCAAAGCGCTCGGGCCCGCCGAAGCCGAAGATCCAGTTGAAGCGGCCGCCGATCATCACGATGACGTCCGCCTGCTTGAGGGCGGTCGAGCGCGCGCCGTTCACGAAGCAGCGGTGGTCGTCGGGAATCGTGCCGCGCGCCATCGGAGACGTGACGTACGGGATGCCGCGATCGGCTAGGCGTCCGAGCGCCGCTCCGGCTCCTGCCCACGCCGCCCCCTTGCCGACGAGGAGCAGCGGGCGCTCGGCGTTCGCCAGCAGGTCGGCCGTGCGATCGATCGCGTTCGGATCGGGGTGGGCGGGCGCGATCTCGGGCAGCGCGTCGCGCATGCGCACGTTCGCGTCGTCGACGCGTCGTCCCACCCAGTGTCCGGGGAAGTCGAGGTAGACGCCGCCGGGCCGCCCCGACACCGCCTTGCCGAGCGCGAGGTGCACCAGCTCGGGAATGCGCTCGGTGCTGTCGACCTCGAGCGTCCATTTGCAGCCGGGCTTCGCGAACGCGCGCTGGTCGGCTTCCTGGAACCCGCCGAGCCCGCGCGTCGGTCCGTAGGTCGAACCGCCGAGGACGACGAGTGGCATCGCGCTCTCGGTGGCGACGTACATCGGGGTCACCGCGTTGGTGAGCGCGGGGCCCGATCCCACGACGCAGACACCCGGCTTGCGCTTCGCCCAGCCCCACGCCGACGCCATGAAGCCGGCCGACACTTCGTGGCGACAGTTCACCACGGTGAGCCCTTCCTCGACCGCGCCCGAGAGCACCTCGATCATCGGGCCCGCGACGACGCCGAACACGGCGTCGATCCCGGCGGCCTTCAGTTGTCGCGCCGCGAGTTGTCCGCCATTGCGTTCCGTCATCTTCGTGCTCCTTCGTTCAGCCGGCCGCGGGCCGGAAGCAGGGGAGGGTGATCTCGTCGCTCTTCGCCTCGAACGTCACCTCGATCGGCATGCCGATTGCGACGTTGCCGGGCTCGCATCCGACCAGGTTCGAGAGCATGTGCCAGCCTTCGTCGAGCTCGGCGATGACGACGATGTACGGCGTCGCGAAGCCCGGGCTCGGCGGGCGATGCACGACCGAGAAGCTGTAGACCGTCCCGCGACCGCGGCTCGTCTCCCATGCGAGGGCGTCCGAGAAACAGGCGGGGCACACGGGCTGCGGGATGAAGACGGCCTCGCCGCAATCGCGGCAGCGCTGGAAGCGGAGTTCGCCGTTGCGCGCGCCCTCCCAGTAGGGCCGCGAGAGGGCGGTCGGACGCGGCAGCGGAATGCGGCCGCTCAAGCCGGCTCCTTCCCGAGCAGCATCACGTCGCAGAAGAGGGCGCCGGCGCCGCCGTTGCTCGTCATGGCGACGGTCGCGTCGGGCACGGTGAGCTGCTTCGGGTAGGCGCCCTGGAGCTGGAGGACCGAGCTCGTGACCTTCTGGAGCAGCTGCGCGGTGCCGGGATGGCTGAACGAGAGCAGCCCGCCGTTGGTGACGAGCGGGCACTCCCCGTCGATCTCGATGCGCCCGTCCATCACGAAGTCGCCGCCTTCGCCTTCGCCGCAGAAGCCGAACGCCTCGAACTGCCGGATCAGCTCGAAGGAGAACGGGTCGTAGAACTCGCACACGTCGACGTCGCTTGGCGTGAGGCCGCACTGGTCGAAGGCGATCGTGGCGGCGCGCCGTCCGGAGAGGCCGTAGCGGTCCCAGACCGGCGCCGTCACGTAGGCCATGCCCTGGCGCTCGATCGCGCCGCCGAGCACGTAGATCGGCGTCACGCCCAGGTCGGCCGCCCGCTCGACGGTCGTCATCACGAGGCCGGCGCCGCCCTCGGAGTTGATCGCGCAGTCGAGGAGGTGGTAGGGATCGGCGATCATGCGCGACGCCAGCACGTCCTCGGGCGTGACGTGCCGTCCGTGGAAGACCGCGTCGGGGTGGCGCGCGCCGTGGTTGCGGATCGTCGCGGCGACCTCGGCGAGCGACTCGGGCTTCGTTCCGTAGCGATGCATGTGTCGTCGCGCGATCAGCGCGAACTCGACCGCGGTGTAGAGCCCGTAGCAGGCGACGAACTCGTTCGTCGGGCGGGTCCACGGCGAGGTCGATTCGCGCTGGGTGTATTCCCCGGCCTGGGCGTCGGCGAGGACGATCGTCTCGCACTGCCCGGTCGCGATCGCGGCGGCGGCCTCCATCACCGCCTCGATGCCGAGCGCCAACCCGGTCCACATCGGACGCCCGCCGAACCAGGCCACCGACTCGCGCGGGTTGAGACGCCAGACGGTGGAGCGGATGTTGATTCCGTCGACGTCGCCCGGTGTCAGGTTCGCCGCGCGCAGCGACCCGCGGACCGCGTCGAGCAGCACGTCGAGCTCCGAGACGTCGCCGAGCACCTTCGCCTGACGCGTGTGATGGGCGCCGACGATCGCGACGCGGTGGAAGGGGTGCTCGGCGGTCATGCGGGCTCGGGTGGGGCGGAATCGGCCGCGCGAATCCTATCACGCGAAGCGGCGGGTCGAGTCCGCTGCGGGTACCTTTCGCCATTGATGGGCACGCCTGGGGAATCCGGATCCACGAGGCCGCGCGCGCGTCCGCGGCCGATCGACTGGCTGGTCACGCCGTTCTTCCTGATCGCGTTCGGCGGGACGCTGCTCGTCTTCGATCCACTCCAACGCATCGCGCGTTCGTTCGGTCAGCGTCCCCAGGAGTACGTCGTCGGAACCCTGCAGAAGGCGTTGATGGGCGTGTTGCGTGTGGCGGGCACTCGTTTCGAGATCGAACGAGATTCGCGGCTCGTGTCGGGCGCGCCCTACCTGATCGTCGCCAACCACCAGAGCATGTTCGACATCCCGTTCTTCGGTGCGCTGCTCTTCCATCACTTCCCGAAGTACGTCTCGAAACGCGAGCTGGCGAAATGGATTCCGAGCATCTCCTACAACCTGCGCCGCGGCGGCAACGCCCTGATCGATCGCAACGACCGCGCCAGCGCCACGAAGGCGATCCGCGAGCTCGCCCGGCAGGTGCAGGAGCGCGGTGTCTCC
>JAHEJV010000118.1 GCA_024638705.1 Deltaproteobacteria bacterium | reverse complement strand
GGCGGAGGGCTACCTCGCCGAGCGAGACGAGGCGGCCCTCGACCGGGTGCTCGCCGGCGGGTTCGGTGCTTTCGTCGAGGGAAGACACCTCGCCGGGATCGGCGCGCTGCTTCCGCATGCCGAGTCGCGCACCGGGGAGATCGCGTCGCTCTACACGCTGACGCGCTTCCTGGGGGAGGGCATCGGCAGCCATCTCGTTCCGGCGCTCTGCGACGCCGCGAAAGAGCGCGGAGATGTCTACGTCTTCGCGTGCACCACGACCGAGCGCGTCGCGGGCTTCTTCGAGCGACACGGTTTCCGACGCGTCGGGCCCGACGAGATTCCCGAAGCGAAGTGGCGCGCGTATGACCCGGCGCGCCGCGCGCACGCGATCTGCCTGCGACGCGACCTCTGACCGCCCGCGCCCGCGCGAGAAGGATGCGGGGGGACGGCGTTCACCGTCCCCCCGCACACGCGCTGGAGCTTCGGGGGCGTGGCTCGCGCTTCTTCCCCCGAGTTCGGGATCGCTCCCGAAGCGTTCTGTAAGCCGGGTTCTGTACCGCCGCAGGCCGAGGCCCGCGGCGGGGGGATCATTCATCTAGACGCCGCATTGCTGCGGCGTTCGAGCGCTCTCACCCGCTCACTGGCGCTCCCGGAGGAGCGCTTCGGACGGGCCGTCCTCGACAGTGCGCCTATTCGAGCTTGCTCCGGAAGGGGCTTGCCCCGCCGCCGGTCACCCGGCTGTCGCGCGTGGGCTCTTACCCCACGATTTCAACCTTGCCTGTGCCTCCCCGCGCCCCGTCTCTCACAACGGGACTCGGATCGACGGCCATCGGCGGTGTGGTTTCTGTTGCGCTTTCCCTCGGGTCACCCCGGGTCGCCGTTAGCGACCTTCCTGCCCTGTGGAGCCCGGACTTTCCTCCCGCGAACGGTGTTTGCTCGCCGGCGATCCCCTGACCGCCTCCAGCAGTGCGGATCGTACCCGGGCCGGGAAGCCCGCGCCGGAGATCCGCGCCGCCACCCCACGGGGTGATTTCTGGATATCATAGCAAGTATCTATTGAATACTGATTTGTGATCCGATAGATCTTGCATCACGTCATGGCCACCGCATCCGCTCCGCCCTCCGCCCGTCCCTCCGCCGTCCCGCGGCCCGACGCGATCTTCGATCCGGTCGGTCGCGGCCTCGACGTGATCGGCGACCGCTGGACGCTCGTCCTGGTGCGGCACCTGCTCGTCTCCCATCGCGGATTCCAGGAGCTGCGCAAGCGCACGGGGATCGCGCCGCGTGTGCTGTCGAGCCGGCTGCGCCAGCTGACCGCCGACGGCTTCGTCGAGTCGGTCGCCGAGGGCTCGCGATCGCTCTACGCGCTCACGCCGCAGGGACGGTCGCTGGCGCCGATCATCAATGCGATCGGTCGCTGGTGGATCCTGCACGGCCTGCGCGACCTCGACATCGACCCGACGCGCTTCACGACGACGTCCGCGCAGTCGGTGATCGAGTCGCTGCCCTTCATGGTGCGCGAAGACCGCACGGCGGGCACCGATCTCACCTTCGAGCTGCGTCTCACGGGCGACGGCGGAGGCGTTTGGAGCGTGCAGGTCGTCGACGGGATCTGCGAAGTGCGTCCCGGCTTCGCCGTGCGCGCCGACGTCCGGTACACGGCCGACGCGCAGGTCTGGTGTGGCGTCGCGCTCGGCCTGATCGATGCGCGCGATCTCTTCCGCCGCGGACTCCTTCTGAAAGAAGGTGGTCCCGAGGCGATGGACCGCTTCTTCCACCAGGTGGCGCCCGAAGGTCGGGCGCGTCCCCTGGACCAGGTTCTTCCCTCCCACCCCGCACTCACTGCAAAGGAGTGACCCCGTGATCTCATTCAAACCCACCGAAGAGCAGGCGGTCGTGCGCGAAGCGCTGCACGATTTCGCCGACCAGGTGATCCGCCCCGCCGCTCGCGAATGCGACGAGGCGTCGGCGATCCCCGGCGAGCTGCTCGACCAGACCTGGGAGCTCGGTCTCGTTTCGACCTCGATCCCCGAGGCCTACGGCGGAGCGGGCGAAGACCGCTCGCCGATCACCAACGCGATCGTCGCCGAGGAGCTCGCCTGGGGCGACGCCACCGTCGCGACGGCCGCGCTGGCTCCCGCAGCCTTCGCCAACGCGATCCTCGACCAGGGCACCGATGAGCAGAGGCAGGAGTTGCTCCCGCTCTTCTGCGGCGAGAAGTTCCACGCGGCGTCGCTGGCCTGGGTCGAGCCCGACGCGACCTTCGAGCCGCTGCTCCCGCGCACGATCGCGGAGCCGAAGGGCGCAGGCTTCGCGCTCTCCGGTGCGAAGAGCTTCGTCCCCTTTGGAGACACCGCGAGCCACTTCCTCGTCGTCGCGCGCAACAACGGCGGCCACGACGCCTTCATCGTCCCGCGTGACGCGGAGGGCCTCACGATCTCCGAGCCCGAGAAGAACCTCGGATTGCGCGCGCTGCCGACCGCCACGCTCGAGCTCGAGCGGGTCGAGCTGCCGGCGTCGGCGCGACTCGGGGGTGACGGCTCGGACATCCGCCGTCTGCTGAACCACTCGCGCGCCGCTCTCGCCGCCGTGATGACCGGGCTCTCGCGCGCGGTCGTCGAGTACGCCATCCCGTACGCGAAGGACCGACGCGCCTTCGATCAGGCGATCGCGCAGAAGCAGGGCATCGCCTTCAAGCTCTCGGACATGCACATCGAGACGGACTCGATGCGCTGGCTCACGTGGAAGGCCGCGAGTCAGCTCGAGCAGGGAGCGGATGCCCTCCAGTTCGCGCACCACGCCCGCGCCTACGCCGCGAAGCAGTGCATGTTCGTCGCCGACGAGGGCGTGCAGGTACTCGGCGGCCACGGCTTCATCCGCGAGCACCCCGTCGAGATGTGGTACCGCAACGCGCGCACGCTCGGCGTCCTCGAAGGCACGGTCGGCCTCTAAGGCTTCTTCGAACTTCGCTCGGCTGCGCCTCGCTGCGCGCGCCCTTCGGGCGCTTGCTGGGCCTTCCCTCCCAAAGGAAACCCGATGATCGACTTCACTCTCACTCCGAAAGACCAGGAACTCCTCGACCAGGTGCGCGCCGAGGCGCTCATCTGCCGCAAGTACGCCCGTTACTACGACGAGCACGAAGAGGAGTTCATCCCCGACGAGTTCCCGGAGTCGGCCGACTTCGAGTCGGTCTACCGCCACTTCGCCGGCCGCACCGACGAAGACACCGCCATGCCGGTCATCAGCATGCTGCTGTCCTCCGGTCAGACCTGGGGCGACTACTCGGTGCGCCTCAAGCGCGCGCCGGGCGGCCTCGGCAACGCCGCGCTGCGCGCGTCGGGCACGCCCGAGCAGAACGAGAAGTGGAAGCACCTCACGCTCGCGATGGCGATCACCGAGCCGGGCTGCGGCTCCGACCCATCCCAGGTGCAGACCGCCGCCGTCCTCGACGGGGACGAGTGGGTGATCAACGGCGAGAAGATCTTCGTGACGACGGGCTGCAAGGCCCAGGGCGTCGTCGTCTGGGCGACGCTCGACAAGTCGGCGGGCCGCGCCGGCATCAAGTCGTTCCTGATCGAGAAGGACACGCCCGGCTTCGTCGTCGCCCACAAGGAGAAGAAGCTCGGCATCCGCGCCGACGACACGGCGGCCTACGTGTTCAAGGACTGCCGCATCCCGCGCGAGAACCTGCTCGGCGGCGACGAGTCGATCTCGAAGAAGACGTCGGGTGGCTTCAAGGGCGTGCTCAAGACGTTCAACATGACGCGCCCGGCGGTCGCGGCGGGCGGCATCGGCATGGCCCGCGCCGCGCTCGACTTCACCCGCGAAGAGCTCGAGAAAGCCGGTGTCGAGATCGAGTACGGCGGACGCGCGCACAGCCAGTCGGCCGCGGTCGCGAAGTTCCTCGAGCTGGAAGCGCTCGTCGAAGCGGCCGAGCTCACGATCTTGCGCGCCGCCTGGCTCTCGGGGGAGGGCGAGCCGAACAATCTCGAGGCGAGCGTGTGCAAGGCGAAGACCGGCACCGTCGTGCGCCAGGTGACCCAGGGCTGCATCGACCTGCTCGGCGCGATGAGCGTCTCGCGCGATCACCTGCTCGAGAAGTGGTTCCGCGACGTCCGCATCACCGACATCTACGAGGGAACGGGCGAGATCCAGCGCATGATCACGGCGCGGGAGCTGCTCGGGTATACGCGAGCCGACCTCTCCTAGCCCCACGTCGACCGACGCAGCCCGTCCCGGTCGCCGGGGCGGGCTAACGTTGGCGCGTCATGGGACGCGTCCTCGCATTCGTCGGCTTCCTCTGTCTGGTCCTCGGCCTCGGTGCCCTCGGGCTCACCGGCTGGCTCTGGTTCGGCGATTGGCCGCAGGAGGTGCACGAGATCGTGCGCTTCGAGCGGTCGGCACGCGCGAACGCCGAGCGTCGCCCCGACCCGCTGATCGAGAATCCGCGCGGGCATGCGCACACCGAGCTGCACGGCACCTGGCAGGCGGTGATCGACCCCTACGACCGCGCCGGCCTGCTCGGACTCGCCCCGCGCGGCGTCGAGCCCCGCGAGCCCGCCGACCTCGGCGAGTTCTCCTTCGAGAACGGGCTCACCCTCGAGGTGCCGGGGGACTGGAACACCCAGGATCCGCGCCTCGTCTTCTACCAGGGCGTCGTCTGGCACGCGCGCCGCTTCGACTTCGATGCGAACGCGCACGCCGATGCCCAGCGCTTCTTCCTCTACTTCGGGGCCGCCAACTACGCCGCCTGGGTCTACCTGAACGGAGAGCTCGTCGGGATGCACGAGGGCGGCTTCACGCCCTTCAACTTCGAGGTGACCGAGATCCTTCGGCCCGGCGAGAACCTGCTCGTCGTGAAGGTCGACAACCGGATGGCCGCCGACGACGTGCCGACGCCCACCACCGATTGGGCGAACTACGGCGGGCTCACGCGCGACGTCCTTCTGCTGCACCTGCCGAGCGTGTTCGTCGAGAGCGTCGCGGTCGATCTCGAAGGTGCGGGCATCGCGGGGGAGGTGAAGCTCGCCGGCTCCGACCCGCCGCCGACGGTTCAGGTCGCCTTTCCCGAGTTGTCCGTCGCCGGCGACTTCCCGGTCGCGAATGGCCGCGCGCGCTTCTCCTTCGACGATGCGCGTCCGGATCCCTGGTCGCCCGAAGCGCCGCGTCTCTACCGTTTCGAGGTGTCGGTGCCGGGCGAGCGCGTGGAGGACGAGATCGGGTTCCGCCGCATCGAGGCGCGCGGACGCGAGGTGCTGCTCAACGGCGCGCCCGTCTTCCTGCGTGGCATCTCGATCCACGACGAGTCGCTCGCGCCGGGCCGACGCGCCGACGGTTCGGTGATCGGCGGCGGGCGCATCCACGGCGATGCGGAGGCCCATGCGATCCTGGCCGAGGCGAAGGCGCTCGGCTGCAACTTCGTCCGGCTCGCCCACTACACGCACGACGAGTCGATGGTTCGCGCCGCGGATCGCCTGGGGCTGCTCGTCTGGGGCGAGATCCCCGTCTACTGGAACATCGCCTTCGCAGACGAGGCCACTCTCGCGCGCGCCAAGCAACAGCTCTCGGAGATGATCGCCCGCGACCGCAATCGCGCGTCGGTGATCCTGTGGAGCCTCGGCAACGAGACGCCCGCCGGCGACGACCGCAACCGCTTCTTCGCCGAGCTCGCGTCCCACGTCCGGGCGCAGGACGACTCGCGGCTGATCACCGCCGCGCTGCTCACCGGGGGCGAGGTGCTCGGCCCGTTCTTCCGCGACTCCTACGTCCCCGCGCTGCTCGGCTGGGTGAACGAGTCCTGGCCCTTCGTCGTCGACGATCCGCTCGCCGAAGTGATCGATGTCGTCGCGATCAACGAGTACTTCGGCTGGTACTACAGCGGGGCGCTCGCGCAGCTCAGCCCTTTCACGAGCGCCTACGCCCGCCGGGTGATGCTCGAGAACATGCACCGCATCCGTTTCGATCCCGGCGTCGCGAAGCCGCTGGTGATCAGCGAGATGGGCGCCGGCGCGAAGCTCGGCCTGCGCGCGCCCGAGGACGCGCTGCACGCCTACAGCGAGGAGTACCAGGCACTCGTCTACGAGAAGCAGCTCGACATGCTGGCGCGCCAGGATCATCTGGCCGGGGTGAGCCCGTGGGTGTTGAAGGACTTCCGCTCGCCGCTGCGCCTCTATCAAGGCGTGCAGGACTACTGGAACCGCAAGGGCCTCGTCGATCCGGAAGGCCGTCGCAAGCTCGCCTTCGACGTGCTGCGGGCTGAGTACGCGCGTCGCGTGGGCGGGGAGACGGGCGCCGCGCGCGCGGTCGAAACGAAGGTGGCGCGCTCGACGCTGTGAGCCGCGGCGCGTACGCTGCCCGGCCATGAAAGCGATCCTCTTCGACGAACCCGGCGACGAGTCGGTCCTCGAGCTCGGCGACGCCCCCGATCCGCGGCCCGGCCCGGGCGAAGTGCGCATCGCGGTGCGCGCCTGCGCCGTGAACCGCGCCGACCTCCTCCAGCGCCAGGGCATGTATCCGCCTCCGCCCGGCGCGTCCGACATCCTCGGACTCGAATGCGCGGGCGAGGTCGCCGAAGTCGGGGAGGGCGTCGCGGACTGGAAGCCCGGCGACCGCGCGATGGCATTGCTCGCCGGGGGCGGGTACGCCGAGCAGGTCGTGGTGCACGCCGGTTCGCTCATGCCCGTGCCGGCGTCGCTCTCCTGGGAGCAGGCTGCGGCGGTGCCCGAGGTGTACCTGACCGTCTTCCTCAACGTATTCCAGCTCGGCGGGCTCGCGGCGGGCGGTGCGGTGCTCGTCCACGGTGGCGGGAGCGGGATCGGCACGGCCTGCACCCAGCTCGCGAAGCACGCCGGCGCGACCGTCATCGCGACGGCGGGCTCCGACGAGAAGTGCGCGCGCTGCCGTGAGATCGGGGCGGACGTGGCGGTCAACTACCGCGAAGGCGACTTCGCCGCGGCCGCGCGCGAAGCGACCGGCGGGCTCGGCGTCGACGTCGTGCTCGATTCGATCGGCGCGCCCTATCTCGCGCGCAACCTCGAGTCGCTGCGCGTCGGCGGTCGGCTCGTGCTGATCGGGCTGATGGGGGGCGCGAAGGCGGAGATCAACCTCGGCGCCCTGCTCACGCGGCGGCTCCAGGTGATCGGCTCGACGCTGCGCGCCCGGCCGGTCGAGGAGAAGGCGGCGCTCGCCAAGGCTTTCCAGGCGCGCTTCGGTGCGGCCCTCGAAAAGGGCGAGATCGCGCCGGTCGTCGACCGCGTGTTGCCGCTCGCCGAAGCCGGCGACGCCCATCGCGTGATGAAGGCGAGCGAGCATTTCGGGAAGATCGTCCTCTCCGTCTGAGCTTCGCTCGGCTGCGCCTCGCGGCGCGCGGCCTGCGGCCGCTTGATCGGGCATGGGCCGGGAATCGGGTGGAGCACGGACGCGGTGTTCTTTGCGGGAACGGGCTCGATGATTCCGGGGCCGAGATGTCGAGGGGGGTGGAGGCATCCTTTCGACTTTGCTCGGCTGCGCCTCGCGGCGCGCGGCCTGCGGCCGCTTGCCAGGGCGCCGGGCGGGAATCGGTCGGAGCACGGACGCGGTGTTCTTTGCGGGAACGGGCTCGATGATTCCGGGGCGGAGTCGTCGAGGGGGGTGGAGGCACCCTTTCGACTTTGCTCGGCTGCGCCTCGCGGCGCGCGGCCTGCGGCCGCTTGCGTCTCGATCTACGCGATCGATGCCGCTAGAGTCCGCCCCCTTCCCGAAACGAGAAAGCCGAGGAGAATCGCGCCATCATGGCCATCGAACGCACCCTTTCGATCATCAAGCCCGACGCCACCGCCAAGCCCGGCGCCGCCGGCGAGATCCTCGCCCGCTTCGAGAAGGCCGGGCTCCAGATCATCGCGATGAAGAAGATCCGCCTGACCGAGGAGCTCGCCAAGGGCTTCTATGCGGTGCACAGGGAGCGGCCGTTCTACGGCGAGCTGGTCGCGTTCATGACCTCGGGGCCAGTCGTCGTCAGCGCGCTCGAGGGAGAGAACGCCATCCAGGCGCACCGCGACCTCCTCGGGCCGACGAACTCGAACGAAGCGCCCGCCGGCACGATCCGTGGCGACTTCGGCACCGACATCGAGCGCAACGCCGGTCACGGCTCCGACGCACCGGAGACGGCGAAGATCGAGATCTCCTACTTCTTCAACGCGTCGGAGATCCTCGCACCGGTGGAGGCGCTCTAGCCGGGTCGGGTGCCCATCCGATCGAGAGGGCGCCGTCGTGCGAATGCGTCGTTTTTGGTGACGACCGTCACCATCGAACAAAGTTGCGAGTGCTATCTCTCAAGACGGTGGGCGATCGTTCGAAAATGGGGAGAGCGATCGACGGTTGGACCTGCATCGCCGCCGCTCGGCGCGATGACGGACCGATGGGGGATGAGACGTGGCGCGAACGCTTCGCAACCACAACGTGTGGCTGACGCTCGGCTACGTGGGCCTGATTCTGCTCATGGCCCGCGCCTACGCCTGAGCCGGCCGTCGTAGATCGGCCGATCCGAGGGTCGCCTCCCGAGCCGGAGGCTGGTTCTAGCGGTTCGCGCGCTTGTGGACGCGCAGATCACACCGGGAACGACCCGGAACGAGAAACGCCCAGGTGCTTCGCGCACCTGGGCGTTCGTTCATGAGCGGCCGGCGGCCGCCCGGTCAGTCGGCCGAGCGGCGCAGGAAGGCCGGGGTGTCCCGGTCCTCCTCCTCGTCGTCCTCGCCTCCGCGTCGGCGCAGGAAGGTGGGCACGTCGAGCTCGTCCTCGAAGGGCGACATCCAGTCGTCCTCGTTGCGGCCGTCGCGCGGCGGCTCGCCCGCGTGGACGGGCGATGCGACCGGCGCGGGCGCCGGAGCTGCCGGGGCCGGCTCGGCGACGGGCGCGGGAGCCGGCGGCAGCATCGTCGTCTGCTCGGCGGAGGTGGGCGCGTGCTCGACCGGCACCGGCTCGCGGCGCAGCGGCATCACTTTGCCGGCCTCCTCGATCACCGGGGCCGGGCGGCGATCGCGGTCGTCGCGGCGCATGTGCTCGCCCTCGAGGCCGGTTGCGATGACGGTCACCCGCATCTCGCCCTCGGGCAGGGTGTCGTCGACCACGGCGCCGAAGATGATGTTCGCATCCTCATGAGCCGCTTCCTGGATCAACGACGACGCCTCGTTCACCTCGAAGAGCGAGAGGTCCGGGCCGCCGGTGATGTTGATCAGCACGCCGTGGGCGCCGTCGATCGACAGGTCTTCGAGCAGCGGACTCGAGATCGCCATGCGGGCGGCTTCCTCGGCGCGATCCTCGCCACTCGCGACGCCGGTGCCCATCAGTGCGACGCCCATCTCGTTCATGATCGTGCGGACGTCGGCGAAGTCGAGATTGATCAGGCCGTGGATCGTGATCAGGTCCGAGATGCCGCGCACCGCGTTGTGCAGCACGTCGTCGGCCAGCTTGAACGCGTCCTTCATCGCCGTGTTCTTGCCGGCGATGGCGAGCAGTCGCTGGTTCGGGATCGTGATCACCGTGTCGACGACGCGGTGCAGTTCGTCCAGCCCGCTGTCGGCGTGTCGCTGACGGACGCGACCCTCGAACAGGAACGGCTTCGTCACCACACCGACGGTGAGAGCGCCCGCTTCGCGTGCCACCTCGGCGACGATCGGCGCGGCTCCCGTGCCCGTGCCGCCGCCGAGGCCGGCTGTGACGAACACCATGTCGGTGTCGCGGAAGCACTCGGCGAGGCGTGCGCGCACTTCTTCGGCCGAAGCCCGGCCCTTGCTCGGGTCGGCGCCGCAACCCAGGCCACGCGTCACTTCGCTGCCGAGCTGGATCTTGACGGGTGCGAAGTTGTGCTGGAGTGCCTGGGAATCGGTGTTCGCGGCGATGAACTCCACGCCGCCGAGACCCGACACCACCATGTTGTTGAGGGCGTTGCCGCCCCCGCCTCCGACACCGACCACCTTGATGACCGCTTTGTGTGTCGCGGTTTCTTCGAATTCGATCGGTTCGCGCTCCGGCTCGACGTCCGGAGCCGGAGACTCGATCAGTTCGCTTTGGCCGGTTCGTGAACCGTTGCCACGATCGGAAGAACGCTTGCTTGCCATGCTCTCACCCCCCAGTGCGCGATGGCCGTGTTTCGCTCGATCTTACAGAAAAACGATGTTTCTTGTGAGTGTTTCGGCGGGAATTGCGGGTCTTTTTCCGCACTTTGCGAGGCGGTCGTGCCGTCGGAACTCGGGTCGACTCGGGTTCGATCCGATCGTCGCGACGTTGCAGTCAACCGGTGTTCGGATCGGGCGCCCGCAGGGGCGGGGCGCGGTGTCCGGAGGATTGCGGCGCGGTGGTCGTCGCGCGCGCGGGCTCGATGATTCCTGGGGGCGAGGCTTTCCGGGGGGCGGAGGCAGTCTTTTGACTTCGCTCGGCTTCGCCTCGCGCACTAGACGCCCTTCGGGCGTCCGTGGTGTCGGGGGCTCGGCTTCCGCCGATCCCCCGACTGCGCGCGCCGGCCACCTTCCGGGCGGCCGGCTTACTCGAACTGAAAGAACCAATCCCGCATGCGCTGCTTGACGCGGCCGAAGATGGAGTCGTCGCGGATGCGGAAGCGGGTGTTCTCGCGATCCTGAGACGCGCCGAATAGCACCAGGCCCACACCGGTGGCGTACATCGGCCCGCGCACGACGTCCTGGAGCCCACCGACGCGCGACGGGATCCCGTGGCGGACGGGCGTCTCGAAGATCTCCTCCGCGAGATCTGCCACGCCGTCGAGGGCCGAGCAGCCGCCGGTCAGCACGACGCCGGACGGGATGCGGTCCTCGAGGCCCTCCTTCGCCAGCGACTGGCGCGCCAGGGTGAGGATCTCGTCGATCCGCGGCTCGATGATCTCGCACAGGAGCTTCCGCGACACCTCGCGCGGCCGCCGACCGCCGACGCTCGGCACGCTGATCACGTCGTCGCCCCCGAGGAAGCGCGCCGCCGCGACGCCGAACTTCTTCTTCACCCGCTCGGCTTCGTCGAAGGGCGTCCGCAGGCCCACCGCGATGTCGTTCGAGACGTGCGCGCCGCCCAGGCCGAGCACCGAGGTGTGCTTGATCGAGCCCTCGGCGTAGACGGCGACGTCCGTCGTGCCGCCGCCGATGTCGATCAGGCAGACGCCGAGATCCCGCTCGTCCTCGGCGAGGCAGGCCTCCGCCGACGCGAGCGGCTCGAGCACGATGTCCATCACGTTCAAGCCGGCCTTGTTGGCGCACTTCACGATGTTCTGGGCGCTGGTGACGGCCGCCGTCACGATGTGGATCTTCGCCTCGAGGCGCACGCCGCTCATTCCGAGCGGCTCGCGAATCCCATCCTGGTCGTCGATGATGAACTCCTGGGGGATCACGTGGATCACCTCGCGGTCCATCGGGATCGACACCGCCTTCGCCGCGTCGATCACCCGCTTCACGTCCGAAGGCGACACTTCGCGGTCCTTCACCGCGACGACGCCGTGCGAGTTGAAGGCGCGGATGTGGCTGCCCGCGATGCCCGCGTAGACCGAGCTGATCTCGCAATCGGCCATCAGCTCGGCTTCTTCGACGGCGTGCTTGATCGAGTCGACCGTCGCATCGATGTCCACCACCACGCCCTTGCGCAATCCGCGCGAGGGATGGGTGCCGATGCCGACGATGTCGATGCCTCCGTTGGTGGGCGCCGCGACGATCACGCAGATCTTCGTGGTGCCGATGTCGAGTCCTACGATCAGATCTTCCTTCTTGGCCATGTTCTTGTCCCCCCCGAGACATGGAACCGCCGGTCTCCCGCGCGGCTCGTTCCGGACACTGCAACGCATCCACGTTGCAGCGCCACTTTCAAGCCGACCCCTTCGGGTCGTCCTTTCCCTTCAGGACGGCCTGTCCCGAAAAACGCAGATCCACCTGCGCCGCGTCCGCTACCTCGGCGGGCCGCTTCGCCATCAGCTCGGCCATCTTTCCGACCCGGGCGTCCAGCTCTTCATCGCCCAACACGAAGCGCGCGTCGAGGCCCGGCAAGCGGAGCACCAGACCCTCCGGATCGCGCTCGGCCTTGAGCTCGATCTCGCGCGGCAGTGCGAGCCCGCGGTCCGGCAGCGAGCGCGCGACGCGGATCGCCTCCGCGATGCGGGCGTCGGCTTCGCCGGGCGGCGGCGTGTCTTCGCAGCGCAAGCGCGGCAGATCCTCCGCCTCGCGGGAGTCGAGCACGGCGAACGGCCGACCCTCCGCATCGACGCCGAGCGGTCCGCTGCGCGCCTCGATCACGGCCAGCGGCTCGCGTTCGCGCACCGAGAGCACCACCGTGCCGCCGGGAAGCCGCGCGGCGCGGGCTTCCGCCACCCACGCGTGCTCGCCCAGCGCGCGCGCCACCTGGTCGGCCTCGGCGGCCTCGAAGTCCGCGCCGGGCGCCATCCCGGCCGCCTTGGCGATC
>JAHEJV010000437.1 GCA_024638705.1 Deltaproteobacteria bacterium | reverse complement strand
GCGTCGTCGGGTCGCGGCCTCACCGCTCATCTGGAGAGCGAGGAGCGCGTCCGCAAGGTCACGACCCGGAGCAACTTCGGCGTCATGGCGGCCCAGGATCTCGAGGAGAACTCGCGCCGCAAGCTCGAGGACGTGTCGGTCACCCGGGCGGTCAAGTTCAAGCACACCATCGAGAGCATCGTCGACCACCTCGATTCGGCGCGGCACGAGTGGGATCGGCCGCACGTCATCCGGGAGATCTTCTCCCTCGACGACTCGGAGGTCGCACAACACATCGCGGTCCGGATGGCCGATCGCCGTTTCCTCGAACGCCTGCGGAAGGAGAGCCGCAGGATCCCGGAGCCGCGCCGGGCCGATCTGCGGCGGGCGTCGACGGCGCGCCACTTCGTCGATCTCGAGGGACGCTTCCGGACCGAGCTCGCGTCGTTCCTCCCCGACTTCGAGAGGGACGACCAGGGGGCTCCGCAGCCGATCGGCGACGACAAGGCGCTCAAGATCATCAATCGCATCTTCGATGCCCTCGCGCCCCGGATGCTCCTGATCGGGCACAGCCAGGGCGGGCTCGTGGCACTGCGCGCCATGCAGCTCGGGATGCGGCGCGTCCGCGTGACGGGATCGCGGCGCTTCCTCTACTCGCCCCGGAGTGGTCGCGTCCACCGCTACAGCCCGGTGGCCCTCGCGATCGGCCTCGCAGCGCCCTTCGACGGCATCGACCGCACTCCGAACGAGTTCACGGGGGGAAAGAGCGAGCGCCTGACCGAGGGCAACCTGCCCGCATACGTCAAGCGCTTGATGCCGGGCGTGGGCCAGATGCTCCACGGCAGCGAATTCCTGAACACCCTGCGCGGCGCCTTCATCCCGTTCGACTGCTCGGCGATCTCGATCGGCAACCCCGCGGACGGCTTCGTTCCGCTCGAGCGGACGCGGCTGCCCGTGGGCGACTTCAAGAACATGCACAACCTCACCGTCGCCTCCACCGGCCACTTCGACTTGATCGACATGGTGCCGCAGTCCATCCAGCCCTCGTTCGCGTTGTGGCCGGTACGCCAGCTCCGTGAGCGGCTGAACGAGGATCCGCGCTTCGAGGGGCTCCGCCAGCACTGCTCCTACCTCTTCGATCTCGGTGTCAACTGGGACGTCGACCATGGCGAGATCGTCCGACGGATCTTCGCCACCGATCGCGGCGCGAGTCTGTTCGACGAGATGATGTACGAGGTGAACTTCGACGGAATGCGCGAGCAGCTCATTGCCAACCTGTTGTACCGGCTGCGGTCATCGACCCCGGAAAAGCGCGGGGAGCTCGCCTGGATGGCGCCGAGGCTTCGGGAGATGATCCAGGGGGAGCAGTTGCCGTTCCACAACAGCATCGACAAGCGCGCTGCGCTGTCGCTCAACCACATCGAGCCTCAGTAGCAGCACGCACGAGTCGAGACGAAGGCGGGAACCGTCGGGAAGCGCCGCGGCGTGAGCTGATACGATGGGAGCCCATCCGAGGAGGTTCCCATGACCACACCCGTCGTCATCGAGGCCGCGATCAACGGAGAGACGCGACCGGAGCGCAATCCGAATGCTCCGCGCAAGCCGGAGGAGATCGTCGCGGACGTCTTCCGCTGTCTCGACGCGGGCGCGTCGATCATCCATGCCCACGCCGACGACATGCAGCGTACCGGTCGTGACGGTGCGGAGGGCTACCTCGCCGCGTGGCGGACGATCGTCGCCGAGCGGCCGGACACGCTCTGGTATCCGACGCTGTGCATCGGCCAGGACATCGCCGAGAGCATCTCGCACATCGACGTGCTCGCGAGCGAGATCGGCATGCGGCTCAACCTCTGCGACCCGGGCTCGACCAACATCGGCGGACCCGACGCCGAGGGGCTGCCGGTCGGCGTCGTCTACGCCAACACCTACGACGACGTGCGCACCTGCTTCGCCCAGAGCGAGCGGCTCGGTCTCGGTCCGTCGCTGGCGATCTACGAGCCGGGCTGGCTGCGCACGGTGCTCGCCTTCCATCACGCGGGGAAGCTCCCGCGCGGCGCGATGGTGAAGCTCTACTTCGGCGCCGACTACGGCCTCTTCGCCACCCAGCCCGGAGTGTCCTTCGGCCTCCCGCCCACCGAGCACGCGCTGCTCGCGTATCTCGACCTGCTGGAGGGGACGGGGCTGCCCTGGTCGGTCTCGGTGTGGGGTGGTGACCTCTTCGCGACGCCGGTCGCGCGTCTCGCCCTCGAGCGTGGCGGGCATCTGCACGTGGGGCTCGAGGAGCACTTCGACCCCGCGTCCAAGCCGACCAACGCCGAGATCGTGGATCAGGCGGTGGCGCTGTGCCGCGAGGTGGGGCGCCCGGTGGCGAGCGTCGCGGACACGGTGCGCATCCTCGATCTGCCGGAGGCGCGATGAGCGACCCGGTGACGACGCTTGGTCTTCGCGTTCTTCACGAGCCGCCGCTGCCGCCCTGCAGGATCACGTCGGCTTCGACGTGCGTCTCGTTCGGGTGACCGGGCCCACCATCGCGGACTGATCCGAAGCCGCACGCGTGTCGCTCGCCGACGGATTCAGCGCTGGAAGCGCCAGTACGTGCCGCGATTCGTGTCGACGGGGACGAGACCGAAGCGGGCTCCGGCGGGTTCGCGGCTGCGCAGCAGGTTGTAGAGGTCCGAGATCACCGAGCGGTTCTCTCCGAAGTAGGAGTGGCCGGTGAAGCTCGTGTCGATGCCGGACGCCTCGACGGTCTCGATGCTGCCGAGGATCGGGATCTCGTCGCTCGAATCGCCGAGGCGACGGAAGTCGAGGAAGTCGCGCGCCATCTGGAGCGCGCGGTCGCGGGACGACGCATAGAGCGTCACGCGATTCGCCGCCGCCGTGACGACCGGCGCGATCTCCTGCTCGAAGACTTCGGCGTCGATGTCCGGCGCCGCGAGCACGATCTCCTCGAAGAGCGGCAGGTCGCTTCCCGGCTTCGTCGGCACGAGCTGGCGCAGCGCGAGCGAGAGCGGGTGGTTGCCCATGCTGTGCGCGATCAGGTGGATCGTGTCGGCGCCGGACTCCAGGCGCAGCTCGTCGAGGAAGACGGCCAGCGGGTCGGCGCTCTTCGCGCCCGCCTCGCGGTCGCGGTGATAGGCGGTGACGGTGCCGGCCGACGGCCAGCTGTAGAGCACGGGCGCGCCGGGGAACTTGAGGTCATAGGCGATCTGCGCCGTCCGCCGCGCGGCGTCCTCGAAGGTGGTGTTGTAGCCGTGGATGAAGACGAAGGCCTGGCGCGTCGGCGCCCGCTGCACCGTCTCCCGCAGCTCGCGAAAGAACTCCCGCGCGTCGGTCGGGTCGACCGAGTGCA
>JAHEJV010000436.1 GCA_024638705.1 Deltaproteobacteria bacterium | reverse complement strand
CGTCCCCGCCGCGCAGGGCGGACCAACGGCTGGTGCCGTCGAGGTCATCGGGAATCGCCTCGGGTTCGCCGATCGCGTCGAGCAGGGTCGGCAACACGTCGGAGATCGTCATGAAGCCGTCGAAGCGCGACGGTTCGAGATGACCGGGCCAGCGGATCGCGGCGGGCACCCGCGCGCCTCCCTCGCCGACGTTCCCCTTGCCGGCAGGCAGGGGCCGGTTGTCACTGCCGCCGTCGTTCACGTTCGACACCAGGAACTCGAGCGCCTCGATCGGGACGGGCCGGTCGAAGGCGCGCAGGATCCAGTCGCTCGCGGTCTGCATGGCTTCGGGCGCGGCCGCGCGTACGAGGCCGCCGTTGTCGCTCGAGAAGAGCACGATCGCGTCGTCGAGCATTCCCTCGGCGTCGAGGGCGCCGAGCACGCGCCCGATCGCGCGGTCGAGCTCGTCGACCATCGCGGCGTGGACGCGCCGGTTCGGATCGCCGATCGCGGCATAACGTGCGATCGCCGCGTCCGGGGCCTCGTTCGGGAGGTGCGGCGCGCTGAAAGAGAGATAGAGGAAGGTCGGGCGGCTGCGGTCGCGCGTTTCGATCACGCGGATCGCCTCGTCGGCGAGCAGGTGGGTCGCATAACCCTCCTCGCGCAGCGTCTCGCCGTTGCGCTGCCAGTCGTGTCCGCCGCCGTGGTTGTGATCCCAGTAGCCGATCCCGCCGGTGACGTGGCCGTAGAAGTGCTCGAAGCCGCGCGCCTGCGGAAACTGGTCGGGCGTGTGATGGCCGAGGTGCCACTTGCCGACCATCAGCGGCTGATAGCCCAGCCGCGCGAGGTGTTGGGGGAGGATCGTTTCGCGAAGCGGCAGGCCGCGCGGCTCGTTCTTCGAGATCGGTCGCGTGATGCCCAGACGCAGCGGCGACTTACCGGTCATCAGGCCGCTGCGCGTCGGGCTGCAGGTGGGCTGGACGTAGAAGCGATGCAGCTCGACCCCCTCGGCTGCCAGGCGATCGAGGTGCGGCGTCGCGATCTCGCTGCCGTGGTAACCGACGTCGTTCCAGCCGAGGTCGTCGGCGAGGATCACGACGATGTGGGGCAGCTCCGCGGACGCGGACGCGGCGGGCAGAGGCGCGAGGCAGCACGCGCCGGCCCAGAGCAAGACCGAAGAAAGTCGAAAGCGCATCGGGCGGCAGCATAGGCGCCGCGGGACGGCTCGTCCGCGCGCGCCGGCCCGCTTCGGCTAGCCTGCCCGCGTGCCCGATCCCCTCCAGATCAAGAGCCACTCGATCGAGTCGTTGCGCGAGCGTTTCGCCGCCGAGGGCGTGCGTCCGTTTCGCGCCGACCAGATCGCGTCGTGGCTCTACGCGCGCGGGGTCGAGGACCCCGATGCGATGACCGATCTGGATCTCGCCCTGCGCGAGCGGATCCGGAACGAGTGGTCGCTCTCGGCGCTGGAGGTCGAGCGCGTCGATCACTCGGTGGACGGCACGACGAAGGCCGCCCTGGTCGCCGCGGACGGCGCGCGCATCGAGAGCGTGCTGATCCCGGAAGAGGATCGCCTCACGCTCTGCGTCTCCACCCAGGTCGGCTGCGCGATGGCGTGCGATTTCTGCGCCACCGGCTTCATGGGCTTCCAGCGCAACCTCACGACTGCGGAGATCGTCGATCAGGTGTGTCGCATGCGGGAGCACGCACCCGAAGGTCGGCCGATCTCGAACATCGTCTTCATGGGCATGGGCGAGCCGCTCCTGAATCTCGACGCGGTGGTCGAGGCGATCCGTCTCCTGATCCATCCGAAGGCGTTCGCGATGGCGCCCCGACGCGTCACGGTCTCCACCGTGGGGCTCGTCCCGAAGATCGGCGAGCTGCTCGCGCAGGTGCCGGTGAATCTCGCCGTGTCGCTCCATGCGGCCACCGATGACGTGCGCGACCGGCTCGTCCCGCTCAACCGCCGCTTCCCCCTCGCGGTCCTGCTCGAGACCCTGCGCGGGCTCGAGACCGTCACCGTGCGGCGGCCGGTCTTCTTCGAGTACACGCTGATCGCGGGCGTCAACGACACCCCCGAGCAGGCCGAGCGCCTGCCCGGCCTGCTCCACGGCATCCCGTCGAAGCTGAACCTGATCCCGATGAATGCCCATCCCGACAGTCCGTACGGACCGCCGTCGGACGAGGTGATCGACCGCTTCCTGCGCATCGTCGCGGGGAAGGGGCTGCGCGTGACCCTGCGTCGCAGCCGCGGCCCGGACATCCAGGCCGCCTGCGGCCAGCTGGCATTGCGGGCGTAGCGCGGCTTCAAGCCGCCCCTCCAGACCGCCGAAGATCCCCTTAGGAGATCTCTTTGCTCTACGCGGTCGGCGACATCCATGGAGAACGCGACAGGCTCGACGAGCTGCTCGCGAAGATGCCGCTCTGCGCCGGCGACCGGATCGTCTTCGTCGGCGACTATGTCGACCGCGGGCCCGACACCAAGGGGGTCGTCGATCGCCTGCTCGCGCTCGCGGACGAATACGAGTGCATCTTCCTCGCCGGCAACCACGAGTCGATGTTCCTCGATTTCATCGGCTGGCGTGGCGACGCCTACTTCGCAGGCGACGCCTTCCTCGCCAACGGCGGCGACCGCACCCTCGCGAGCTACGGCTATTTCTCGATGCCCGACCCCCAGCCGAGCAAGCTCGATCTGCCCCCGGCGCACGAGAAGTTCTTCCGCGAGCTCCGGCTCTACCACAGCGAGGGCGACTACCTCTTCGTCCACGCCGGCCTCGGCCGCGCCCTGCTACGCGAAGCCGACCTCGACTTCGCCCTCCGCCGCGCCAAGGCCGAAGATCTGCTCTGGGACCGGTCGACGATCGACGCCCCGCACACGCTCGGCATCACGATCGTCTACGGCCACACTCCGAACCAGGACCTCACGGTCCGCTGGAACCAGCCGTTCAGCATCGGCATCGACACCGGCGCCGTCTACGGCGGCCAACTGACCGCCATCCGCCTCCCCGACGAGACGATCTTCCAGGTCTGACCGCGCGCCCGAAGGGCGCGGGGCCATCTCAGCGAAGCAGCGAAGCCGCTCCGCCCGCACCCTTTCACCCACCTCGATCGATCCTGCGATCTCGATCGAGCGGCCGGGGTCGGGGGTCCTGCAGTGGAACTCAGCGCAGGCGAGCCGACAGAATCGAGCGGCGTGCACGCACTCGACTGGGGCCCAGCAGACCCCGGATCGGGTCGGCGATGGCGAGCCATTCCGCGGAAGGACCCCCGACCCCGGCCGCGGCGTAATCGCCCGACTAACTCTTCTTCCGAGCCTCGATCGTGGGCACGACCATCCTCGCCCCCGCCGGCAAAG
>JAHEJV010000435.1 GCA_024638705.1 Deltaproteobacteria bacterium | reverse complement strand
GAGCGTCATCTCGCACGTGGGTGCGGCGGTGTAGGCGAAGGAGTAGTCGACGCCCTCCACGAGCGGGGCGGACACCGGCGTCGTGCCGTCCGACTCGAACACCTGCACGTTGACGACCGTCGGCGACAGATCGCACATGCCGCCGGTGGCGCCGTCCGGCATCACGTCGACGATCGTCGTGTCCCAGGCGTCGGAGAGGCCCGCGTTCTGGAGGTCGAGCGAGAAGTCGCCGACTTCGCCGAGGTTGAGGGTGAGCCCGAGCGTCGTCGGGCCCGTCTTCGTCATCACCAGGTCGGGGGCGGCGATCGTGAGCGGATCGGTGATGCCGTTCTCGCCGGGCAACGGCTCGAAGAACTCGCCGTCGATCAGGCGCCCGAAGGACCACTTCGACGTGTTGACGAACTGGCTGCCGGGAACGTTCGCGGGCGTCGCGTCGAGCACCACCGTCAGGTCGATCACGAACTGGTCGCCCGCCGGGATCTCGAGGGTGCCGAAGTCCCAGGTGAGGAAGCCGCCCACGTTCGTGAAGGAGTGCGGCACCGGGCCGCTCTGGCTGCTTCCCGCCAGCCACGTGACCGCGTGGCTCACGTAGCTGAGATCGGCGCCGGTCGCGTTCAGGTCGTCGGTGACGACGATCGAGTGCAACCGGTTCACCGACCCCTGCGTGTTGATGACGGTGTCGGTCGCCGGGTCGAAGAGGACCGGGATGGTCAGCGTATAGGTGAAGGGAACGCCGATCGCCGCGGTGGTGGTGCCGGCTGGGTTCTGCTTGTCGATCTTCTCGACCGGGATCAGCAGGTTCTGACAGCCCGACTTGATCTTCGAGGATGAGCCGTTGGTGAACCAGATCTTGTGCTCGTGCGTGGCGTTGCACGACATGTTCCCGGTGTGGACGACGTTGTCGAAGATCACCAGGTAGCGGACGTTGGTCTGGCCGGGCTGGGTGAAGAAGTTGAAGTTCGTCGAGAGCGGATTCGAGGCGGGCCAGTTGATGATCGTGCAGTTGCGGTCGATCTCGACCGACGAGGGCGGGGACGGCACGACGTTGCCGTCGATCACGCCGTTCGGGAAGTCGGAGCACGACGATGCCTGGGCCGACGCTTCGGAAGCCAGGCCCAGGACGCACGCGAGCGCGAGCAGCACGGATGCGACCGCGCCGGCTCCACTCTTCCTCGCGTTGTCTCGACCGCTTCGAATCATGCTCTCCTCGGCAACCGGAGCAGACGCAAGGTCTTGGGCGTGGGGACCGAGAGACAGCCCACGAGTCGAGAAGGGGCTGGATTCCGGCGGTCCCGCTGTCCTGGGATCCCGTTCATGGCGGGGTCCGGTAGACCGGTGACTTTGCGTCGCCGCCTTTCAGCGGCTTTGCCCTTGTCTGAATCGTGTAGAGCCAATGGCTCGTTGTTCGGACGGTGGTTCTGGCGCGAGTTCCTCGTGTTGGTTTCGGATGCTTCGATCGCGCCGGCGCAGGTGCCTTCGCGACGAAACGGGATCAGGTCGCGGGAAGGAAGTCGATCGGGTAGAGGATGGTGATGGCGGGGATGCCTTCCTTCGCGCCGAAGTCGAAGGTCTTCACGCGGCCGACCACCTGCGACGCGAGCTGCGGCGCGTTCATGTCGGACGACTTGAGCTCGCACATCGACACGCTGCCGTCGGGCTGGATCGTGAAGCGCAGCACCATCTGGCCGCGCAGCGTCGGGTTCTTGCGCAGCTCGCGGTTGTAGAGGCGGTAGAGCGCCGACTTGTGGCGGTCGAAGACGATCTGGATCTCCTCGTCGGTGCGCGACAGGCCGGGTCCGTCGGAGAGCGGGCGGTCGGAGCCGGTGCCGTCGCCGATCGAGCTCGTCGCGCGCGCGACGCCGACGCCGGCGAGGCCTTCACCGCCACCGCCCGAGTCGCGCGAGAGGCTCGCGAGGTTGATGCCGCCACTCGAGCCCGGCGCCTGGGTCGTCACCATCGAACGCTGGGTGAGACCGAGTGCGGCGGAGCCCGAGTCCTTGATCTTCGCTGCCGCGCCGAGCTTCGCGGCGGGCTCGTTCGGGAGGTTCGAGAACTTCTCGCGGAAGGCGAGGATGCCCTTCGAAGCGGCGCTCTTCTTCGTCGAGTCGGGCGTCGGTGCGGCCTTCGGTGCGGGCTTCTCCGCGATCAGCTCGTCGACCGGCTCCGGCTCCCTCTGGTCGGGCTTCACCTCCTGGACGACCGGCGGCGCGGGCGGCAGCACGATCTTCTGCTCGATCAGGCTCGTGAAGCGGTCGGGCACCTCCTCCACTTCCCAGGCTTCGGGCAGCGGGAGGTCGATCATCGGGAAGACGATCGCGAGCAGCAGACTGATCAGCAGCGCGATGCCCAGGTTCTTGCGGAAGCGGAGGTCGTCCTCGCCGCCGCGACTCCAGGGCATCGTCGCCGCTCGGATCGGGAGGCCGTCGATGTCGCGCTCGATCACCCACTCGCGCTTCTTCGCTTCGGCCTGGCGCTCCGCCTCGAAGACGTCGTCCTCGAGCCAGTCGGTGCTCTCCTCGGCCTGCTCGATCTCGTCGACGATCGCCTGGCGGCGCACCTCGATCTCGTCGAGGCGCTTCTGGAACGAGTCGACGCGACCTCGCGCGGACCGGATCTGTTCGCGCGGGGTGGTCGTGTCGGCGCTGCCGTTCCAGAAGAGCTGGGCGGCGCCGATCTCCTCGAGCTCTTCGAGCGAGCCACAAACCTGCTCGAGCAGGCGGTACTGGTGACGCTCGGGCGCGACCGCCTCGAGCTCGGCATCGACGGCGCCGAGATCGCGCAGCAGTCCGTCCAAGCGCTCGCGGGCTTGCGAGAGTTCGGCGCGGAGGGCCTGCTCGTCCTGAGGAGGTTCTTCGTACACGGGCCCCGCCCTAGCTCTGCGCCGTCTGGGTGCCCGCGGCGGGCTCGGCGCCCGGAGGCGCCTTCTGGAGAACGGCGAGCGAAATGCGCAGGAAGCCTTCGCTGGTGCAGGTCGACATCACGCGCTTCACGACGTTGAACGGCACCGAGCGGTCGACGAGCAGGGTCACTTCCTTGCTCTCCGCCGCGGCCGCCGTGCGCGCGCCGATGATGCTGTCGGAAACCTCGGCGAGGCGCAGCGCGATCGGCGCGATGTTCTGTCGCTCGGAGGCCACGATGTCCGCCACCGAGACGACGGGCTCGCCCTGCACCGTCACCTGCTCGGTGCTGACGAAGATCACCACCGTCTCGCGCGGCTTGTCCTCGACGACCGACGCCGGCAGCGTGATCTGCTTCGGCGTCTCGAGCACCTCGTTGTTGGCCGAGTTCACCAGGAGGAAGAAGACGAGGATGGTGAACACGTCCATCAGCGA
>JAHEJV010000434.1 GCA_024638705.1 Deltaproteobacteria bacterium | reverse complement strand
TTCTCCACGTTGGCGAGCACGGCGTCGAGATCGCCCGCGCCGCCGGTGATGCGCAGCCCGAGCATGCGGCGCGGGTCGTCGGACGAGTCGTGGACGATGCCGATCGCATCGCCGAAGAAGCGACGCAGAGCCGGCTCGAGCTCCTTGTTCATCAGCTCGAACGACTCGGCCGTGTTGGGCGCGGCGAGGCGGTCGGGGAAGGCGACGAGCGCCTCGTCGAAGGCGAAACCGAGCGACACCGAGTCGTCGTCCGCGAGCGCCTTCGCCGTGGCGAGCGCCATCCCGAGCGTCTCGCGCAACAGCGCCGCCGCGTCGAGGTCGCCCGCGCGCTTGCGGACGGTGAGCAGCCCGCTGCGTCCGCCGGTGCGGTCGATGCCGTAGTCGACGTCGTGGCCGATCAGGATCACGCCGGGCCCGTCGGGCACGTGGATGTAGTCGGCGACGTCGAGCAGCAGACCGGGCACCGCCGCTTCCTGGATGAAGCGGTGGAAGACGCCGATGAAGGGCGACATCTCGTGCAGCCCGACGTCGCGGGCGGTGAAGAGCTTGATCGCGATGCGTTTCGGATTCATGAGTCTCTCGGTCAGGCTTCCGCCGGGGCGCCGGGCGCGGCGCCGGGGATCGGCGGCGCCTGCGCCGCCGCGGCCGTTTCGCGCGCCTCGCAGGCGTGCGCGGCCTCGATGAACAGCTGCGCCTCCTCGATGCGCTGGGACGCCACTTCGTCCGTGACCGCTCCGCTGCCGTTCGCGTGGCGGTCGAGCAGGTAGCGCCCGAAGGTGCCCTTCGCGAAGCGGTCGAAGAAGCGCTCGGTGTCGAAGAAGCGGGTCTTGAACTCACCGACGATGTGGTCGGGATCCTCGGTGACGTCGATGTACTCGGTGCGCACGAGCGCGCGCGCCGCCGAGAGCATCGCGGCGTAGGCGAGCTCTTCCGCGGTGTCGGCGTCGCCTTCGTCGAGCGCCACCTGGGCGTCGAAGCTCTGGCTCTCGGCCTTCACCACCTCGATGCCGAAGAGCGACACCACCTCGCCGGCGCACTCGCCGACGCCGAGGTCGCCGATCGTGAACTCGCGCACGTCGCTCCAGTCGCTGTAGAAGGACGGATCCTCCGCGTAGGGCGCCACCGGCATGAAGGGCTTGATGATCTCCTTCACGTTGCGCTTGCCCATGCGCGCGATCCACGCCTGGAAGCTCTCGCCGCTCTCGCGCCCGTGGGCGTAGGCGTCGGTGAGCGCGTCCACCACCTGGGGCGCCGCCTTGCTCGGCACCGAACCGACGGCGAGGCCATAGCTGCCCGCGTTCTCCGTCCACTGACCGCCGAGGATCACCTGGAAGTGCGGCACGGTGCGGCCATCGATCTTGCGGCTGTTGCCGTAGAAGCCGATGTCGGCGACGTGGTGCTGTCCGCAGCTGTTGAAGCAGCCCGAGATCTTGATCTTGAGATTCTTGATCGCCTCGGGGAGCGTCGCCGACTTCGCCGCGAGCTGATGGCGCAGCTCGCCGCCGAGGCCGCGGCTGGCCGAGATGCCGAGCTTGCAGGTGTCGGTGCCGGGGCACGTGGTGACGTCGACGATCGTCGTCGCGCCGGGCGCCGCGAGGCCGATCGCCGCCAGCTCGCCGTGCAGGGCGGGCAGATCGGTATCGGAAACGAAGCGCAGGGCGATGTTCTGCTCGACCGTCGTACGCAGGTTGTCGCCGACGTACTTGCGCGCGATGTCGGCGAGCCCGCGCGCCTGGTCGCCCGTCAGGTCGCCGAGCGGCAGGTTGAGCATCACCACCGAATAACCGGCCTGACGCTGCGGGCTCACGTTGGTGGCGAGCCACTCCTCGAAGCCGGCGCCGCGTCCCTCCTGCGGAATCTGCGGGCCGGCCTCGCGCACGGCCTCGCCGCGCGTGTGCGGCATGTCCTTCAGGAAGGCGGTCCAGCGATCGTCGTGGGGCAGCGTCTTGCGCTCCTCCTCGACGAGGCGGCGGAACTCGTCGATGCCGAGCTTCGCGACGAGGAACTTGATGCGCGCGCGGCCGCGGTTCTGCTTCTCGCCGAGCCGCGCGAACACGCGCGACACCGCCTGCATCAACGGCAACAGCTCTTCTTCCGGCGTGAACTCGGAGAGCACCTTCGCCTGATGCGGCACGGCGCCCAGGCCGCCGCCCACGACCACCTTGAAGCCGCGCTTGCCGTCGACGACGCGCGCGACATAACCCCCGTCGTGCAGCTGTACGAGGCCGCAGGCCTCGTGCTCGCAGCCCGAGAAGGCCGGCTTGAACTTGCGGCCGAAGTCCTGCACGTCGGGATGACCGAGCAGGAACTGCATCAGCGCCCCCGCGTAGGGCGAGACGTCGAAGGCTTCGGTCTTGCAGACCCCGGCGAGCGGGCAGGCGGTGACGTTTCGGATCGAGTTGCCGCAGGCCTCGCGCGTGGTGATGCCGAGCGCCGCGAGGCGACGCATCAGGTCGGGCGTGTCCTCGATGTGGACGAAGTGGAGCTGGACGTCCTGGCGCGTGGTGATGTGGATGATGTTGTCCGAGTACTCCTCGGCGAGGGCGGCGAGCTCGTCGAGCTGATCGGGCGACACCCCGCCGAACGGAATCTTGATGCGCTGCATGCCGGGCGCGTCCCAGACGGTGTCGGGGCCCTTCGTGGGCTTGTCGGAGAAGGCGAGCGCGCGCTCCTCGATGCCGTCGTGGCGCTTGCCGTTGTCGTATCGCTGGCCGTAGGCACCGCGTCGCAGGCGCGTCTCGGCGAAGACCTTCTCCTCGAGCTTCCCGCTCTTGCGCAGCTCGAGCTGGCTCTCGAAGAGATCGATCTCCTCGGCCCAGCCAGCGTCGATGCGTTCGTTCAGCTGGTCCTTCCAGGACGAGGAGGAACCGTCGGAATGTGCGTTGTCGCCAGCCATGAGTCTCCCGAGTCGATCCGCGATGCGGGTCGAAATGGCATGTGGAGGAGTGGGCGCCGCGAGTGGGGCGGGGCGCCGCCCGCATTCTACGGCATCACTGTCCGGTGCGAATGACCCGCGCCGAGAGCAGGAAGATAGGCAGCCCCGACGGCGCTGGCAAAATATCCCTAGTTTTGAACCAGGGAATTTTCCCCTGATTTCGTGAATAGATGCTGGAGATCAAAGAAGGTTACAACGATTAATACGGTAATTTGATCGAGATTATTCCGAGGGCTCGAGACGCGGTACGCTCGGCGCCCGCCGTGCCCGCTTCGATGCCGGAAACCCGTCGCCTCTTCCGCACCCTGCGCTGCGCCGCCCTCGTCGGCGCGGCGCTCTCCCTCGGCTGCGCCCACGCGCCGATCGCCCCGGTGCTCGGGGCCACCGAGGTCATCCACG
>JAHEJV010000433.1 GCA_024638705.1 Deltaproteobacteria bacterium | reverse complement strand
GAGAGCAGGCCGGTCGAGGGTTGGGGGACCGGGAAGCGCGACCGCACGCGGAAGAAGAGGTCCTGGGACGTCGGACCGCTCCCGAGATCTCGACAGCACGCATGGAGTTCCCTCCCTTGGCGGGCGAGCTTCTCATGCGGGGTGCGCCGAGTGCGAATGAGCGACAGGGCGGAAGTCCGCTCGTCGCTCGCAAGATTTCCCCGCTTCCGGACGAAGCGGTAGCCTTTCGCCGCGGAGAGGTGGCCGAGCGGTCGAAGGCGGCGGTCTTGAAAACCGCTGACGCGCAAGCGTCCGTGGGTTCGAATCCCACCCTCTCCGCCATTGCGCTGCGCCGCCGGGTAGCGCGACGGTGGTGTTAGGTCGCCGCGCCCGATTCAGTCCCGGGTCGCCGCCGGCGCCGACGGGTCGAGCTCGCGCAGTGCTTCCATCGCGCGGTCGAGCGCTTCGCGCGCCGCGTCGCGCTCGGCGATGATCTCCGCGCGCGCATCGCCGCGGGGATAGTTGTCCCGCTGCATCCGGCCATAACGCTCGCGCGCCTCGGCGAGTCGCTCGTGGGCCGCGACGACACGGCGTCGCGCCGCCTCGATCTCCTCGTCTGGAGTGGGCCGCACCACGGCCGCATCGCGCTCGCCCTCGTCGATCGGCTCGGTCCGGGCTTCCAGATCGCTCTCGAACTCCTCGAGGTCGGAAGGCGATTCGACCCGAGCGTCCGGATCCGAGGGGATCGCGCCCCGCTTTTCGGGGTCGATCGTCTCCCCGCGATGGCGATCGGGGTCTCCCGGGGACCCCGCGGCTCCGTCCTCGGCCTGACTGCCCGCTGCCAGGAGCAGGGCGGGGGCGAGAAGCACGAGTCGACGCAGTCGCGGGTGGGAGACGAACATGGGTTGGCTCCTCGGCTGGGCGGTGGCGCCGAAGCGACGCACCCGCGTTTCGCATCGGCACGAGGAGGGAGAGGGTTGAATCCGCCCGGGCCGTGTCGACGCTCTGCACGGAATGCACGAAGCCACTGGCGGTGGAAACACTTTTGTAGGATTTTCCGCCGGCGCGGGACGCCAGACGGCGTCCTGTTGCACGAGCCCACGCGAAAGCGGCGGAGGATTCCGGTCCGGTTCGTGCAAAGATGCTGCACAGGAATTCGAAAACGCCGGCAACCATGGCGATGGCAAAGAAAGCCCGCCCGGCCGGCATCATTGGAGGATCGAATGAACAAGATGATTCGTCTCGCGGCGCTCGGTGCCGGAACCCTGATGCTCGGCGCGTGCGCCTCGAGCGGTGACCTCAACTCGCTCCAGGGCCGCGTGGCCGACCTCGAAGGTCGCGTCAGCTCGCTCGAGGGCAAGGTCGACCAGGTGGACGCGCGCGCCGCGGCCGCCGAGCGCAACGCCGCGGACGCCGCAGCGCAGGCGCGTCAGGCCGCCCAGAGCGCGGACGACGCGGCACGCCGCGCCGACGCGATGTTCAACAAGTCCGTCTCCAAGTAGCGACTCGTCGAGTTAGTCGGACGACTCCGGCGGCAGCGTCCCGACCACCACAGGAACACCTTGCGCCTGCTCCAGGGCGGCGCGCAGGCTCGGAAAGTGGACCCAGCGCAGGAAACCCTGCGTGCGGGGCACTTCGAGGGCCGTGGTGAGGCGGTCGGGACGCAGGCCGTAGGGGTCGGGGTGGGCCTCGACGTAGAGGTGCCGCCCCTCGCGACTCCACTTCGCGATCTGATAGACGATCTGGAGTCGCGTGCCGCGCGGGATGCGAGCGTAGAGTCGCTGGATCTCGTCTTCGTAGAGTCGCAGGCAGCCGTGGGTGGCCTGGCGACCGATCGACCAACGCACGTCGGTGCCGTGGATGCCGTACGACGTGTTGCCCACGCGCATCCAGCGACTGCCGAGCGGATTGTCGGGCCCGGGCGGCACCGCGGCCGGCAGGTGCGGCTCTTCCTCCCGGATCGACTTCGGCACGGTCCACACCGGGTCCTTCCGCTTCTCGCCCACCCGGAAGTCGCCGAGGATCGACGGGTCGGCCATGTCGCCGATCGCGAGCGCGAACACCTCGGGCGGCCCCTCCCGGACGGTGAAGTCGTAGAGGCGCATCTCCGGGATGTTGATCACGAGGCCTTCGGGGTCGACGTGGGGGAGGATGTACTGGGTGGGCAGGAGGACGACGGTGCCCGGCAGCGGAATCCACGGGTCGACGCTGGGGTTGAGCCGCTTCACGGCCTCGTAGCCGAGGCGGTGGTCGTAGGCGACGTCGAGGAGCGTGTGCTTCTCGTCTCGGATCAGCGTCTTGCCGATCATTCCCCACATGGGGCTCAGCGCGAGCTCCGCGGCGGGCTCCTTGCGGGCCGCGCCGAGGGCGGCGAGTGCCAGGACGAGCAGCGACACTGTGAGGTGGAAGCGCGCTGTGGGACGGACGCAGTTGGGGACGAGATTGGCCATCGGAAGTCGGGAGCGTAGAGAAAGCCGGCGCAATGCGAAGGGTTGGCGATCGGGCGTCGCGTGGGCGGCGCTGTGGTGGGTGGCGTGCATCCCCACGGATCCGATGCCGCCGCCGCCCCCGCGCCACGTCCCGCCGCCTCCCCCCGCCCGGATCGCCGAAGCACCGCCGTGCGAGCGGATCTACCGCATCGAAGTGGAGAAGGGCGAGCGGCTCCTGCGCGCCTACTGCGAACGCGGCGCCGTCATGGAGATGAAGGCGGCCGTCGGGCGGATGAACGAGGGCACGAAGCTCTTTTCCGGCGACCAACGCACGCCCGAGGGCGAGTACCGCGTGAGCGCCCCCGCCCGCGAGAGCCGTTTCCACCTCTTCCTGCCGATCGACTACCCGTCGCGATCCGACGCGCAGTGGGCCTACGTCCAGGGACGCATCACCGCCGCCGACTACCGACGCATCGCCGCGGCCCACGAGCTGGGCGAACAACCGCCCGGCGACACCCCGCTCGGCGGCGAGATCGGCCTGCACGGCGAGGGTGAACGCTGGGAGGGCGACACGGAGCACATCGACTGGACGATGGGCTGCGTCGCCCTCACCGACGAAGAAATCACCTTCCTCGCCGAACGCGCCGAAGTCGGCACGCGGGTCATCATCCGCCCGTAGACGCGAAGCAGCCCACCGAGCGGGTCCCATACAGGGACGTCGCCGATGTTCAGCGCGCCATGTGCCCCCGAAGAACAGGCGATGTGCGCCGGCCTGGTAGGCGACGTCCCTGTATGGGACCCGCCCCCAAGCCCTGCATGTCGACTAGCGCGAAGCGCTCGGCCGCGACCCGCGAGAGTTTCCTCCGCGCCGTCGCCGCTGCTGCTGGCCGCGCCGTGCGCGTCCACCACCACCGTCGTTCGACGATCGCGGC
>JAHEJV010000432.1 GCA_024638705.1 Deltaproteobacteria bacterium | reverse complement strand
CCTGGCGATCGAAGCCGCGAACGGAACGCTCGCTGCCGGTGCGAGGGCCGCGCTCGATGCCGAGTTCCAGAGGCTGCTCGGCCGGTTCGAGGAGATCGCGTCGGTTGCGCGCTATCGCGGCATCCCGCTTCTCGGCGGCGGCCCCGCGGTGGACCTCGACGTGGCACCGCGGGGGAGAACCGTGCTGGCGTATCCCGAGATCGACACGACTCTGACCGAGCTGGCTTTGGAGAACGTCTCGATCAAAACCGATCTAGGTGCGCAGCTTGCGTTGGGTTCGCTGAGTGCCGCGGCGGCTCGCCTCCTCTCCGATATCGAAACCCTCGAAGCGCTTCGGCGCGAAATGAAGGGCCGCCCCCGGCACGGAGAGCCGGCGGTCGACAGGAGAGATCCGCCAGGCGTCGTTCACCGAAGGCGCTGATGACTCATCGCGGGGTTCCCGGCGACGCCCCACCCCGCCACGCTCGTTCGTGGCCGCACTTTGGCTGTATTCCAGGCCCCGCGCCCACCCGCAAAGAAAACGCCCACGGCCTGTTCGGCCGAGGGCGTTTCTCTTTCTGGAGCACGAGACCGGGCTCGAACCGGCGACCCCCACGTTGGCAACGTGGCGCTCTACCAACTGAGCTACTCGTGCTCGGCAAAGCTTGGGAGGCGTGAGTATGGAGGGCTCTGGGCCCGCGTCAAGGGCGCGGTGGAGGGCCCGGAAGCGGCCTCGGCGCGACGCTTGCGGCATCGCCCCGGCCCACGCGCCGCTCAGGCGGTCGGTCGTCCGAGCGATCGGAAGTAGTCGCGGAAGTAGCGGTAGCCCGACGCGATCGTGAGCGTCGTCGCGATGAAGAGGAACACGAGGCCGACGGTCTGCGCGTTCAGCCCGATCGTCGTGAAGTGGAAGAGCAAGGCGCCGACGGCGATGTTCTGCGTCACCGTCTTGACCTTCCCGAGCCGCGACGCGGCCACGACCTGTCCGCCCGCCGACGCGATGCCGCGCAGTCCGGTCACCGCCAGCTCGCGGCCGACGATCGTCACCACCATCCACGTGGCCCACAGCGGGATGCGTCCCATGGCGAGCATCACGATCAGCGCCGTCGAGACGAGCAGCTTGTCGGCGAGCGGATCGAGGAGCTTGCCGATGTGGGTCACCTGCTGACCGCGGCGCGCCAGCCAGCCGTCGACGAGATCGGAGACGGCGGCGACGATGAAGATCCACGCCATCACCGCGCTGCCCGTCTCGCTCGGGAAGAACGGGTGGAGCAGCATCACCGGCACGACGGCGGCGCGCATCGCGGTGATCGTGTTCGGCAGATTCCAGAACGTCTCGGCGCCCGCGGCTGATTCCGTGACGGGCGGAGGCGGGGTCTGCGCGATCTCGTCCGCCTGCGGAGACGGCTCGAGCGACGGCGCGGGAATCAGCTCGGCGGTCTCGTCGGCTGCGTCCGCAGCCGCGCGCATCGCGTGGCGCGAGAGCGTCGGCGCCCCACTTCCCTTGGGATCGTTGCGACCCGACCCATGCGACGACGCGTCGGACCCCGCGCTGGCGACCGTTTCCGCGGTCTCGGCGCTTCCGGCGGAGGCGCTATCGAGGAAAGTCGCCATGATAATGGCGATAGTAGGTCAGAACGCGCTCGACGTAAGCCCGTGTCTCGCGATACGGGGGGATGCCGCCATAGCGATCGACGGCCGTGGGTCCGGCGTTGTACGCCGCGAGTGCGCGCGAGATATCGCCGTAGCGATCGATCATCTCGCGCAGATACGCGGTGCCTCCCGCGACGTTCTCTTCCGGCACGAACGCGTCGCGCACACCGAGCGACGCCGCGGTCGCGGGCATCAACTGCATCAATCCCTGCGCGCCCTTCACCGAAACCGCACGCGAGTTGAACGCACTCTCCGCGGCGATCACCGCTTTCACCAGGGCGGGCGGAACGCCCGTGCGCGCCGCGGTCGCGTGGATGAGGGGGTCGTAGCGGGTGGTCTTCGGCGCCTTGTATTTCGGGATCGGACGCGCCATCCCGAACACCTCGACGGGCTTGAAGCGACGGTCCCCTCGGGGCCGATTCGTGAAATGGGTGACGCCGCGCTCGTCGACGTACTTGTAGATCCCGCCCACCCGGCCGCCGGCGAGTGCTTCGCCAGGCGCCAGCAGGGCCGCGAGGGCCAGCCCCGCGAAGGCGAGGATCTCCCCTCGGGCGATTGCCCGACGCGCAAGCTCGCGGATAGAATCCAGGCGGTCCATCGCTCCGCCCGTATCGGCGGCGCTGGCGGCCGTCCTTAGCCCTCGACCGCACCGGTCTCCTCCTTGCCCCAACCCCCTCCCACGCCGTTTCGCAGTGACGTCCTGGTCCTCGGCAGCGGGATCGCGGGGCTCTTCTACGCGCTCCGCACCGCCGAGCACGCGACGGTCGCGATCGTCACGAAGAAGCGGGCGGCGGACTCCGCCACCAACTGGGCCCAGGGCGGCATCGCCGCGGTGCAGGGCGGCGACGACTCCTTCGACGCCCACGTCCGCGACACCCTGGTCGCAGGCGACGGACTGTGCCGGGAGGACGTCGTGCGTCGCGTCGTCGAGCGCGGTCCGGCGATGATCGACGCGCTGCTCAAGCTCGGCGCCGACTTCGACCTCGCGAGCGCCCCCGAGCCCGCCGGCTTCGACCTCACCCGCGAAGGCGGGCACTCCCACCGCCGCATCCTCCACCACCGCGACGCCACCGGCCGCGAGATCGAACGCGTGCTTCTGTCGCGCGCCCGCGCCCATCCCAACATCACCCTCTTCGAAGACCACTGCGGAATCGATCTGCTCACCAGCGAGAGGGCCGGCTGGAGCGGTCCGAACCGGACGATCGGCGCGTACGTGTTGGGCGAGGACGGCTGCGTGATGCGCTTCCAGGCGCGGGTGACGCTGCTCGCCACCGGCGGCGCGGGGAAGGTCTATCTCTACACGAGCAACCCGGACATCGCGTCGGGCGACGGCATGGCGATGGCCTATCGCGCCGGCGCGACGATCGCGAACATGGAGTTCGTCCAGTTCCACCCCACCTGTCTCTACCACCCGATGGCGAAGTCCTTCCTGATCAGCGAGGCGTTGCGCGGCGAAGGCGGCATCCTCAAGACCCAGGCCGGCGAGGACTTCATGCAGGACGTCCACGCCCAGGCCGATCTCGCCCCCCGCGACATTGTCGCCCGCGCGACCGACGCCGCGCTCAAGCGCACCGGCGACGAGTGGGTGCACCTCGACATCACCCACCGCGACGCCGACTACCTGCGCGACCGCTTCCCGAACATCTACCGCCGCTGCCTCGAGTTCGGGATCGACCTCACGCGCGAGCCGATCCCGGTCGTCCCCGCGGCG
>JAHEJV010000431.1 GCA_024638705.1 Deltaproteobacteria bacterium | reverse complement strand
CACGTCGAGGATCGTGCGGTCTTCGAGGGCACGACGATGATCTCGCACGTCTTCGTGGCCCCGTAGCCGCGCCTCCTACGAGAGCGCCGGGCATCGGATCGAGCCGTTTCACCCGCCGAGCCGTTCGCGCAGATAGCGGTGGAAGCGCACGAGCGTCTGCTCCTGGTTCGCGAGCGGTCCGGGCTCCCAGAGCTGCGCGCGCAATCCGCGCTGGATGCCCTCGCACATCGGGATGTCCTCGGCATGCACCGCCGCCACCGTCTCGTTCACCAGCGCGGCGATGCCCTCGGTGCCGGCGTGTTCGGGCGGAAGCAGCGGATGGATGCGGAGACGGAAGTGCCCGGGCCCATCGATCGCCATCTCGTACCACACCCCCACCGGCATCGCGCCGCGCTGCAGGAAGAAGAGCAGGGTGGGGAAGACCTGGAACACCCAGAACGGATCCGCGCCGTCGGCGGCCGGGTTCTCGAGCACGCTGAACGGGCCGTCGAGATCGAGGGCGTGCGTGCCCTGGGCGGGATTGCGCGGCTGCAGGGTCTCCGCGTGCGCGCCGAGGTGGTGATACGACTCCATGAAGTTCTCGACCATCACCTTCCAGTTCCACGGCGAGTCGTATTCGAGCGGCGGCAGGCTGCGCAGGTCGGCGAAGTTCCAGTCGGCGAGCAGGTCGTCGACCGGACTCAAGGCGGCGGCGTCGAAAGTGGCCTCGCGATCGAGGTTCACCAGCACGAAGCCCTGCCAGGTGGCGAGCGGAAGCTCGGGGAGCGCGTGGTCGTCGCGGGAGAAACCGGATACGGCGTCCATGCACGGCGCGGCGCGCAGCTTCCCGGAGAGGTCGTAGGACCAGCGGTGGTAGGGGCAGGTGAGTCGCTTCGACACCCCTTCACCGGCGACGATGGGGAACGCGCGGTGACGGCAGATGTTCGAGAACGCGCGCAGATCGCCGGCGTCGTCGCGCACCAGCACGATCGGCTCGCCGAAGAGGTCGAGCGCGCGCCAGGCGCCGGTCGTTGCGAGGTGGTCGACGCGACCGATCGCGTGCCAGCTCGGGGCGAACACCCGCTCGCGCTCGCGCGCGAATACCTCTTCGCCGAAGTAGTGGTGGGCGGGGAGGGCGCGATCCACGGCGCGCATTCTACCGCGCCTCGCCGCGCTTCCCGTATCCTGCGCGGATGACGGAACACGTGCTGATCGTCGGCGCGACCGGCGTGGTCGGCAACGCGGCGATGCGCCACTTCGCACAGCAGCGCGATTTCCGGGTGACGGCCGTGTCGCGCCGCGAGCCGCCCGAGACCTCCGGCGCCCGCTTCCTCTCCCTCGACCTCACCGACCCCCGAGCGTGTGCGGAGGCGACCGCCTCGTTGGGCGACGTGACGCGCGTCGTCTACGCCGCGCTCTACGAGAAGCCCGGGCTCGTCGCCGGCTGGTTCGACGAAGAACAGATCGCGCGCAACCGGGCGATGCTCGTGAACCTGCTCGATCCGCTGATCGCCTCCGCCACCGGTCTGCGCCACGTGACGCTGCTCCAGGGCACGAAGGCCTACGGCGCCCATGCCGGTCGGCTCGACACGCCGGCGCGCGAGGACCGCTCCGAGCGGCGCGACATCCCCAACTTCTACTGGGAGCAGGAGGACTGGCTGCGCTCGAGGCAGCGCGGCGCGTCGTGGCATTGGTCGATCCTGCGTCCGCAGATCGTCTTCGGCTTCTCGATCGGAGCGGCGATGAACCTGATCCCGGCGATCGGGGTGTACGGGGCCCTGCTTCGCGCGCGCGGCGAGCCGCTCGCCTATCCGGGCGGCGTCGCGCCGGTGCTGGAGGCGGTCGATGCCGATCTGCTCGCGCGCGCGATCGACTGGGCGGGACGCGAGCCCGCGGCGTGCGACGAGATCTTCAACGTCACCAACGGCGACGTCTTCGAGTGGCGGAACGTGTGGCCGGCGATCGCCGACGCGCTGGGCATGGCCCCGGGACCGGACGCCCCGGAGCGTCTCGGGGTGTCGATGCCGCAGCGGGCGGCCGAGTGGGACGCCGTCCGCGAGCGGCACGGCCTCGCGTCGCCGGGCCTCGCGGCCTTCGTCGGCGAGTCGTTCCACTACGCCGATTTCTGCATGGCCCACGGCAACGATGGGCCGCTTCCGCCGGCGCTCGTCTCGACGGTCAAGCTGCGCGCGGCGGGCTTCGGGGAGGTGATCGACACCGAGGCGATGTTCCGGAAGTGGTTCGCGCACTTCCAGGAGCGGCGGATGTTGCCGCCGCGCTAGCGGACGCTAGCGGTTGCGCCAGGCTCCGATGGCGGCGGCGCCGCCGATGAAGAGCCAGGGCGCGATGCCGATGATGAAGCCGACCCAGACGAGGTCGATGGTGGTGCCGGTCATGTCGGATCTCCTCGGTGAATCGGGGCCGCAGATATAGGGCGGATGCGAAAAGCCTGCAACGGCGCGAGAATCCCGTCCCGGCCCCCGAACCCCTGCCGCTGAGGACCCGACATGAGCGATTCCGACCTCGTCATCCAGAACGGCACCGTCGTCGACGGAACCGGCGCGCCGCCGCGCCGCGCAGACGTGGCGATCCGGGGCCAGGAGATCGTCGCGGTGGGCGAGGACGTCGGTCGCGGCAAGCGCGAGATCGACGCCGAGGGAATGCTCGTCACGCCGGGCTTCGTCGACATCCACACCCACTACGACGCCCAGGCCACCTGGGATCCCTACCTCACACCCACCTCGCTCCACGGCGTCACGACCGTCGTGATGGGCAACTGCGGCGTCGGCTTCGCGCCGGTGAACGAGGGCCTCCGCGACGAGCTGATCGAGCTGATGGAGGCGGTCGAGGACATCCCCGGCTCGGCGATGCACGAAGGGATGGCGTGGGAGTGGGAGAGCTTCCCCGAGTACATGGACGCGCTCGAGCGGCGTCCGCACGTGCTCGACTTCGGCGTGCAGGTTCCCCACTGCGCGCTGCGCGCCTACGTGATGGGCCAGCGCGGCATCGACAACCAGAACGCCACCGCCGAAGACATCCAGAAGATGTCAGCAATCGTCGGCGAAGCGCTCGAAGCCGGCGCGCTCGGCTTCTCGACGTCGCGCACCGAGATGCACAACACGAAGGAAGGCGTGCCGGTCCCCGGCACCTTCGCCGCACGCGAAGAGCTCTTCGGCATCGGTCGCGCGCTCGCCGAACACGGATCCGGCGTTTTCCAGATGTCCCTCACCCACCGCGACGTTCCGAAGGAGATGCCGTGGATGAAGGACCTCGCGCGCGAGACGGGCCGCATCGTCACCTTCAACCTCCAGCAGATCGACGAGAACCCCGACCTCTACAAGGAAGACCTGCGCCTGCTCGACGAGTGTCGCGCG
>JAHEJV010000117.1 GCA_024638705.1 Deltaproteobacteria bacterium | reverse complement strand
GCGACGCGCCCGACGCAGACGCCGACTACGACGCGGCCCTCACCTATCTCGAAGAGACGGCCCCCGGCCCGCTCGTCGCGGCGGGATATTCCTTCGGCGCCGCGACCGCCGTGCGCGTGGCCGCGCGGAACCCGCGCGTGCGCCGGCTGCTTCTGGTCGCGCCGCCCCCGGCGCTGCTCTCAGCCGAGACACTCGCCGGCTTCCGCGGCCGCGCGCTCGCGATCGTCGGCGACGACGACTCCTTCGCCCCGATCGACGAGCTGCGCGCGATCTTCGCCGCCGACGAGCGCCGCCGCCTCGAAGTCATCGCCGGTGCAGATCACTTCTTCGTGTCGGGTCTCGCGGAGATCAGTCGCCTGGCGAAGGATTGGCTGGGCGGCGCCTAGCAGCCACGCCGCTCAAAGCGTCTTCGGGTAGTACTCCCCGGGCTCGAGCTTGCCGACGTCGGCGTCGAAGCTCCCCTCGAAGGGCCAGTCGGCCTCCTCGCCGGGCTGCGGGCCCTGCGAGAAGCGACCCATCTCGCCCGGATCGCGCTCGTTGCCGACGAGCGACCATGCCTGACGCTTGTACGTCCAGTTGTCGGGCTGGAGCCGGTGGCAGGCCTTGAAGTGCTCGATCGCGGCGTCGCGCCGACCCGTTCGCCAGAAGTGGTTGGCGAGCTCGAAGTGCGCGGCGCCTTGCGACTCGTCCTGCGACCGCGGCTGGGACGCGGCGATCACCTCGTCGGGCGTCATCGCGTAGCGGCTCTCCGCACCGCTCCGGGCCCAGTCGCGGATCGCATCGGGATAGCTGTCGCGGTCCTGACCGCCGCCGAGCAGACGTTGGAGGTCGGGCATCGGCCGCCCCGATTCCGCCGCCTGCTGCGCGCGCTCGATCATCATCTTCACCATCGACTCGGGATAGGCGAGCGGCCCGGGCCAGCCCGGCTCGGCGGGCCGCACGATCACGCCCTGCTCGTCGATCCAGACGACGTTCGGGATGTTCACGACGCCGAAGAGTGCGTCCATCTGGTGCGTCGCATCGAGCAGCGAGGGATGCTCCGGCGACGCGGCTTCGATGAAGGGCCGCGAGGCGTCGGGCCCGCTCAGCTCGAGCGACACCGTCACCACTTCGACGCCCTGGGGATGCAGCTCGCTGCGCAGTGCCTGCCACCCGGGCAGGTCGAAGCGGCAGCCTCAATAGGGCGACCAAGCGACGAGCAGCACCTTCTTCCCGCGCAGCGACGAGAGCCGGAACTCGTTTCCGTCGAGGTCGGGGAGCACCAGCTCCGGCGCCTGCGCGCTGACCAGCGCGCGGCCGTGGAGCGATTCCGGTCCGAGCGCGGCGACGTCGTTCGCTTCGTCGCGCACGAGCGCCATGCCGAGCTTCTGCGCCGTCGCTTCGAGGTCGAAGTCGCCGCCGCCGAGCGGGACGCACATCGCGCCCTTGCAGGCGCCCTCGGGCTTGATCTCCCAGCCGGTGCCGGCGTGGAAGGCAAAGGCGTCGATGTCCATTGTTTCGAGGATCATGAGTCGGTCCCCTCATCGTCTCGTTCCCTGGCCCGGCGCCTCCCGCCGCTCAGGCGGATCCAACCGCGGCGCGCGAAGTAGGCGACCATGCCCCCCGCCATCGTGACCATCACCGCGAGCACGACGAAATAGCCGCGTTCGCTGTGCAGCTCGGGCATGTACTCGAAGTTCATGCCGTAGATGCCGGCGATGAAGGTGAGCGGGATGAAGATGCTCGCCATCAGCGTCAACACCTTCATGATCTCGTTCGTGCGGTAGGAGACGTTCGACAGGTGGAGCTCGACGAGGCCCTGCGTCGTCTCGCGGCCCGAGTCGACGGCTTCCATCGCCTGGACCATGTGCTGCTCGGTGCTCTCGAGATAGACGCGCACCTCGTCGGAGAGGAAGGGCGATGGCTCCACCACCAGGGAGCGCAACGCCTCCCGCATCGGCCAGCCGACGCGACGCATCACCACGAGGTCGCGACGCACGTAGTGGAGGTTCTCGATCAGGTCGGACTCGGCGTCGCCGTACACCTGCTCTTCGAGATCGTCGAGCACCTCCGAGGCCGCTTCGAGGTGCGGGAAGTAGTGGTCGACCATCACGTCGATGAGGGCGTAGGCGAGGTAGTCGGGGCCTGCGTTGCGGATGCGCGGATTGCCGGCGCGGATCCGCTCGCGCACCGGAGCGAAGAAGCCGTAGTAGTGGTCCTGGAAGGTGAGCAGGGTGTTGCCCGTGATGAGCATGAAGACCTGCGGAACGAGCACGCGATCCCGGGCGTTGGGATCGGGCGCGCGCGCGACGAAGACGTGATACTCGGCGTGGATCTCGCTCTTCGCGCGCTGCGGGACGTTGGTGGCGTCTTCGAGGGTGAGGTCGTGGAGCGAGAAGAGCTGCGCCAGCTCGCGCAGCAGGGCTTCGTCTCCGAAGCCCTGCAGGTCGACCCAAGTCGTCGCTTCGGTGTTCACGTGCGGCGCCAGCTCGGCCACCTCGCTGACCTCGAACTCGGTGAACTCGTCGCCCCGATACTCGAAGAGGTGGATCTTCGGCGGCGGTGCGTCGTCGGGGATCGCGAGGGTGCCGGGCTTCGACCCGACCGGCGGCATGCGTTTGTGGAAGCTCATCGGTCCTCAGAGGTCCTCGCTCCGGTCGACGACGCGCACCGGGATCGGCGCGCTGGCATCGAGGTGGACGTCTCGCTGCGGGAAGGCGATCACGATACCGGCTTCGCGGAAGAGCTCGTCGATGCGGTAACGCAGATCGCTCTCGACCGTCAGTCGCTCCATCATGCGACGCATCCGCACCCAGAAGAGCGCTTCGAAATTGAGCGAGTCGCTGCCGAACTCCGTGAAGAGCACGAGCGGCTCGGGGTCGGGGATGACCCTCGGGTTCTCCTCGATCGCCTGCCGGATCAGTCGCTCGACCTCCCGCGTCGGTGATCCATACGCGACCCCCACGCCGATCTTGATGCGCACCGTGTTGTCGCTGTGCGTCCAGTTGGTGACGTTGGTCTCGAGGAAGGCCGAGTTCGGGACGATCACGTGGATGTTCTCGCCCGTCCGCACGCGCGTGCTGCGCAGACCGATCCGCTCGACGTTGCCGTAGGTCTGCTCGACCTGGACGAGATCGCCCTTCTTGATCGGGCGCTCGGCGAGGAGGATCACGCCGCTGATGAAGTTGTTGACGATGTTCTGGCTGCCGAAGCCGACGCCGATCGCGAGCGCGCCGCCGACGACGGCGAAGGCGGTGAGTGGGATGCTCACCGCCCGGAGAGCGATCAGGAAGGCGATCGCGAGGAGGACGTAGTAGGTGAGCGATTGATAGGCGTGCGCGGCGCCTTCATCGACGCCGGCGCGGGACAGCACGCGGCTGCCCAGCTGCTGGGTGACGACGCGCGCGAACACCACGCCCAGCAGGAACGTGACGAGCGCGATGACCACCTTGCCCAGGGTGACGGGCTGGTCTTCGCTGCGGGTGATCTCGAAGGACCACAGCTTCACCGCCTTCGATTGGATCTCTTCGATCCCCTCGTCGAACGCGGGGAGGGCGCTCTCGTCGGCGGAACTCTGGCCGGCAGACGTCTGGGCGACGCCCGCCGTCGAGGCGAGCAGCACGAGGATCATCGCGAGGTGGGAGAGTCGCGTCACGCGAGCGCGATCATAACCCGGCGGGCGAGGGATCGAAGCATTTCGTTTCGCGGGGCCTCGGTCGGCTCGGGCGGACGATGCCCCGGTCAGTTCAAGCGCGAGGCGTCCGGCTCGTCGTCGTCGACCTCGAGCGGCCCGGCGTGATGGTGCACGAGCTGCCAGACGCCGTCTTCGAGACAGAAGGTGTTCGTGGCGACGAGCGTGCCGTTCTCGAGATGCTCGAGACAGGTGACGAAGCCGGCGGCGCCGAGCAGCACGGCGTGCGGGCGATCGCAGCGCACGCGCGGGCTGCCATCGCCGAGCAGCAGCTCGCGCCAGCTCTCCATGACGTCCTCCCGACCGAACAGCGGCGGCCAACCGGGGTGTACGCACGCCACCGGGGTGTGGTGCGCCCACAACTCGTCCATCGCCTCGATGTCGCGTTGGTCGAAGGCGTCGTAGAAAGCCTCGTTCGCGCGCAGGAGGCCCTCCTCGGCCGTTTCGCTCATGTCGGTTGCGTGCCTTTCGCCGCGGGGTTCAGAAGTCGAGCATCCGCGCCGCGGACGCGTCGCCGAAGCTGTCCTCGCGGAGGTTCTGGCGGGCGCGGTCGGTCTCACGGACGGTGGCGGCGCGGCGCGTCGGTTCGCTGCCGGCGATGAAGGGCTGGAAGATCGTCGACTTGCTCGAGCGCGACGCGAGCAGCCCGGTCTCCTTGTCGATCCGGGCCCAGACGAGACGACTGTTCTGCGGCGCCTTGAAGTCGCGCTTCGGTCGGCCCTCGTGGGCCGCGCCCATGTAGTCGATCCAGACCGGCAGCGCTGCCTTCGAGCCCGTCTCGCCCGCGCCGAGGAAGCGGATCTCGTCGAAGCCGACCCACACGCCGGTCGCGATTTCGGGGGAGAAGCCGACGAACCAGGCGTCGGCCTGGTCGTTCGTCGTGCCCGTCTTGCCGCCGAGCGGGCGACCGAGCTTGCGGGCGCGCGCGCCCGTGCCCTCGTTGACGACCGCGCGCAGCATGTCCGTCATCAGGAAGGCCTCTTCGGTCGGGACGATCTGATCGTCTTCCGGTCCGGTGTCGGGTTCGTCCCGCACGACGGCTCGAGACGCCGCGATCTCGGTGGGCGCTTCGGTCTCCTCCTCGGTCGGGAAGACGTTCGACTCGCGCGTTTCGTCGGCCTCGGCTTCGGCCACGACTTCGGTCTGCTCGATCGACTCGTCGAGCGACGCGTTCTCGATCAATACGTTGCCTTCGCGGTCGGTGACGCTCACGAGGAAACGCGGAGTGACCCGCTTGCCCTGATTGGGAAAGACGGTGTAGGCGCGGGTCAGCTCGAGCAGGGTCACGCCGCTGGTGCCGAGGGCGAGCGCCATCGACGCCTCGAGCGGCGACTCGATCCCCATCTTCTTCGAATAACGCACCACGGACCCGACGCCGACCTGCTCGAGGAGGTCGACGGCGGCGTTGTTGATCGACTTCGCGAGCGCGTAGCGCAGCGTGATCGGACCGTAGAACTTGCGTCCGTAGTTCTGCGGCTTCCAGACGAAGCCCGTGCTGCGGTCCCTGTACACCTTCGGCCGATCGTGCACGATCGATGCCGGCGTGAAGCGCGGCAGGCCGTTCGCGTTGCGCAGCGAGAGCGCCGTGCCGTAGACCAGCGGCTTGAACGCCGAGCCTGGCTGGCGACGCGCCTGGGTGGCGCGGTCGAACTGGCTGCGCGCGAAGTCGTAGCCTCCGACCAGGGCGATGACGTCGCCCGAATCGACGTCGAGCGAGAGCAGCGCACCCTCGACGAGCGGATCTTGCATGAGCGTGAGGCGCAGGGGACGGTTCGCGTCGCTCTCTTCCGCTCCCTCGGACGACTCTGCATCGTCCTCGTCCTCGGCCGGGAGCACGCGGAAGCGCGCCACGTCGCCCACGGTGAAGATCGTGGCGATCTCCTTCACCTCCCAGGGCAGCGAGTCGGGGTTCATCGGGCGCGCCCAGCTCACGTCGGGGAGCGCGGCGATGCCGCGCACGTCGGGTGCGAAGGCGACCTCGGCGAGATTCGCCTTCTCATTCACGGCGGTGACGACGCCCACGAGCAGCCCGTCCTCGGGCAGATCGGGCGCCGCTTCCTCGACCGCGACTTCGAGATCGGGCGTGAGCTCCGCGACGTCTTCGTCGGGCTTCGCCTCGTCCGCGTCGACGTCGGGCAGCAGGTCGTTCTCCTCTGCGAGGCGCGCGATCTCGGCCTCGATCCCACCCGCTTCCACCTGCCGGATCGGACCGCGATAGCCGTTGCGTCGGTCGAGGGCTTCGAGACCGCTCTGCACCGACGCGACGGCGACGTGCTGGAGATCGAGATCGAGGGTGGTCTCGATGCGCAGTCCGCCCTCGAGCACGGTGTCGCCGCCGAGCCGAGCGAAGAGATAACGGCGCACTTCCTCGGTGAAGTAGGCGGCGGCGGCGAAGTCGGCGTCGTTCGCGCCGTCGGCGAACTCGGGCCGCGTCGCGATCGCCTCGCGGTGCGTGGCCTCGTCGATCGCTCCGTCGTCCAGCATCCGTGTCAGCACGTAACGCCGGCGGCGTTCGGCGAGCTCGGGATTGCGGAAGGGCGAATAACGCGTCGGCGCTTTCGGCAGCCCGGCGAGCTGTGCGCCCTCGGAGAGTGTGAGCTCGCCCACCGGCTTGTCGAAGTAGGACCGCGCGGCTTCGCCGATTCCGTAGGCGCCGCTGCCGAAGTAGATCTGGTTCAGGTAGAGGAAGAGGATCTCCTGCTTCGTGAACCGCTGCTCGATGCGCCGGGCGAGGATCATCTCGCGGATCTTTCGCGTGTAGGTGCGCTCTGGGGTGAGGAGCAGCCCCTTCACCATCTGCTGGGTGATCGTGCTCGCGCCCTCGACCTTCCCGCCGGCGACGAAGTTCCGCCAGGCGGCGCGCAGGATGCCCGGGTAGTCGATCCCCTGGTGCTCGAAGAAGTTGGAGTCCTCGGCCGCGACGAAGGCCTCGATGACGTGGGTCGGCACCTCCTCGAAGCGGACGAGGCGTCGCCGCTCGCGGAAGAACTCGCCGATCGGATCGCCGTCCCGGTCGTAGACGGTGCTGGCGAGCGGCGGGCGATAATCCGCGACGCTGCGCGGGTCCGGCAGATCGCGCAGGAAGATCCAATAGAACGCGGCGGCGCCCCCGACGCCCGCGGAGACGAGGACGCCGATGGCCAGCAACAGGAGCCGGGCCCAGCGACCCCGCCGGAATGACGTGGAAGTCATCGAATCTCCAGGGGAAACCCCACCGTAGCCGACGGCGCTTCCCCTGCGCTACCGCTTCGGCCAGAACAGGGGCCCGCTGAATGACTTCGACCCAGCCGCTTTCGATCGTGTTCGTGATGGACCCGATCGACGCGATCGACATCCGCGGCGACACCACCTTCGTGCTGATGCTGGAGGCCCAGAAGCGCGGCCACCGCGTCTTTTACGCCGATCCGGCCGATCTCTCCGTGGACGGCCCGAGCGTCCGCTGTCGGGCGAATCCGGTGACGCTCCGGCGCGAGGAGGGCAACTACGCGGACGTCGGAGAGGCCGTGACGCTCGATCTCGACACCGATGCCGACGCCGTCCTCCAGCGGAAGGACCCCCCGGTGGACGCCGCCTACGTCACGGCGACCCAGATCCTCGGGCTGTGCCGGCGCGCCCTCGTTCTGAACCGTCCCTCCGGGATCCTGGCGGCGAACGAGAAGCTCTACGCGATGAACTTCGCCGATCTGATGCCCGACACGCGGGTCACCCGGGCCATGCCCGAGCTGATCGACTTCCTGGCGAAGCTCGGCGGCGAGATGATCGTGAAGCCGCTGGACGGGCGCGGCGGCGAGGGGATCTTCCACCTCCGCAACGACGACCGGAACCTCTTCTCGATCCTCGAGCAATCGACGCGCTTCGGCACGCAGCCGGTGATGGCGCAGGCCTACGTGCCGGACGTGCGCACCGGCGACAAACGCATCCTGCTCGTCGACGGACGCCCGATCGGTTCGGTGCTGCGCGTGCCGTCGTCGGGGGAGACGCGGGCGAACTTCCACGTCGGCGGAAGTGCTGCGAAAGCGAGCCTCGACGACCACGATCGCCGCATCGTCGAGCGCGTGGCGCCCTGGCTGCGGCGCGACGGCCTCTTCTTCGTCGGGATCGACGTGATCGGCGGCCTGCTCACCGAGGTGAACGTGACGAGCCCGACGGGGGTGCAGGAGGTGAACGCGCTCGACGGCGTCCGTCTCGAGGAGACGATCCTGGACGCGTTGGAGGCGCGGGTGGCGGAGCATCGGGGCTCGTTGCGGTAGGAGGGGGGGCGGTTGGCCGCTTCGCTTGGCCGCTTCGCGTGGCCGCTTCGCTGTTCGGGTTCCGACGGGTTGCTCGGGGGCAGGCAGAATCCTCGCCTACCCGGCCGGCGGGCGTTTCCTGTTCTTCGGGGGCGCGGGGCGCGCTGAACATCGGCGAGGTTTCTGCCTGCCCCCGAGCCGTCGGTGCGGGCTTCGGTTTCCGTCGGAGCCTCGACGGGCCAGCGACGGAGCCTCGACGGGCCACCGACGGCGGCTCCGACGGGCCACCGACGGGTGGCCGACGGAGCACCGTCGGGTCGGAAATGGATTTTGGGTCGCAACTCCGTCGGTAAATGCTTGAAAACCGTTGACAGTCCGTCGGAGCCACCCGACACTCCCGACGGTACGGGGGAGATCACCACGATCTCCACCGTCGGTGTCACCCGGTGACGCTGATCGTTCCGACGATCCTCCAGTTCCGTATGCCCACCCCCCTTCCCGACGGGACACACCCGAAACGAAGGAGATGGCCGATGGCCACGGTAGTCGCAAAGACTGGAATCAAGCGAGAGAAGGGCTGGCTCTACTACGTCGACAAGAAGGGCGACGTGAGTCGCGCCCGCATGGCGCGCGGCGGCGGCAAGGTGCCGAAGGGCAAGCCGCAGAAGGTCGAGAAGTGCGGGATCGAGCGTGAGGTCGGTTTCCTCTACTTCATCGACAAGAAGGGCAACGTCGCCAAGGTGAAGATGAAGCGCTCCGGTACGCGGAAGCGCAAGGCGCCGGCCCGGCGCAAGACGGCTGCGCGTCGCCGCACGACGACGCGTCGCAGCACGGCGAAGAAGAAGCCCGCGCGCCGGAAGACCGCGAAGAGGAAGACGGCACGCCGGAAGACGGCGAAGAAGAAGACCGCTCGCAAGCCGGCGCGCAAGAAGACCGCGCGCCGCTCCACTGCGAAGCGCAAGACGACCCGACGCACCGCCCGCAAGGCGCGGCGCTAGGGAAGTCCGAAGGCCGATTCTGGCCCCGGCGTGACGGTTCGCCTCCGGGTGGAAGCGTCGCGCCGGGGCAGGCCGACTGCCGGGCCGGCGGAGTCGCATGGGCGACCCGCCGGCCCGCTCGCGTTTCTCGAAGGTCTGGCACGGATCGCGCGCCGACGATCCGTTTCGCGACGCCCCGGAGCGGCCGCGTTGTTCGCTACCGTCGCCGCCGTGCCCGACTCCGCCGACGATCCCGGCCGCCTCTCGCGCGACGCCACGATCGAGGCCACCCAACGGCCCGGCGCCCAGCCGCACGCGATCCTCGTCGTCGACGACGAGCCCGCGATCTGCGAGTCCCTGGAGCTGACGCTCGGCGACGACTATCGCGTCTTCACCGCCGCCACCGGCGAAGAAGGCCTCGCCATCCTCGAGCGCGAGCCGATCGCGCTGATCATCAGCGACCAGGAGCTGCCGACGATGAAGGGCGTCGAGTTCCTCGAGCGGGCGATCGAGATCGCGCCGCGCGCGATCCGCATGATGCTCACGGGTTATGCGGACATCGCAACGCTCGCGCGCGCGGTGAACGAGGGCCGTATCTACCGCTACATCGCCAAGCCCTGGGAGCCGCACGAGGTGCGGCTGAACGTGAAGCGTGCGCTCGAGTCCTACGAACTCGCCGGGGAGAATGCGCAGCTCGCGTCGGCGCTCGCCCAGGCGAACGATCGTCTGCGCGCGGAGAATCTCTACCTGCGGCGCGAGGTCGAAGGGCGTTATGCCTTCGACAAGATCATCGGCACCAGCCCTGCGATGGACCGCGTCTTCGAGGTCATGGAGAAGGTGGCGGACACCGACGCCACGGTGCTGATCACCGGCGAGACCGGGACGGGGAAGGATCTCGTCGCGCGCGCCATCCACTACAGCGGCGCGCGCAAGGACCGGCGCTTCGTTGCGCAGAACTGCGCGGCGCTTCCCGACACGCTGCTCGAGAGCGAGCTCTTCGGTCACATGCGCGGCGCGTTCACCGGCGCGCATCAGGACAAGAAGGGTCTGTTCGAGCTGGCGCACCGCGGGACGGTCTTCCTCGACGAGGTGGGCGAGACGCATCCCGGCATGCAGGTGCGGTTGTTACGCGTCCTCCAGGACGGCGAGATCCGACCGCTCGGGTCGTCGGACACGCGCACCGTCGACGTGCGTATCATCGCCGCGACCCACCGCGACCTGCGCCGCGACGCCGAGGAGAAGCGGTTCCGCGAGGACCTCTACTACCGGCTGCGCGTCGTCGAGATCGCGCTGCCGCCGCTGCGCGAGCGGCGCGAGGACATCCCGCTGCTGGCTCACAACTTCCTCGATGCGGCGAGCCGCAAGATGGGTCGCACCCTGCGCGGCTTCACGAACGCGGCGATGGATCGCCTCGTCGCCCACGAGTGGGCGGGCAACATCCGCGAGCTCGAGAACGAGATCGAGCGGACCGTCGCGCTCGCCGGGGACGCGGACGTCGTGGGGGAGGAGATGCTCTCGGAGCACGTCCGCGGCGCCGTTGCCGTCGCCGATCCGCGCGTCGAGCCGCTGCCGGCCGGCATGACCCTCGCCGGCGCCGTCGACGCCCTCAAGCGCCAGATGATCCTCGAAGCGATCGACGAGACCGGGAGCAAGACGCGCGCGGCAGAGCGCCTCGGCATCCCGCGTCAGTCGCTCCAGAAGATGATGAAACGCCTCGGGATGGGCCCGGAACCCCACGAAGGTTAGGCGAGGAAGGCGCTCTACCCGACGATCGCGTTGCGAGCTCCCGTTTCGCGGAAAGCTTCGCCCCTCTCCCGACACGATCGCGCTCGACCGGGTGCGTTCCGGCCTAGAGCCCCTTCCACTTCCGCAGCCACGCCCAGGCCGACGCGACGATCTCGTCGAGGTCGGAGTGGCGCGGCTCCCAGCCGAGGTCGCGGTGCGCCCGGCTGGCGTCGGCGACCAGCTCCGCCGGGTCCCCGGGACGGCGCGGCGCCAGCGTCAGGGCCAGCTTCCGTCCCGTCGCCCGCTCGACGGCGGCCATCACCTCGCGGTTGCTGTGACCCTTTCCGGTGCCGAGGTTCCGCGCGCGGAGTGTCTCGCCACGCAGGAGGGCGTCCATCGCGCGCACGTGGGCGTCGGCCAGGTCCGAGACGTGGATGTAGTCGCGGATGCAGGTGCCGTCGGGAGTCGGGTAGTCGTCGCCGAACAGCTTGAAGCCGTCGCGCAGACCGGCGACGGCTTCGAGCGCCGACGGGATCAGGTGGACCTCCGGGTCGTGACACTCACCGCTGCGACCCTCCGGGTCGGCGCCGCTCGCGTTGAAGTAGCGCAGCGCCGCCCAGCGCAGGCCGTGCGACGACTCGGCGTCGGCGAGCATCGCCTCGACGGCGCGCTTCGTCGCGCCGTAGGGGTTGATCGGAGCGAGGGGGGTGTCCTCGTCGATCGGCACCCGCGCAGGTGTGCCGTAGACGGCGCACGTCGAGGAGAAGACGAAAGCGCGCACTCCGTGCTCGAGCGCGGCATCGAGCAACGTCGCCGAGCCCCCCACATTGGTTCGGTAGTAGCGCGCCGGCTGGGCCACGGACTCGGGCACCGAGAGCAGGGCGGCGAAGTGGAGCACGCCGTCGAAGGGCCCGCGCTCGGCGAGGACGCGAGCGATCGCCGCCGGATCGCAGATGTCGCACACCTCGAGCAGTCTGTCTCCGTCCGCGCCGAGCAGCGCGCGATGACCCGCAGAGAGATCGTCGACGACGACGGCGGTGTGACCCGCTTCGCGCAGCGCGAGCAGGGCGTGCGACCCGACGTAGCCGGCACCTCCCGTGACGAGCAGATGGGCCAAGCGCTTTCCCCCCCGATTTCGCAGGCGCCCTTCCGGACGTTCTCTCGATTCTCAGCCGCCCCACCGGACGCCGGTGGTATTGTGGCGTCTATGGAGACCGTCCACATCGCCCGCGTGGACTCCCCCATCGGAACTCTGCGGCTCGCGACCGCGGCGACTGGACTCGTTTTCATCGAGCTTCCCCATGCGAACGGGAGCGGGTTTGCGGGATGGCTGCGGCGTCACGCGCCCGGGGCGCGCGTGGTGGAGGGCTTCGCGCCCAACCGGAAGGCGGCGAAGCAGATCCTCGAGTTCCTCGAGGGCAAGCGCCGCACCTTCGAGCTCGAGCTGGACCCCCGCGGCACCGACTTCCAGCGCCGCGTCTGGAAGGCGCTCTGCGACATTCCCTACGGCGAGACGATCTCCTACGCCGAGTTGGCGCAGCGCGTCGGCAACCCGAGCGCGGTGCGCGCCGTCGGGGCGGCGAACGGGGCGAACCCGCTCTCGCTCGTCGTCCCCTGTCACCGCGTGGTGAACACGGGTGGGAAGCTCGGCGGCTACGGCGGCGGCCTCGAGCTGAAGGCGAAGCTGCTCGCGATGGAGCGGGCGAAGCCGCGCCAGGGCGATCTGCTCTAGTCGCCCCTCTACGGGCAGGAAGATCGAGAACACCGAGCCGCCCTCCGGCGGAGATACGTATCCGCCGCTCCTTGAGATCCCTCTTGGGCCCGGTCGGACTAGCCGTCGATCCGCCCCAGCGCCTGCTCGAGGTCGGCGATCAGGTCGTCGGCGTCCTCGATGCCGACCGAGAGCCGGATCAACGCGTCCTTGATGCCGAGCGAGGCGCGCTCC
>JAHEJV010000430.1 GCA_024638705.1 Deltaproteobacteria bacterium | reverse complement strand
CTGATCGACGGCGGGCCCTACGGCGCGCGGGCGGCGTGCGACGTCGGTCTGGTCGACGCCTGTCTCTACCGCGACGAACTCGACGAGCGGATCGCGCGCGAGGCGTCGGCCGGCGCCTCGCAGCCCGAAGACCTCGCGTGGGTGAATGCGCGCGCACTACCCGCGCTCCAGGCCGCCGCGGGGGCCCGGGAGCTGTGGACCGACCGGCCGCGCATGGCCTACGTCGTGGCGTCGGGCTCGATCACCCACGCGCCGGCGGGACGCGGTATCGCGTCCGAAGTGTTCGAGGCGATCTTCCGTCAGCTCGCCGAGGACACCACGGTGGCGGGCGTCGTGTTGCGGATCGACAGCCCGGGCGGCGATGCGCTCGCCTCCGACCTGCTCTGGCGCGCGGCCCATCGTCTGCGGCGGGAGAAGCCGGTGGTCGCGACCTTGGCCGAAGTGGCGGCGTCCGGCGGCTACTACCTGGCCAGCGCGGCCGACTGCGTGTTCGCCGAGCGGTCGACGATCACCGGCTCGATCGGCGTGATCGGGGGGAAGTTCGATCTCGGCGGATTGTACCGGCGCTACGGGGTCGGGCGCGACGGCGTCGAGCGCGGCGCCCGCGCCGGGATGCTCCGTGAGGACCGCGCGTTCACCGACGACGAACGGGAAGTGGTACGCGGCGAGATGCGAGAGCTCTACGACACCTTCGTCGCGCGCGTCGCCGAGGGGCGGGGAATCGGCGAGGACGACGTGCGTCGCTTGGCCGAGGGTCGCGTGTGGTCGGGCGCGCGCGCACGAGCCGAAGGGCTCGTCGATGCGATCGGCGGCCCGCTCGAAGCGCTGCGCGAAGCGCGGCATCGCGCCGGGCTGCGCGACGAGGGTGTCGTCCTCGAGCACCATCCCCGTCTGCCCACCGCGATGCGCGTGCTCGGGAAGTGGCTCCGCTGATGCCGCGCTCGGAGCGTCGTCGCTGATGTCGCGGACGGTCAAGACCGACATTCCGGGCGAAGACTGGCGGGTCACGATCGAAGCCGTCCGCGAGGCGGGCGGCTTCGAGAAGGTGTTCGCGGGTCGCGTCGCGAAGCCGTTGCCGCTCGTGGTGGAGTTGGGCTACGGCCGGGGCGAGTTCCTGATCGGGCTCGCCGAAGCGCACCCCGAACAGGCCTACGTCGGCGTCGAGTACTCCAGCAAGCGCACGACGAAGATGGCGCGGCGGTTGGCGAAGCTCGAGCTGCGCAACATCGCGCTCGTCGAGGCGCGCGCGGAAGACGTGTTGCGCGATGCGCTCACCGACGAAAGCGTCGCCTGCTTCTGGTTGAACTTCCCCGACCCGTGGCCGAAGGCGCGTCACCACCGGCGCCGCTTCGTCCAGAAGGAAACGGTGGCGCGCATCACGCGGCGCCTGGTTCCGGGCGGTTCGCTGCGCGTCGCGACCGACGACCCGGACTACGCCGAGTGGATCGACGCGCATCTCGCCGCCGCGCCGGGGCTCGTGAACGTCTACGCTCCCGACCCCTGGCGCAGCGAGGTGTCCGACCGCGCGACCACCGCCTACGAGGAGATGTGGCGCGCCGAGGGGCGACGTTTCCACTTCTTCGAATACCAGCGAGGACCGGACCCGAAGTGAGTCGTGCGGAGACCGAGGCGATCCAGGAACCGAAGGCGGAGTCGAAGGACGAACCGAAGGCGATCCTCTCCCGGGACGGCGAGCGGCTCGTGCCGTCGCACTTCGCGCAGGGACCGTGGAATCCGCACCACGTCCACGGTGGTCCGATCTGCGGGGTGCTCGGGCGCGCGATCGACGCCTGCGCGAGTCCGACGGCGATGCGCGTCGTGCGCATGACCGTCGAGATGACGCGCGCGGTTACGATGGAGCCCTTCACGGCGCGCGCCGAGATCACGCGCGCCGGACGCCGCATCCAGCAGGTCGATGCGTTCCTCGAGTCGGGCGGCGAGACGCTGGCGCGCGCCACGGCATTGCGGATGCGCGTGGCCGAACTCGACGCCGAGACGGCGATCGCGCAGGACGAGCCGGTGCCCGCGCGCACCGAGTCGCCCGGCGACCCGGTGCGTCGCCTGCGCTTCGTGCCCGGCTTCATCCGCTCGGTCGACTTCCTGCGCTCGCAGCTCCCCGACCGCGAGGACGGAGGCGTCACCTGGGTGCGTCTGCGCGTCCCCCTCGTCGAGGACGAGGCGATGACGCCCTTCGTGCGCCTCGCGACGATCTGTGACTTCGCGTCGGGCACGGGCAACGCGCTCGACTTCGAGCGCTTCACCTCGATCAATCCCGATCTCTCACTGCACGTCGTGCGCGAGCCGCGCGGAGAGTGGATCGGGATCCGCGCCTGGACGAACGTCGAGCCCGACGGCATCGGCGTCTCGCGCGCGACGCTCTTCGACGAGGAGGGCGTCATCGCCCGCGCGCTGGTGTCGCTGCTGGTGGAGCGGCGTTAGGCGACGTCACGGGCTCTCCGCTCGCTCGCGTGCCGCGTCGGCCCACGGCGGGCGGTCCTCCGGGCCGCCGAAGCGATCCGGGTCCCAGAGGATGCCGAGCATCGACACCTCGGGGCCGGGCCCGCGCGGCCACGCCTCGGCGGCGCGGACGAGCGCGGCGACGCGCTCGGGGTGCTCTGCGGCGACGTCGCTCTCCTCGAAGGGATCTTCTTCGAGGTGGTGGAGACGCGGCGCGTCGGACTCCGGATCGACGAGCTTCCACGGCCACCGGTAGATCGCCATGCCGGAGAACCCGGTGACGACGTAGTCGGGGAGCGGACCCGCGTCGTCCCCGCCACGCAGGGCGGCCCAGCGGCTGGCGCCGTCGAGGTCATCGGGAATCGCCTCGGGTTCGCCGATCGCGTCGAGCAGGGTCGGCAACACGTCGGAGATCGTCATGAAGCCGTCGAAGCGCGACGGCTCGAGGTGACCGGGCCAGCGGATCGCGGCGGGCACCCGCGCGCCTCCCTCGCCGACGTTCCCCTTGCCGGCAGGCAGGGGCCGGTTGTCACTGCCGCCGTCGTTCACGTTCGACACCAGGAACTCGAGCGCCTCGATCGCGACGGGCCGGTCGAAGGCGCGCAGGATCCAGTCGCTCGCGGTCTGCATGGCTTCGGGCGCGGCCGCGCGTACGAGGCCGCCGTTGTCGCTCGAGAAGAGCACGATCGCGTCGTCGAGCATGCCCTCGGCGTCGAGGGCGCCGAGCACGCGCCCGATCGCGCGGTCGAGCTCGTCGACCATCGCGGCGTGGACGCGCCGGTTCGGATCGCCGATCTCCGCATAACGCGCGATCGCCGCGTCCGGGGCCTCGTTCGGGAGGTGCGGCGCGCTGAAAGAGAGATAGAGGAAGGTCGGGCGGCTGCGGTCGCGCGTTTCGATCACG
>JAHEJV010000116.1 GCA_024638705.1 Deltaproteobacteria bacterium | reverse complement strand
CGTTCGAGCACGATCGTCGAGCGCTCGTCGATGTAGGCGTCGATCGCGCGCTCGCGTCCCTGTTCCTGGAGATAGCGGCGGATGTCCGGTGCCACCTGCTCGAGGGAGGCGCCGCGCAGGCGCGCTGCATTGACGGCGTAGAAGCGCTGAACCTCGTCATCGCTCACTTCCGTCAGCGGGAACTGCTGCTCGACGAACTCCTCGGTCGAGAGCCCCGCCTTCTTCGCTTCGCTCTCGAGGACGCGATCGGCGAGCACGTCCTCGAGGGCCTTCGAGCGCAAGTCGTAGAGCCGGGCCGCGTTGCCGTTGTTGGTCTCGCGCGCGAAGAGGTCGTCTTTGATCTGCGCGTCGAGTTCCTCGATGGTGAGCACGTCGTCGCCGATCTGCGCGGCGATCTCGCCGCTCTTCTCCTCGCTGCCGCCGAGTGTTTCGCACGCGACGAAGAGGAGCGCGACGCTCACGGTGGCGATCGATCCCGAGACGAAATCACCGAAATGACGATGCATGAATCCTCCGGAAGGCGCGTCCGTAGACGCGACGGGGCGGTCAGTATACGAATCTATTCCGCGTGAACCGTCGTCGCGAGGAAGTCGCGGATCGCGGGAGCGGTGGGGCTCGGCGGATCGGCGCCCAGGTCGAGCAGCGGCCGGGGCGCGATACGGGGCATCCATTCGTCAGGCGCGGCGCGCGGGGTCGCCGGGCCGTCCGGACCCGGCGCGAGGGCGGCGGCTGCGATGCGCGCATCGAGCGCACAGAAGGCGCTGCCGATGCGGCCGCCGAGCCCGAATCCCACGAAGACCACCCGGTCGAGGTCGATCCATTCGAACGCGGCGAGCGCATCGAGGGTCCGTTCGAGATCGACCACGGCCTGCCGGGTGAACTCGTCGGCGAGCGCGCGGCGCCACGACGGGGCGGCGTCGTCCCCACCCGGCAACAGGGACAACAGCTTCTGGTCGGCGCGCGCCCCGTGCAAAGGGAAGTCGATCGACACGAGCGCGGCGTCGCCGAGCGCCCAGCCGTCGGCGAGCGACGCCAGGTCCTCGCGCGAGGTGGCGGCGGCGTCCGTCTGGACCATCACCACGGGCCACGGACCCGCGCCGTCGGCCGGCAGCACCACGCGGCCCGAAACCCGGTCGCCGCGACTCGAGAAAGCGATTTCGCGGACGCGCAGCGCGGGCGCTTCGGCGATGCGGGACGACCCGTGGACCCACAGTCCGAGCGGTTCGCGATACCCGGAGAGTCGCAGCGCTTCGCTCATGGCGCGGCAGGATAGTCTGCCGGCGGGGCGTGTGCCGGAGCCGCGCCAGGCGCGGGAACCGACTAACGGGCCAGCAGCACCTTGCGAACCCGGTAGAGGTTCGACTTCACCGCGTCCTCGCTCTTCTGGAGCGTCGTCGCGATGTCCGCGATCGGGCGGTGCTCGAGATGGTGCAGCCGGAACAGCTGCTGCTGCTCCGGCGTCAAGTGCCGCTCGGCGGCGTTTTCGAGCTGGTCGAGGCGTTCGCGCAGCTCGTAGAACTCGAGCGGGGAGGGCTCGTTCGCCACCGAAGTGCTGGTGGTCTCGTTCTGGAAGTCGCCATCACCGCCGCCCTCGAGCTCGAGCGGGACGGTGGGATGCTCCTTCTTCTTGAAGCGGCTCGCGATCGTGCGGCGCGCGACGCCGAGCACCCAGGCGGCGAAGGGCGCTTCCGCGCGGAAGGACCCCAGAGAGGAGAAGACGTTGATGAAGACCTCTTGCGTGGTCTCCTCGACGTCGGCGCGGTTGCGGAGGCGCTTCTCGACGAAGCGGAAGACGCGACCGATGTAGCGGGAGTAGAGCAGGTCGAAGGCTTCGCGGTCACCTTCGACCACGTTCTGGACGAGTTCCTCGTCGCTCTTCTGACGCGCGGGGGAGCACGTCGCTGCCGCCATCCGATTCTCCGATCCCAGTTTCAGAGAGCCACCCGAGATGGCTCCCGGGCCGGGCAACAGGACCGCACTGCTGAGCCTGCGCCTGAGAGGGGAGTGGGATCGGGGAGTACAGAAGTGTTGAAATTATTCTTCCGGAACGGAATTTTGCCCCGAGGGGGCGCTCTCGTGCGCTGAGCGGGCCCGAGAGGCCGGCGTCGGGCCGGGCGCGGCTACTCGCCCTCGAACTCGGCCCGTTCTTCCGGGGTGAGGTCGAGGTCGGCGGCGGAGAGCCCCGAGCGGAAGCCAGCTGCATCGAGGGGGGCGCCGGGGTCGGCGGACGCCTCGGCGTCGATCGGCTCGAGCAGCGGCGTCGCGCCCGCCCCGTTCTCGACGAAACGCAGCTGGGCGAGCAACAGGCCGCTGTCGCCCACCGAGCGCACCGCGGTCCGCGTCGCGAGCGAGAATCCCGGCGCGAGCAGCACGACGCGGACCCCGGCGTCGGGGCGCAGGCCCGCTTCGGGAGCGAGCTGCGCCCAGTCGGCCAGACGGGCCGAGACCCATTCGCGTTGCGCCAATCCGTGCGCGAGCAGACCGAGGTCTTCGCCGGCCTCCGCGACCAACACGATCACGCAACGACCCTCGCCGTCGCGCCCCACCCAGTCGATGCGCGAATCGACCCCGAGCACGTCGCGCGCGAGCGGACGCCAGCCGGGGACGAGCGCGCCCAAGGCGTCGCGCAGCACGCGCAGACGTTCGTCCGGCGGCGGCGCCTGTGTCAATCGCAGCTCCGCGCCCATCAGACCAGCGTCATCTTCTGGGCGTCCTCGTGGAGCATCCGCGCGACGTCGCGCAACGCGCGCGCGGCCCGCGACTGCGGGTGTTCGAGGCCGATGGGACGCCGCGACGCGATCGCCCGATAGACGTGCAGGTCATCGGCGAGCAGACCGTAGCTCACGGGGGAGTGTCCGAGATGGCGGACCGTCGCGTTGGCGAACCGATCGAAGGCGAGCTCGGCATCGCGCCGTCGGCGCACGCCGTGCACGACCAGTCCGACGAGCGGATCCGATCCGCGTTGGTAGGCGCATTTCGCGAGGGCGTAGTTCTGCTCGAGGTCGCGCGGCTCCGGCGTCGAGAGGAGCAGCATCCAGCGCAGGAGCGGACGGACGGCGCCGGCGCGAAGCAACCATTGCGGCGGGACGCAGACGAGGACGATGCCGCCGTCGCGGGCTTCGTCGGCGCCGCGGATCGCCGCGTCGACGCCGACGTGCGCGAGCGCACTCGCGTCGGAGGAACGCGCGAACTGCACCTCCGCGCCCATCGGCCCCACCCCCGCTTCCGGCCAGAGAGCGGCGGTGCCCGGATCGGACGGCGCGATCAGCGTCGTGCGCGCACCGAGTCGCGCGAGCTCGACGGCGAGGTTCCAGGCGAAGGCGGCGCGGACCGCGTCGCGTCCGGCGATCGGCAGGGTGACGATCGGGAGCGCGACCGGTCGCGACTCGGCGCGACGAGACGACGCGAACGAAGCGGGCGGGGGAGCGGGAGCGTCGCGTTGCGGGGCGTCCGCCTCGCTCGTCGGGCCGCGGGTCGCCTCCGCTTCCGCGACGGAGGGATCGGGCTCCGCACCGGGAAGAAAGAAATGCAGGACTTCTTCGAGGTCGCGTGCCAAGGCGTCAGCGCACCACGAGGATCGAGTTGCGGCCGCCGACGTCGCTCGGGACGCCCTCCGGGTTGCCCGGGTCCTCGCGCCACTCGCCGTCGACGACGTAGCGGTACTGATACCGACCCGGCGCGAGTTGCAGGATCTTCGTCCAGACGCGTCCTTTCTCGTCGGCTTCGATCAGGGAGCGCACGCCCTTGTCCGGCACCCAGCCGTTGAACTCGCCGGCGATCCGCACGTCCTGCGCGCTCGGGTCGCGGAAGCGCACCAGCACCTCGCGCGGCTCGTCCACACTGGCGAGCGGTTCGTCGAGGTGGCTCGGATCGTCGATCACGACCTCGATCGCGAGGGCGGCGTAGTCCCGCGTGCCGTTGGCGGCGCGGGTGATCGCGTTGATCGGCTTTCCGCGGCTCGCGGCTTCGCGCAGCTTCACGTTCTGCCGGATCACCGTGTCGAAGCAGAGGTCCTTGAACATCTCGCGGATCTCGCCGAGCGTCTGGCGCGCATAGCGCGTGCGTCCGTCGAAGAGCGTGGGCAGGATGCGCACGTGCAACTCGTGGCCGATGCGCTCGGTCAGCAGCGCGATCGTCTCGAGCAGCTTCTGGACGCCGTGGATCGCGAAGTAGCTCGTCTCGAGCGGGACGATCACCTCCTGCGCGGCGCGCAGCGCGTTGAACGTGAGCAGCCCGACCGTGGGCGGGCAGTCGATCAGCACGAAGTCGTAGACGTCCTCGAGGGTGAGCAGCGCGTCGGACAGACGACGCGTGCGCGTTTCCACCGGCTCGGTGGCGAGCTTCTGCTCGAGCGCAGAGAGCACGATGCCGGACGGAGCGACGGCGAGCCGCTCCGACACCTCGACGCACACTTCGCCGATGCGCCCCGCGCCGTCCGGGTCGGCCAGCACCTCGTAGAGATTCTCGTCCAGCTGTTCGGGGTCGGCGCCGAGGGCGAGGGTGGCGTGGGCCTGGGGGTCGAGGTCGACCACGAGGACGCGAAGCCCGTCGGCGGCCAGCGCTCCGGCGAGATTCACCGCCGTCGTCGTCTTTCCGCAGCCGCCCTTCTGATTCACGATCGCGATCACGCGCATTCGGGATTCCCCTCCATGGTGGTTCGGGCAATCGGGGGGAGATGCTTGCTTCGCGGAGGGTCCGGTTTCGTTCCGGACAGGAGTGTCGGGGGGCTCAACCCGTCGGGTCGCAGGCCAGCTCGGCAGGCGCGTGAACAGCGGGCGCGGAGTCGGGGGCCTCCTCGCCGAGGCCTTCCGTACGGAACGCCTCGACCTCGCGTTGGAACTGCGCGACCTCGAAGACCCATTCCTGACCCGACGCGGCGTCGAAGGCCGCGCCGTCGCGGAACGCGAGCACGACATCGCCCGTCGCCACCAGCACCATCTCCGCGAGCGGACGCTCCACGGCGGGGAGCAGGTCGCGAAGCGCTCGGATCGACTTGCGGATCCGCTGCACCGAGACGCCGGCATCGATCAGCCGTTTCGCCGTCTTCAGCGCCACCAGGTCTTCGAACGTGTATCGCGCGTGACCGCCGGGAGTGCGGTCGCTCGGCGGAACGAGATCGGTCTCGTCCCAATACTGGAGCTGACGCCGCGAGATGCCGATGATCCGCGCAACGTCTCCCGCGCGATACAGGTCGCGAGTGGCTCGCATGTCCGTGGCAGACCCCCCTATCCACAGGACAGCGGAAACGTAGACCCAAGTCCGCGGCAGAGCAAGACAATTAGAGGTCCGAATTGTAGCTTTCGGGAATCCCTGCCACGATGGGTTGGAGTCGGACGGTCGCGCGCTTCATCGCGAAATCGCGGCGAAGCCAGCGTGAGTTCCGCGCGCGTGGGGTAGCGTGTCGTCGATGAGTGACCTCGATCAGGGAAAGACGTCGATCGCCGGGTCGGAGCGGAAAGTCGGCAGCGGGCCGACAGCGGAGGCCGGCGGACCGGCGTCGGACGAGCGCCGCCTGTGGGTGGAGGACTACGGCGTCCGACGTCCTTTCATGCGCGGGATCCTGATCCACTCCCTGATCGCCCGGGGGGTCTCGTTCGAGGAGGCCAGCCGCGCGGCCAACATCGTGCGAGATCGCCTGCGGCCGAAGCAGGTCGTGAACAAGGCGGCGATCGTCTCGGAGCTTCTCGGGCTGCTCGATCCGTCGCTCTTCGAGGGCGAGCAGCTCGCCCCTCAGGCGCCGGAGATCCTCGTGCGCGGAAGCGGCCGGGATCGCCCCTTCTCGAAGGGCCTGCTCTCCCAATCCCTGCTCGCCGCTGCGCTCGACCCGGACGACGCCTTCGAGATCGCGCGCGAGATCGAACGCGAGCTGCTCGTGAAGCAGGCCACCGAGATCGATCGCGGCGAGCTGCGCCGACTCACCCACGAGATGGTCGAGCGCCGCAGCGGCGCCGCGGCGGCCGATCGCTATCTCGTCTGGCGTCACTACGAGGACGCAAGCCGGCCCGTGATCCTGCTGCTCGGCGGCGCGGCCGGCGTCGGGAAGACCTCGATCGCCCTCGAGGTGGCGCACCGACTCGGCATCGGGCGCGTGCTCTCGACCGACTCGATCCGGCAGATCATGCGGCTGATGCTCTCGCCCGATCTCGCGCCGGCGCTTCACGGCTCGTCCTTCGACGCATACAGCCATTTTCCGCCGGGCGCGCTCGGCGAGGACCCGCTGCTCGAGAGCTTTCGCGCGCAGACCGCGACCGTCTCGGTCGGTGTGCGCGCTTCCATCGAGCGCGCGATCGAAGAGAACGCGAGCACGATCATCGACGGCGTCGCGCTCTTCCCCGGCGCGATCGATCTCGCGCCCTACGCCGAACACGCCGACATCGTCTTCCTCGTCGTGGCGACGCTCGAACGCGAGACCTACGCCGCGCGCTTCACGCGGCGCGAGAAGGACGAATCGCAGCGTCCGGCGCACCAGTATCTCGAGCACCTCGATGCGATCCTCCAGATCCAGGACCAGTTCCTCGACGCGGCCGAGCGCGAGGGGATTCCGATCGTGGTCAACGACGGCTTCGACCAGGCCGTGATGCTGGTGATCCGGCACCTCACCGAGTCGCTCGCGAAGCGGCCCGGGTTCGATCGCTCCGCGCTGCTCTGAGCCGACCCCCGGGGCTACACGCGGGGCGGCGGTGCGCCGATATCGCCCCCATGCGCCGCCGCCGGACCCTGATTCCGCTCCTCGTCCTGACGACGCTCGCCGGCACCGCCTGCGGGACGCTCTCCGTGCGCGAGGAGGAGGAGCTCGGGGCGGAGACCGCGCGCGAGCTGCGTCGCGAGCTCGACTTCGTCGGCGATCCCTACGTCGTCGAGTACGTCGAGGCGATCGGCGCGGCGGTGGTCGCGGCGTCCGGTCCGCAGCCCTACGACTTCCGCTTCTACGTCGTCGAGGACGACACGCTCAACGCCTTCGCCCTGCCGGCGGGCTCGATCTACATCCACACCGGCGTGATCCTCGAAGCGGCGAACGTGAGTGAGCTCGCTGGCGTCATCGGGCACGAGGTGGGGCACGTCGTCGGCCGCCACGTCGCGAAGAACTATCGCCGTCAGCGCAACACCGGAATCCTCTATCAGCTCGCATCGCTGGTGGCCGCGCTCTTCGTCGGGGGCAACGCGGCCGCGGGCGGTCAGATCGTCGGTGAGCTCGCGGCGGTCGCCTTCGTCAACAACTTCACCCGCGAGGCCGAGGTCGAAGCCGACGCCTTCGCCGTCGCGGTGCTGCCCGAGGCCGGCTATCACCCGGCCGGACTGGTGTCCTTCTTCCAAACGCTCGAGCGGCAGGGCGGGGCGCACATGCCCGAGTTCCTCATGAGCCATCCCGCGACGGAGAACCGCATCGAGCACACCGCGGCGTTGATCGACGAAACCGAGCTGCCGCCCGGGCTCATGATCCGCGACGACGGTCGCCTCGAGATCATCCAGCGCCGCATCGAGCTGCTGACCCGTCGCTAGACGATCCGGGCGCTCAGCCCTCCAGCACGCTCTCGAGGACCTTCGGGTCGGGCTCGTAGCGCTCGAGCTCCGGCAGCACCTCCTTGCCGAGGAGCTCGAGGGTCTTCATCACCGACTCGTGGTCGTGGTAGCCGAACTGCACATAACAGATCAGGCTGTCGACTCCGAGGTCGGCATAGTGCTTCATCTTCTCGTAGCAGCGCTCGGCGTCGCCCACGACGAGCATGTCGGCCTCGTGGAAGGTCTGGATGGGGATGTTGCCGTCCATCATGGGCTTCAGCAGCGGAAAGACCTGATCCTGCTCCTCTTCCGAGAGGTGCGGCAGCTCCCATTCGATCGTGAACTCGGCGAGGTTCTGGTACCACCACGCCACCGAGTCCCAGATGCCGTTCGCCTCGCACTCTTCCATGGAGTCTGCGCAGTGGACGAGCGTGTAGGCGGCCACCTTGTTGGTCGTGACGTCGGTGAGCGGCTTCGCCCGGGCCGCGGCCTTGCGATAGGCGGCGATTTGCTGGGCCATCTTCTCGAGCGGCTGCATGATCGAGAAGCTGAGCAGGCCGAGGCCGTTCTCGCCCGCGACTTCCGCCGAGCCGTCCGAGGTCGCGGCCATCCAACACGGCGGGTGCGGATCCTGCATCGGCTTCGGGGTCACGATGCGCTCGGGAAACCGGAAGGTCGGCGAGTCCCAGGAGAAGCGCTCTTCGCGCCACATGCCGCAGACGATCTCGATCGCCTCGCGCCACTGATCGCGCGAGCGCTCGCGGTCGACGTGGAAGGCGGTCTGCTCCATCGGCGTGGAGCGACCGGTGCCCCACTCGACGCGGCCGCCCGACAGGATGTCCACCGTCGCGACCTTCTCCGCGACGCGCGCCGGGTGGGTGAAGCCGAAGGGGGTGAGCGTGACGCCGAAGCCGAGGCGGATCTGCTCGGTGATCTGCGAGAGCGCTCCGAGCAGCACCTCGGGCGCGGGGCAGTGCGAGCGGCCCGCGCGGAAATGGTGCTCGACGGCCCAGATCGTATTGAAGCCCATGCGATCCGCGAGCTGGATCTGCTCGATCGCCTCGCGATAGGCGCGCTGCTCGCGCTTCCTCTGCCCGTACGGGTGGGGGCCGTCGTCCCAGGGCATGGGGGCGTCGACTTCGTAGAGGACATCGAGCTTCATCGCAGCTCCTTTCGTGAGAGGCGGCGACAGCATGGCAGCTTCGGCGCCTCGCTGTCACCCGGGTCGGTCGACGGGACGGCGGTATAGTGGGCGCTCCCCGAAGAGGAGTGCCGATGCCGCCGCCGAAGCCGACCACGTTGGGAGCGCTGCGCGACTCTGGATACGCGCCGCGCGAAGTGCGCGAGGAGATCCGCGCCAATCTGCTCGAACGACTCGCGTCGGGCGCGCGCATCTTCGACGGCGTGATGGGCTACGAGGACACCGTCGTTCCCGCCGTCGAGAACGCGCTGCTCTGCGGTCACGATCTGATCTTCCTCGGTGAGCGCGGCCAGGCGAAGACGCGGATGATCCGGCAGCTCACCGGGCTGCTCGACGAGTGGATCCCGGTCGTCGCGGGCAGCGAGCTGCACGACGACCCGATGGAGCCGGTGTCGGCGCGCGCGCGGGCGCTCGTCGCCGAGCACGGGGATGCGACGCCCGTCGCCTGGGTGCACCGCGACGACCGCTATGTCGAGAAGCTCGCCACGCCGGACGTCTCGATCGCCGACCTGATCGGCGACGTCGACCCGGTGAAGGTCGCGGAAGGCCGCTCGCTCGCCGACGAGGAGACGATGCACTTCGGCCTGATGCCGCGCACCCATCGCGGGATCTTCTGCATCAACGAGCTTCCCGACCTGACGGAGAAGGTGCAGGTCGGGCTCTTCAACATCATGGAAGAGCGCGACGTGCAGGTGAAGGGCTACCGGATCCGCCTGCCGATCGACGTGCTCGTCGTGGCGAGTGCGAACCCCGAGGACTACACGAGCCGCGGCCGCATCATCACGCCGCTCAAGGATCGTTATGCGGCCCAGGTGCGCACCCACTATCCCCCGACGCCCGAGCTCGAGCTCGAGATCGTCCGGCAGGAGGCCCATCTGCCCGAAGCCGCCGGCGTGTCGGTGCGCATGCCCGCCTACATGGAGGACATCGTCGCCGAGCTCACCTTCCAGGCGCGGTCGAGCCCGGACGTGAACCAGGCGTCGGGCGTGTCGGTGCGGATGACGATCGCCAACTACGAGACGCTGGCGGCGAACGCGCTGCGCCGCGCGCTGCGTGGACAGGAGGACGTGGCGGTGCCGCGGATCTCCGACCTCGACGCGCTCGAGACCTCCACCCTCGGGAAGATCGAGCTCGAGTACGCCGGCGGCGACCGCAGCGCCGCCGACATCGTGCGCGAGTTGCGCCGTCGCGCCTGCAAGCGCGCCTTCGACCACCACCTCGGACCGGACGCGCTCGCCGCAGTGGTCGACGCTTTCGAGGAGGGATGGAAGGTCGAGGTGTCGCAGCAGATGCCGTCGCGCGAATACCTCGCAGGCCTCGACCAGATCGCGCCGCTGCGCGAGGCGGCGGTGAAGCTCGCAGGCGGTGACGAGCCCGCGGCGATGGCGTCGGCGATCGAGTTCCTGCTCGAGGGGTTGCATCTGTCGAACCGGCTCAACAAGACTGAGCGCGATCAGGGCGCGCACTACGCGAGCACGTGAGCGTCGCGCGGTCGATCGTCTACAGCCGCTGGGACGGGAGCCACGAGGAGTTCTCGCTCGATGCGGGTCGTGCCCTCGACGCGCTCTCCGATCTGATGATGGAGGGCCTCGACGCGAACGAAGCGCTCGAGTGGATGCGTCAGCACGGCTTCGAGCTCGCCGGGCTCGACCTGCGCGTGATGGGGCTCGACGAGCTGCTCGGCGACCTGCGCCGCGAGCGGGAAGCGCTGAACGAGGATCTCCAGCGCAGACTCGACGACATCCTCGACCGCGAGCAGTCGAAGCTGCAGGAGAACCACGGCTTCGAGACGAAGCGCATGAACGACTTCCTCGAGCGACGCCACGCCGACACCGAGAACGCCGCGCAGCACGCCGCGGAAACGGCGGAGCGCTTCCGCGATCACGACTTCGAGGACGCGGAAGCCGGCGAGGACTTCCAGGATCTCCTCGCAGCGCTCGAGCGGCTGCGCGATCTCGAGCAGATGATGCGCGACCTCGCCGAGGGCAACCTCCAGCAGATCTCGCCCGAGCAGCTCGGCGAGATGCTCGGGGAGGACGCGGCGCGCTCGCTCGTCCTGATCCGCGACCTCGAGTCGACGCTCGAGAACGCGGGCTTCCTGCGCGGCGACGACCCGCAGCTCACGCCGCGCGCCATCCGCCGCATCGGCGCGCAGGCGCTGGCCGAGGTGTACGCGAGCCTGCGCAAGGGGCGTCCGGGCGGACACGACATGGACGCGCGCGGCGCAGCCCTTCCGCGCCCCGACGAGACGCGACCCTTCGAGTTCGGCGATCCGCTCGATCTCGACGTCGTCCGCACGCTGATCGACGCGGTGAAGCGCAACGCGCGCCAGGCGCCGGGCCAGCCGATCCCGTTCCCGGTGCCGATGGAGGTCGAGGACTTCGCCCTGCGCGAGCGCGACTACACCACCCAGACGACGACGGTGCTGCTCCTCGACATGAGCTGGTCGATGTCCTGGGCGGGGCGCTTCCCCGCGGCGAAGCGCGTCGCGCTCGCCCTCGACCATCTCGTGCGCACGCGCTTCCCGCGCGACCACTTCTTCGTCGTCGGCTTCTCCACGCGGGCGCGCGAGCTGCATCCCACCGAGCTGCCGGAAGTGAGCTGGGACATGGGCGACCCGTTCACCAACCTCCAGGAGGGGTTGATGATCGCCGAGCGGCTCTTCTCGAAGCATCCGTCGGCGAGTCCGCAGGTGCTGGTCGTCACCGACGGCCAGCCGACCGCGTACTACACCGGCCGCGAGCTGCACGTCGAGTGGCCTTCGGGCTTCGGCGGTGTGTCGCCACACGCGGTGGCCGAGACGATGAAGCAGGTGCGACGCATCACGCGCCAGGGCGTCACGATCAACACCTTCATGCTCGACGATGCGCCCGAGCTGGTCGGCTTCGTCGAGCGCATGACCCAGGTGAATCGCGGCCGCGCCTTCTTCACGAGCCCGGAGGCGCTCGGCTCGTTCCTGATGGTCGACTACCTGCAAGGGCGGAAGCGCTCACGCTGATGGTTTCGGTTCGCAAGAATCTTCGTCGGGTCGGCGGCGGGCTGGTGCGTTGGACGCGCCGCGGTCTGGCCCGTCACGCGCTCCCGGGAACGCGACCCTTCTGGGTGTCGATGGACCTGCCGTCGCCGGTCGTCGACACGCAGCACGCCCTCGCTGACGGGAACTCCCTGCTCGGCCTCCTCGAGACTTTCGAAGCGATCGCGTCCGAGCCGCGTGTCGCCGGGTTGATGCTGCGCGTGGCGGGATCGCCCGGCGGCTTGGCGAAGGCGCAGTCGCTGCGACGGGCGATCGACGCGGTCCGCGCACGCGGCAAGCGCGTGGTCGCCTGGGCGGAGAGCCTCGATCTCGCGTCGCTCTACGTCGCGTCGGCGGCCGACCGCCTGTGGATTCCGGAAACCGCCCGGGTATTCGCCATCGGCCTGCGGATCGACGGCGTCTACCTGCGCGACCTGCTCGCGCGCTTCGACGTGAAGCCCGACCTCGTGCGCATCGGCACCCACAAGAGCGCTGGCGAAATATTCACCGAGAGCGCGATGTCCGAAACGCAGCGCGAGCAGCTCGAAGCGATCGTCGACGATGCATACGAAGCGCTGGTCGAAGGAATCGCGGCGGGCCGGGGTCTCGCGCCGGAGCGCGTGCGGGAGCTGATCGACGGCGGGCCCTACGGCGCGCGGGCGGCGTGCGACGTCGGTCTGGTCGACGCCTGTCTCTACCGCGACGAACTCGACGAGCGGATCGCGCGCGAGGCGTCGGCCGGCGCCTCGGAGCCCGAAGACCTCGCGTGGGTGAATGCGCGCGCGCTGCCCGCGCTCCAGGCCGCGGCGGGGGCCCGGGAGCTGTGGACCGACCGGCCGCGCATGGCCTACGTC
>JAHEJV010000115.1 GCA_024638705.1 Deltaproteobacteria bacterium | reverse complement strand
ACGGCGATCCGTGCGCGCCAGGACGCCACGGCCTTCCTCGCCGAACGCGATCGCCTGCGCGGCCGGCTCGCCACGGCGCTGCGCCCGGTGCGCGACCTCGAGCGTCTGCTCGCGAAAGCCGCGCGTCCCGGCGCGGTGCCGCGCGATCTCGTCGCGCTGCGCGCGTCGCTCGAAGCGCTGCCCGAGCTCGAAGCGGTCTTCGCGGCCGGCGACGACGAACTGCTCGACGGCGCGCGTCCCGCCGCGCTGCCGACACCGCGCGCCGTACCCCACGTAGCGGCGCTGCTGCGCGAATCCCTCGAAGACGAGGTGCGTCCCCTTCCGCGCGGTTCGCGCGGAGCGCTCGAGACCGGCTACATCCGCGCCGGCTTCCACGCCGAGCTCGACGGTCTGCGCGAGGGCGTCCACAAGGGGCGCGAGTGGATCGCGGGCCTCGAAGCGGAGGAGCGCGCGCGCACCGGCATCACCACGCTCAAGATCCGCTTCCACCCCGTGCACGGCTATGCGATCGAGGTGACGAAGTCGAACCTCGACCGCGTGCCCGACGACTACGAGCGGAAGCAGACGCTGGCAAACGCCGAGCGTTTCACGACGCCGCGCCTGCGCGAGTTCGAGCAGCAGGTGCGCGGGGGCACCGAGCGCGCCGCGAGCCTCGAACGCGAGCTCTTCGAGAAGGTGCGCCTCTCGACGCTCGAAGCGGCGGGGGAGATCGCGGAAGCGGCGGACGCGGTGGCCACCCTCGACGCCCTGGCGGCGCTCGCCGAGCTGGCGCGGCGCGACGGTTGGGTGCGTCCGGTCGTCGACGAGAGCTGCGAGCTCGAGCTGCTCGGCGCGCGCCATCCGGTCATCGAGCCGCTGCTGATCGCGCGCGGCGAGGCGGCCTTCGTCCCGAACGACGCCCTCCTCGACCCGGAGACGCGACAGCTCGTCGTGCTCACCGGACCGAACATGTCCGGCAAGAGCACCTACCTGCGCCAGGTGGCGCTGCTGGTGCTGCTCGCGCAGATGGGCTCGTACGTGCCGGCGGAGAGCGCGCGGGTGGGCGTCGTCGATCGCGTGTTCACGCGCGTCGGCGCCAGCGATCGGCTCGCGCGCGGCGAGTCGACCTTCATGGTCGAGATGCGCGAGACCGCCGACATTCTCGCCTACGCCTCGCCGCGCAGCCTGATCATCCTCGACGAGATCGGACGCGGCACGAGCACCTTCGACGGGCTGTCGATCGCGTGGGCGGTGGCGGAGTACCTGCTCGACACCCCGGGCCTGCGCGCGCGGACGCTCTTCGCCACCCACTACCACGAGTTGACCGAGCTGGCGCTCACCCAGCCGCGCGCCGCCAACGCCCACTTCGCCGCGCGCGAGTGGAACGACGACGTCGTGTTCCTGCGCCGGCTCGAAGAGGGCGGGGCGAGCCGCTCTTACGGCATCCAGGTGGCGAAGCTGGCCGGCCTGCCGGAAGCCGTGACGAAACGCGCGCGCGCCGTGCTCGCGAACCTCGAAGGCGGCGAGCTCGACGCCCGCGGTCGCCCGCGCCTGGCCGCGGGCGCGGCAACGCCGGGCGCATCCGAAGCGAGCACATCGCAGCTCGGTCTCTTCCAGGAGGCGCCTCGCGACCCTCGCGAGGCCGCGGTGCTCGACGCGCTGCGCGATCTGCCCGTCGACGATACGACCCCGCGCGAGGCGTTGGCCGCGCTCGCGAAGCTGCAGACGAGGCTGCGCGGGGAGGAGCCGTCGTGACGCGTCGCCTCGCGCTGCTGCTGCTCGTAGCGATGGCACTCGTGCTCGCCGGCGCGAAGGCGCGGCCCGGCCTCGGCTCGGTGAACGCCCAGCGCCACTGGTCGTATCCCGACTACACGCGGGTCGTGCTCGAGCTCTCGGGCCCGGTGAAGGTGAAGGCCGATCCGCACCTGCTGCCGCCGATGAACGACAAGGGTGCGCGGCTCTACCTCGACATCGAAGGCATCTGGGTGGGCACGGATTACAAGGAAGGGGTTCCCGTCGAGGACGGGTTGCTCGAGCGCTTTCGCATCGGACAACATACGAAGACCGACATCCGCGTCGTGCTCGACCTCCAGAACTACGCGCGCCACCGCGTGCTGACGCTCACCCACCCCCACCGCCTCGTGATCGACGTCTACGGCGAGCGCCACGGCCGCTGGGACGGCGACGGCGCGAAAGGGCCGACGCGGCTGGCGCCGGTGCTGCGTCCCTTCCAGACCGTCGTGCTCGACCCGGGCCACGGCGGCAACGATCCCGGCGCGATCGGGGTCGGCAAGCTGCGCGAGAAGGACGTCACGCTGCGGCTCGCGAAGATGCTGCGGCCGAAGCTCGAGGAAAAGGGCTTCCGCGTCGTGATGACGCGCGAGAACGACCGCGCGCTCAGCCTCGAAGAGCGCACCGCGATCGCCGAGGCGGCCCGCGGCGACCTCTTCGTCTCGCTCCACGCCAACGCGGCGCGTCGGCGCAGCGCCCACGGCATCGAGACGTACTACCCCGACGCGAATCACGAGCGCCACACGCTGCGCGTCGCCGCGCGCGAGAACGGCGTCTCGCGATCCGAGCTGAACGCCCTCCAGCGCACGCTCGCGAAGCTGCGCGTGTCTGAGGTGTCCCCGCATTCGAAGCGGCTCGCCGAGCGCGTCCAGCACGAACTCGTGAGCGGCGTCCCGAAGCAATATCGTCCCGTGGCGGACCTCGGGGTGAAGAAGGGCCCCTTCTACGTCCTCTTCCTCTCGAACATGCCCTCGGTGCTGGTCGAGTCGGGTTTCGTCTCCCACCCGGGCGAGGCGCGGCGTCTGCGCGACAGGCGCTACCTCGACGCGCTCGCAGACGGCATCGCGAAGGCCCTGACCGGGTACCGCGACACCTACGCGCCGATGACGGCGCAGACGAAGCGATGAACGCCCCCGACCCCCACGCCATGCTCGGCCACGACCTCCTCCAGAACGGGGACGATCCCGCCGCCATTCCGACGGCAGCGCGCGATTTCCTCACCGCGGGCCGCGCCCATCTCGAAGAGCTGCACCGCGCCGGCGGACGCGGCAGCGAGGTCAACGAGGCCCACTCGGACCTGATCGATGCGCTGGTCCGCCACCTCTTCGAGCTCTCCGAGGGACGCTACTTCGAGCAGGGCGGTGAGGGTCCGAGCGAGTTCTGCGTCGTCGCCGTCGGCGGCTATGCGCGTCGCGAGATGAACATCCACTCCGACGTCGATCTGCTCTTCCTCTATCGTGACCAGGTGACGCCTTACGTGAAGGCCGTCGCCGAGCAGCTCCAGATGTGGCTCTGGGACGCGCAGGTGACGGTGGGCGGCGCGACGCGCACGATCAACGACACGATCCGCCTCGCGCGCGACGACGTCTCGGTATGTACGTCGTTGCTCGCCCCGCGCTTCCTGGCCGGGAGCGGGATCCTCTTCCACCAGTTCTCGCGCCTCGTCCAGACGCGCCTGCTCGACAAGCCCGAGGCCTTCATCGCCGATCAGATCGTCGCGATGCACGAGCGGCACACCCAGTTCGGCGACTCGCTCTACCTGCTCCAACCGAACATCAAGGAAGGCGCGGGCGGCCTGCGCGACTATCACGGCGCCTACTGGGCGATGCAGGCCGCGCTCCCCGGGTCGCGCAGCCGCGAGGATTTCCTCCATCAGGGCCTGCTCACCTTCGAAGAGGTGGCGGCGGGCAGGGACGCGCTCGACTTCCAGTGGCGCGTCCGCAACGAGCTGCACCTGCACATGGGTCGCAAACACGACCAGCTGAGCTTCGACCTCCAGGAGCACGTCGCCGAGGCGTTCGGGTACGAATCCGAGCGCGAGGGCGGGCTCGCCGTCGAGCAGCTGATGGGCGACTACTACCGCCACGCGCGCAACCTGCTGAACTGCTCGTCACTCGTGCTCGAGCAGTGTCTCGCGCGGGTGCGGAAGAAGCCACGGCGGCGTCGGGTGCAGCACGTCGAAGAGGGGCTACGCATCGCCGACGGGCAGCTCGAGATCCCGCACGCGCGACAGCTGCGCGACGACCCGATCCTCCTGCTGCGTACCTTCCACGTCGCGCAGAAGCACGATGTCCCGCTGACGCGCAAGGCGCGCCGCCTGATCCACGAGAACGTCGACCTGATCGACGACGCCTATCGCTCGAATCCCGAGGCGGTCGCCGCGTTCTTCGACATCCTGAACGGCGAACGCCGCGTGACGCGCTCGCTCATCACCATGAACGAGGTGGGTCTGTTCGGAACCTTCCTGCCCGAGTGGGATCACATCGTGAACCGCTGGCAGCACGTCATGTACCACACGTACACCGTCGACGTGCATTCGATCTTCCTCGTCGAGGAGATGCGCCGGCTCTGGAAGGGCGACTACGAGAAGGAGCTGCCGACGCTCACGTCGATGATCCGCCAGACGGACGACCTGTTGCCGCTCTACCTCGGTTGTCTCTGCCACGATCTCGGCAAGGGGCTCGGCGGCGACCACTCGCCGAAGGGCGCGGTACGGACGCGCACGATGCTCGAGCGCATGGGCGTCGACGAGGAGCTGATCGAAACCGTCGTGTTCCTCGTGAACGAACACCTGGTCATGAGCCACATCGCGCAGCGCCGCGATCTCTCGGATCCGCGCCTCGTGCTCGAGTTTGCGCGCAGCGTCGGCACGCGGAAGCGGCTGCGAATGCTCTATCTCCTCACCGTCGCCGACATCCGAGCGTCGTCGAAGAAGGCGTGGACGGAGTGGAAGGGCAGCCTGCTCCACGAGCTCTTCGAACGCACTGCCGAGCTGCTCGAGACCGGTGCCGACGACACGGCGAGCGCGATGGAGCTGGTGGAGCGGCGTGTGGAGAAGCGGCGCCAGGCGGCGTCCGAAGAGCTCGCGAAGCAGGGACGCGACCCGGGGCAGGTCGAGAGCTACTTCGACATGATGCCGCGCCGCTATTTCACGGCGCACACGCCGAACCAGATCGCCCGGCACGCCAACGTCGTGCTCGATCGCACTTCCGACGAGCTCGCGCACGGTCGCAAGGAGATGCGCGGCGGGTTCACCGAGCTCATCGTGTGCACGAAGGACATGCCCGGTCTCTTCTCGAAGGTGGCCGGGGTCCTGACCGCGCACCACATGAACATCCTCGGTGCGCACGTCTACACCACGAGGTCGGGACTCGCGCTCGAGGTATACCGGGTCGCCACGCCGGCCGGGGACGAACGCGCGCGGGAGGCCGTCTGGCGCGATCTGCTGGCGTCGCTCGCGCGCGTGCTGCGCGGCGAGGACGGCGTCGACGAGCTGCTGGCACGGCGCGGCCGCACGGTCGGCTTCACCGCGACGCCGTCGCGCAAACCGGAATCCGTCCTGGTGTCGAACGACGAGTCCGACTTCTACACGATCGCCGACGTCGCGGCGAACGATCGCCTCGGCCTCCTCCACGACCTCACCCGCGTGATCGCCGACCACGGGTACGAGATCTACATCTCGAAGGCGGGGAAGGTGCTCGATCAGGTGACCGACGCGTTCTACATCAAGCACCACGGCCACAAGATCGAGGATCCCGCGGCGCTCGAAGCGCTGCGACGCGATCTGCTCGAAGCGATCCGCAAGGGCGGAGCCAGTGCCGGCAAGGCCTGACGCCTCCTCGCGCGAGATCGCCCGCGGCGTCGACGCGTTCCTGCGCAGCGCGGCGGTAGAGCACGGCCTGTCGCCGCGCACGATCGAGGCCTACGGCCGCGACCTGCGGCGCTTCGCCGAACATCTCGAGCGTTCGCACGTGCGCCGTCTGAGCGACGTCGGGCCCGATTCGCTCGCCGGCTTCGCACGCTCGCTGGCGTCGCGCGGGCTCGCGCCGAGCAGCCGGGCGCGCGCGTTCGTCGCCGTGCGGCGCCTCCTGCGGCACGCGGGGGCCGAGGGGGCCTTTCGCGACGACCCGGTGCGCGGGATCGGCGCACCGCGCGTCGACCGCGCGCTGCCGAAGGTGCTGCGACCCGACGAGTCCGCCGGGCTGATCGAGGCGGCCGGGGAGGGCGACGGTCCCCTGGCGCTCCGCGATCGCGCGATGCTCGAGGTGCTCTACGGCGGCGGACTCCGCGTGTCGGAGCTGGTCGAGCTGCCGTGTTCGGCGCTCGACGCGCGCGGCGGCTGGCTGCGCGTGTTCGGCAAGGGGAGCAAGGAGCGGATCGTCCCGCTCGGGGAGCCGGCCCTCGAAGCCCTCGAGGCCTATCGCAGCGCAGCGCGGCCGGTGCTCGCGCGGGCGTCTGCGCGCGAGAGCGAGGCGCTGTTCCTCACCCGCCGCGGCCGGGGGATGACACGACAGAACTTCTTCCTGCGCCTGCGCGCGATCGCGAAGCGCGCGGGCGTGTCGACGTCGCGCGTCTCGCCCCACGTGCTGCGCCACGCCTTCGCGACCGACCTGCTGGAGGGCGGCGCCGACCTGCGCGCCGTCCAGACGCTGCTCGGTCACGCCGATCTCTCGACGACGCAGATCTACACGCACGTGTCGCGCAGCCGGCTGCGCGACACCGTCGAGCGTCGCCATCCTCGGGGAGACGGGCGGGAAAAGCGCAAGCGATGACCCGCCGACACAAGGAAGCGATCGCGCATATGCCTGCGGCGGCGCAGGAGGTGGTGCGCGCCGTCCTCGAACGCGCCGACGCCGACGGGGTTTCGGTGCTCCTCGTCGGCGGCCCGGTGCGCGATCTCCTGCTCGGTCGCGAGTGTGTCGACGTCGATCTGCTGATCGAGGACCCCGAGCCGAAGCGCGCCGCGGAGTTCGCAGAGCACGCGAAGACCGAGGGGGCGAAGCTGCGCGTCCACGCGAAGTTCGGGACGGCGAGTCTGCGCATCGGTGACACGACGATCGACTTCGCGGCGGTCCGCAGCGAGACCTACGCGCATCCCGGCGCATTGCCGTCCGTGGCACCGGGCGACCTCGCTCAGGATCTCGCGCGCCGCGACTTCAGCGTGAACGCCCTGGCTCTGCCGCTCTCGCGCGTCGCGCGGAAGCGACATCCCGAGGTCGTCGACCTCGAAGGCGGCCTCGCCGACCTCGAAGCGCGGCGGCTGCGCGTCCTGCATCCGAAGAGCTTCCACGACGACCCCACCCGCGTCCTGCGGGCGGCGCGGCTCGCACCGCGACTCGGCTTCTCGCTCGCGCCGCGCACACGCTCGGCCCTGCGGGCGGCGCTGCGCGACGGATGCTTCGGTCCGGTCAGCGGCGACCGCCTGCGACGCGAGCTGGAGCGGGTCTTCGAGGACGGCGTGCGCGGCCTCGATCCGGCGCGCGCCCTGCGGGCGCTCGGCGACTGGCACGTGCTCACCGCGCTCGAGCCCGGACTCACCGCGCCGAGCGAGGCGATGCTGCCCCTGCGTCGGCTCGGCCGCGTCGTGGCGGAGCCGCCGTGGAAGGCGGGCCGGTGGCGTCCTTGGGCGACCGGGTTCGGGGTCTGGCTCGGTCCGCTTCCGAGCGCCCTGCGGCGCCGCACCTTGCGCCGCTTCTCGGTACGTGGCGCCGCGGCGAAGACGGTCGCGGAGCTTCCGCGCGTGGCCGAGCGCGCCGGACGCGCCCTCGTGAAGTCGCGCGGGCGCGGCGCGATCGATGCCGCCCTCGGCGGCCTCTCGGAGGAGGAGCTCATCGCCGTGTACGTCACGAGCGACTCCGCGCGTCGGCGCCGGATTGCGCGTTACGCCTCCGAGGATCGCCACCGACGCCCTCCCGTCAACGGCGACGACCTCGTGGCGGGCGGACTCGCCGGGCCGGTCGTCGGTCGCGCCCTCGCACGGATCCGCATCGCCTGGCTCGACGGCGCGGTGAAGAGCCGCGAAGAAGCGCTGACCCTGGCGCACGAGGTGGCGCGCCGCAGTCGACGCGCGAAGCGCTGACGCGACTCGGGCAGATGCGTCACCCCGTCAGGTAGGCGGGGATCAGGACGCTGCGCAGGACGACGAGGTCGATGATGACGAGGCCCGCGACGATCGCGACGGTCATCGCGAGCGTGCGGTGGCCGTGCCCGAGCAGGCGTCCGAGGCCGAGCGCCAGCAGGAGCCCGACATGGGGCGCGACGGCGAAGAGCGACACGCCGTCGGCCAGGGGCACGAAGAGATTCACCGCGAGGTGCGTGGCCCAGGTCGCGGCGATCGTCATGAAGAGGTAGAAGTGAAGCGCGCGCTCGCGGAGCAGGGCGTTCGCCTCGGGGACGCGGCCGGCGAAATAGCCGAGAATGCCGGTCCACACGATCGCGAAGAAGGCGTAGTAGAACGCCTTCGGCATCGGCACCCCGCGCCAGCCGAAGCTGCCCCAGTACGACTCGAAGGTGCGATCCCAGTACACGTGGGTGAACCAGGTGGCTCGTCCGCCGATCTCTTCCGGCGTGGGCACCCCCGCGCCGGCGATGCGGACGGTCTCGAAGCCGAGGAGCGTCTCGCGGTGTTCGAGGGACCACAGGAGGTAGGGCCCGGCCACGAGCAGGACGAGGCCGGTGGCGAGGGCCAGGTCGATGCGTCGGTCGCTCGGCGGACGGCGGTCGATCATCACGATCACCACGGCCCCGACGGCGAGGGCGGGCAGGGTGGACAGGCGCGTGAGCAGCCCGAACGCCATCACGATCGCGCCGATCAGGTAGTGGCTGCGCGACGGTCCGCCCTCTTCGAGCGCCCGCAGCACGACCCACAACGCCGCCGCACCGACCGCCGCTGCACCCGTGTGGTTCGACAACGTGGCCGAGGTGAACAGGAACTGCGGATTGAAGGCGAGGAGCGATGCGGCGAGCATCGCGAGGCGCGCGTCGCGACCGACGCGCCACACCGCGGCGAACGTGAAGATCACCGCGAGCAGCCCGAAGGCGAGGCTCGCGCCGCGCAGGTTGCGCAACAGGCGCAGGCTGCCGTCGGTGACGAACAGGCGCGCTCCCCTGGGCGCCAGTGCGAGGGCGCCGTACGAGGGGTTGGTCGGCTCGTCGCGGTAGACCGCCCGCCCGACGGCGTCGAGAGTGTCGAGCACCCGGTCGCGGTCGAACTCGGCGGCGCCCACCAGCGGCGCGGCCACCGAGTAGACCAGCGGCGGTTGCGCGCCGACGCCGGGGACTTCGGCCGGATGCCGCGGGAGGCGCCCCTCGTTGTGGAGGAAGAGCGCGTAGTGGAGATGGGAGGGCTCGTCGGGGGCCTCGAAGAGCGGAATCGCGTCTCGGTAGCCCAGCACCAGCCCGACATAGAGGGAGAACAGGAGCGCGGCCGCCAGGGCGATCGCACGCGGCGTCCCCGCCTCGGCGATCCGCTCATCTGCGCCGCGGCGTCGCATCTCGCCCGCGCCGTTCGCCTGTTCCAACCCGATCGCTCCCCACACGTCGTCCCCGACGACGTGCGGAGCGTATGCCATCGGAGCGTCTTTCGCGTTCGTCTTCTTGCCGGCCCTTTTGCGATCTCCCATACTGCCGGCGGCCTCCCCTTCCTCCTCGACTTCTCGGCCCGCCTGTGCCCGGAGCGTGTATGACCGCTGCAGGGCCGCCCTCGTCCAGCTCGCTGCCGCCGACGCCGACCGCGCCGAAAGCGGAAACGACGTCCCATGAGGCCGGCGCGGGTGCCGGTGCCGCTGGCGTCGTGGGCGCATGGGCGTCCGACCCGTCCTACGCGGTCAAGCTGCCCATCTTCGAGGGGCCGCTCGATCTCCTGCTCCACCTGATCCGGATCAACGAGGTCGACGTCACCGACATCCCGATCGCGCGGGTGGCGGAGCAGTACGTCGCCTACCTCGAGCTGATGAACGAGCTCCAGCTCGACGTCGCCGGCGAATATCTGGTGATGGCCGCCACGCTGGCCTGGATCAAGTCGCGCATGCTGCTGCCGCCGGATCCGAGCGCGATCCAGAGCGACGAGGTCGACCCGCGCGCCGAGCTGGTGGCGCGACTGCTCGAATACCAGCGCTTCAAGGAGGTGTCGGGCGAGCTGGGCGAGCGCAGCCTGCTCGGCCGCGATGTCTTCGCCGCCGTGACGCCCGGTCCCGAGCCCGTCCCGGAGGCGGAGCGCGAGATCGAGGTGGGCGTCTTCCAGCTCGTCGAGGCGATGCGCCGCGTGATGAACCGCGCCACCCATACCGGCGCGGCGCACGAGGTGGAAGCCGAGACGGTCACCGTGCGCGAGCGGATGCTCGTGGTGATGGAATCGCTGGTCGACCGCGAGGCCCTCGAGTTCGAGGAGATCATCCGCAAGGACGGCGAGTGGGCGAGCCGACCGATCATCGTCACGTCCTTCCTCGCGATCCTCGAGCTGACCCGGCTCGAAGCGATCGGCCTCTACCAGGGTGTCGACGACATGGGCGTGCCGCGCGGTGCGATCCACGTGCGTCGGCGCGTCAACCCGGGCGATCAGGCCTGGGTCGAGCGTGTCTCCGATTTGATGTGACCCGCGCCGCGGGTCCTTTGCGAAGGGATTCATCGTGGAACGAGAACAGCAGCGCCGCATCGTCGAGGCCGTCATCCTGGCGTCGCCCGAACCGATCGCGCCCGCGCGGATCGCGGCCGTGCTGCCGCGCTGCAATCCCTCGCAGGTGCGCGCCCTCGTCGACGAGCTCAACGCCGAGTACGTCGAGTCGCGCCGCGCGTTCGAGATCTGGGAAGTCGCCGGCGGCTATCAGGTGCGCTCGCTGCCCGAGTTCGCGCCCTACCTGAAGCAGATCCAGAAGACGCGGCCGCTGCGCCTCTCGCCGGCCGCGCTCGAGACGCTCGCCGTGGTGGCCTATCGCCAGCCGGTCACGCGCGCCGAGATCGAGCAGATCCGCGGTGTCGACGCCGGCGCCGTGCTGCGCACCCTGCTCGACCGCCACCTCCTGCGCATCGCCGGCCATCGCGAAGTGCCCGGGCGTCCGATCGTCTATGCGACGTCGCGTCGCTTCCTCGAGGTCTTCGGCCTGGCGAAGCTGGGCGACCTCCCGACGTTGCGTGCGATCGAAGCCCTCGCCGAAGCGGGCGACGAGGAAGAGGGCGCGTCGGGCGAGAACGACGGCGAGCGCACGGTCACGATCGACCTCGACGCGGACGAGTCGGAAGGGCTCGAAGCCGGGGAGTCGGAGGGGACCGGGGGCGCCGGCTCCGAGCCCGAGGCGGCGGCGGACGAAGGTCCCGGCGTGGAGCTGGTCGAAGACGACACGGGGACCGCGACGCCGCCGGTCACGCACTGACCGCGCGGCGCACGGGAAGCGTCCGCCTCCAGCGTGTTCTGGCGGCGGCGGGCGTGGCGTCGCGCCGCGGCGCCGAGGAGTGGATCCGCGCCGGTCGCGTCACCGTGAACGGACGCACCGCCGAGCTCGGCGAGAGCGCCGATCCCGCGCGCGACATCGTGTGCGTCGACGGCGAGCGTCTCGAAGCCGAAGCCCTCGAATACTGGATGGTGAACAAGCCGGTCGGCGTGCTCTCCACGGTGCGCGACCCGGAGGGTCGCGCCGCGATCCTCGACCTGGTTCCCGACCGCCGCGGCCGCTTGTTTCCCGTCGGGCGTCTCGACCGCGACACCGAGGGACTGGTGCTGCTCACCAACGACGGTCCGCTCACCCACGCGATGCTGCACCCCTCGCACGAGGTCGAGCGCGAGTACGTCGTGCGCGTGCGCGGCCGGATGCGCGAACGCGAGCTGCAACGACTCGCCGCCGGCGTCGAGCTCGAGGACGGACGCACCGCGCCGGCCGGCGTCGATCGCCTGAAGTACACCGAGGACGAGACGCTCTTCCACCTGACGATGATCGAGGGACGCAAGCGCCAGATCCGACGCACCCTGATGGTGCTCGGACATCCCGTGCGGCGCCTGCAACGCGTGCGGATGGGAACGCTGCGGCTCGGGCGACTCGCGAGTGGGGAAGCTCGGCCGCTCGCCAATCGCGAGGTGTCCGCGCTGTTGCGTGCCGCTGGGCTCGCGGGTTCACGCGCGCGCAGCTCCGGCTCCAAACGAGCGCGCCGCCGAACGAAAACCAGAACGTCGAATCGTTCTCGCGAATAGCTCGTATCTAATTGATTTTGCTTTATTTTTCGATGTAGACTGCACCCTGAGAGGTGCCTGCATGCGGGATCGGATCGAGCGGATTCATCGGATTCATCGCGTTCGCGATCGAGGTCGTCGGGGCGGGATCGTCGTGTTCCTCGCGCCCTTCGCCCTGACGTTCGGAATCGCGTCGAGCGCGGCGGCGATCACCGGGGTGTGCCCCGACGGCAGCATCTTCGTCGTGCAGTCGATGGACGCGATCCCGTGCGCGGACGCGCGCCGCGTCGCGCCCTCCGACCTGCCGCCGATCCAGCCGAAGCTCCTGCCGCGACCCTACGGATGGGAGCGCTTCAACCGGCGCTCGGACCCGAACAATCCCTACAACCTGGTCGATCCGCGCGGCGGACCGGGCCAGGCGCCGCCGCCGCCCGACGTCGCTGCCGGGCAGCCGCCCCCGTCCCCTTTCGGCTTCAAGCCGCAGGCGCCGCCCTCGACGAGAAGCCCCGCGACCACCGTCGCGCCGGTCGCGCCCGCGCCGCGTCGGACGGCCGCCGTCGCTCCGGCCGCGCGTGGCCTCGAGCTCGCCCTCTCCGACCGTGACGTTGCCGATCTCGAGCAGATCGTCGTCCTGCTCCAGGACATCGCGCCGGCCACGGTCTC
>JAHEJV010000429.1 GCA_024638705.1 Deltaproteobacteria bacterium | reverse complement strand
CCCGATCGGGACGCTGTGGATCGTCGCCGGACTCGCCTGGGAGGTCGCCGCGACCTTCGCCGGCGCGGTCCGCTGGGCGCGCCACGCACCGGTGCTCGCGGCGATCGGCCTGTGCCAGCGCGACGGCGTCGCGTCCTGGCGCTCGCGCGCGCTGCTGCTCTTCGCCGTCCCGGTCCCGGCCTTCGCGGTGAAGCTCGGCGAGCGACGCGTCGCGAGCTGGATGGGCGAAGGCGCCGCCTGGGTCGGGAGCCTCACTGGACATTCCGTCGAATTGGTGGGCAGTGTCCTGCAGTCGGGTGCCGATGAGTGGGTGGTGATGAACCGCGCCTGGATCTCGACCGCCGCCCTGCTCGCCGGCCTCGCCTGGTACGACGGTGCGCTGCTCCGACGTTCGCTTTCCGCGACGATCGCGACGTGCGCGCTCGTCGCGGCGCTCGCCTGGCCGATCCAGGCGCTCGGTCTCGTCCTGGGTCTCGGCGTGGCGCTGCTGGGCGCGAGCGGTCTGGCCCAGGCCTGGGTCCACGACGGCATCTGGCTCTCGACCGCCCTCGCCGGCGTCGCGTTCAGCGAAGCGCGCCTGCGCCGCGCGGAGCAGGCGTCGTGAGCGACCGACTCGCCACGGCGCTCCTGGTGGTCGCGTTGGTCGCGTCGGGGAGCGTCGCCTGGTGGTTCCAGCTCCGGCCCGACCTCGACTACGACGCGGACGCGCTCGCCGAGCTTCCGCTCGAACTCGGCGGCTGGCATGGCGAAGCGATCCCGATCGAGAGCGCGGTCGAGAACATGCTGCGCGCCGACTTCAACCTCCAGCGCGCCTACACCCGCGCGGAAGACGACCTCGTCTGGCTCTACGTCGGCTACTACGGCACCGAGCGCGGCGGGCGCCCCGAGCACACGCCCGAGATCTGCTACCCGGCGGGGGGTTGGGAGATCGTCGAGAAGGGCGTGCTCTACGAGGGTGCGATAAGCGCGAACGAGTACGTCGTCCACAACGATGGATCCGTGCGACTCGTGCACTTCTGGTACCAGTCGTCGCGCAGCAGCGGGCTGCTGGGAACCTGGGACGTGAGCGTCGATCAGCTCTCGTCGCGGCTCGCGACCGGACGCGCCGACGGCGCGCTCGTACGACTCTCGACCCCCTTGGAGCGAGACGAACTCGACGGCGCGCGGGAACGACTCACCGCCTTCGCGGCCGCACTCGCCCCTGAGCTCGCGAAGCGCTGGCCCGTCGAGACCGCGCGCCCCTAGGCGATTCGCGGCGCGCTAGGTGACGTAGGGCAGCGATCCGAGCACCGGGCTGCCGTCGTGCTTGTGGATCTGACGCGCACCGAGCACGACTGGATCGATGAGTTCGAGCAGGAAGGCGATGGCGACGGCGAGGGCGATGCTCGCCGCGAGGCCGCCCAGCGCGACCAGCCAGCGCGGAATCTCCGGAGACGACGGAACCCTGGCGGCATCCAGGATCGACACCTGGGCACCCTGCTGCGCGCTCACGAGATGGCCGGCCAGCTCCGCGTCCTCGACCTTGCCGAGCGAGTCGAGATAGTCCTGGCGCAACACCTGCTCGCGCTGGCGCAGCGCATTGAACTCCTCGGCGACGATAGGCATGCGATCGATGCGCGCCGCCAGCGCCGCGATCTCGAGCTCGGCGGTCATCACGAGCGCTTCGAGGCGCGTGATGTCGCGTCGCTCGGCGTCGATCAGCCGCCGGGTCTCCGGGGAGAGTCCGCCGCCGGGTCCGACCATCGTCTCGAGTCGGCTGATCCGGGATCGCAGCGCGATGACGTTCGGATGCTCGTCAGTGTGGGCAGCCGTTTCGCGCGCGAGCTGGCGACGCAGCTCGCCGAGGAGGATCTCGTTCTCGCTCAGCGCGCCGTCGCCCGTGTGCGACGTGAGCGAGAGAATGCGGTCCTGCTTGATCGTGATCTGGTTGTTCAGCGATATGACCTGCGCGCGCAGCCCGTCCAGCTTGCGCAGGGCACCGCTTTCCTCGTCGGGAAGCTCGCCGCGATGGGCGCGGCGGAACGCACTGATCTCGCCGGTGAGCTCGCGCAATTCGGCTTCGTCGCGCGCGAGCGCCTCGCGCAGGAACTCGGTGGCGCTCCCGGACTGGGCATTGCGCCAGGCGGCGCTCGCCTCGATGAACTGCGCCGCCAGCGCGTTCGCAACCAGCGCAGCCTCCTCGGGGTCGGAGGAGTTGTAGGCCAGCTCGTAGACGAGCGAATTGGCGCCGCGCTGGGGTCGTCCCAGCGTCCCCGCCTCGGCGTTCTCGCGGACGCGCCAGACGAGCGCCTCGGTCCCGGCCTTCGCTCCCTCGAAGAGCCCGAGCTCCTCGATCATCGCCGCGACGTTCTCGACGGACATGACCGTCCGCAGCATCGCATCGATGTTCCGCATCGTGTCGTCGTCGACGATTTGACGCACGAAGTCGCGCGAGATCTGCTGACTTGTGATCAGCACGGTGGCGCCGCTGCGGTAGACGGGCTCCCAGACGATGACCGCCACGATCGTCACGACCAGCCCGAGCGCCGCAACGAGCGCCATCGGCAGCCAGCGTCGCTCGGCCACGCCCTTTGGATCGAGCAGCATCGCGGCCAGGTGACCGTCCGATTGCTCCTCGGCGCCGAATCCGCTGTCCTGGTCTTCGAAGCTCATGAGCGGAACCTCTTGCGCGGCTCCGACTCTTCCCCGCCGTAGTAGTACTCGCCGTAGCCGACGTTCGACGAGCGATCGCCGTTGAGCACCCAGCCCGCGATCCGGTCCGGCGGGAGACAATCGAGCAGCTTCCGGAGCGACCGCGCGCGTGTCTTGCCGGTGCGGACGACGGGGACGCAGACCGAAACGTGGCGCAGGATCAGGCTCGCGTCGGGCACGACCGGCGCCGGCGGCGTATCGATCACGACCGTCTGGTAGCGCTGCTCCAGCTCGCGGATCACTTCGGCGAAGTGCGGCAGCACGAGGAGCTCGTGGGCCGAGCGCTGCTGGTTCAAGACGGGAAACACGTCGATCGCCGGCGTCTCGATGTTGATCACCGCATCGTCGAGCTCGGCGCGTCCCTGGATCACGGCTTCGATCCCGACGCTCTGGTCCAGATTGAGATACTGGCCGAGCGACGGCTTGCGCAGGTCGAGATCGACGAGCGCGACCTCGCGCGTGCGCGCGAGCGACGCGAACGCGATCGCGAGATTCGCGGCGACCGTCGACTTCCCGTCGGCGCGCTCGGCGCTGACGATCGCGACGCTGCGCGCCTTGCGGGCGTCGAGGGCTTCGCGAAGGCGCAGGGCGAGGTGGCGACACGCCTCTGCGTTGGCGCCGTCTTCTTCGATCACCAAAGCGTCGTTGCGCGGCGACACCGAATCGACGTGGCGTCCCTG
>JAHEJV010000114.1:12022-12614 GCA_024638705.1 Deltaproteobacteria bacterium | reverse complement strand
GCCCGTGACGCCGTCGCCGGTCTTCGTCGCTCCGGAGATGCCGTCCACGACGTAAGGCGACTCCGGATCCTCCGGGTCGACGGGACCCCGGGCGACACCGAGTCGGATGCGTCCGCTCGGGTCCCGGACGCGTCTGCCGCGCCAGCGTGCGAGCCACGACGGATTCTCGATCTCGGAGCCGAGTCCCGGCGTCTCGGAGTGCTCGTAGAAGTCGAGCCCGCGCACGGTCTCGGTGTCCGGGTCGAGAGCGACGTAGCCGTAGAGCGTGGAGAGATAGCCGGCCCCGTAGACGGGCAGGACGATCAGTCGCAAGCCCTCCGCGTCGCGCACCTCGTACACGACCGCGTGACGCGCCCGCCGGCCGATGCCCGCGAGGTCGCGCTCGCGGGGCAGCGCGACTCCCGACTCCGAGTCGGGCGCCGCCACGCGCGGGTCGAACGCGTCCGGATCGATTCCCGGCGCTTCGCGACCCGTCTCCAGCGCGATGACGCGCCGCTCGAGGCGTGCCGTGCCGAGCGGCCCGAACGCATGCTCGAGCGCCGGAACGGACGCCACGATCTCGCGCACACGCGAGATCGTGGCGAAGCCAGAC
>JAHEJV010000114.1:0-12012 GCA_024638705.1 Deltaproteobacteria bacterium | reverse complement strand
CCGTCGAGGCGATCGCCGCCGAGCACACCGCACACACGAAGAGCGTCACCGCGATCGCCCGCACCGGGGACTCCGCGGGGAGCTCCCTGGTGTCCGGACGCTGCGCGTCACTGCGTTCAACGGACATCGCGCGGCATCCTCCACCGCATCTGGATGCGCGCCGCGATCTGGTCGAGGAGCGGGGCCAGGATGTTTCCGAGCACGATCGCCAGCATCACGCTCTCGCGATGCGCGGGATTCACGACGCGGAGCAGCACGACGAGCGCCCCGATCGAAAGCCCGTAGAGCCAGCGGCCCGGATTCGTCACCGGCGCGGTGACCGGATCGGTGGCGAGGAAGACGAGGCCGAACGCGAAGCCGCCGGCGACCGCGTGCCAGTGCCAGGGAAGCTCGGCGAGCGGCCGACTCACGAGCGTCTGGTTCGCCAGCAGCGTCATCACGACGAGACCGAGCACGCCGCCCGCCACGACGCGCCAAGAAGCCACGCCGGTGTACAGGAGGATGATCAGCCCGATCGCACACGCGAGGGCCGAGGTCTCTCCGAGTGCGCCCGGCACGCGACCCCACACCGCGTCCGACCACGTCCAGCCCGCGGCGTCCAGCGCGGCGAGCCCCCCGCGACGGGCGGCTTCCAACGGTGTGGCGCCACTGTACCCGTCGGCGGCCACCCAGACGGCGTCGCTCGAGAACGCCGCGGGGTAGGCGAAGTAGAGGAAGCCGAACCCCACGAGCGGCGGATTCACGAAATTGTGTCCGAAGCCCCCGAAGATCTCCTTGCCGACGGCGAACGCGACGAATCCACCGACGGCCGCGTGCCAGAGCGCGAGGCTCGGGGGCAGACAGAGCGTGAACAAGAGGGCAATCACCGTGAGTGCCGTGTGATCCGCGCGGCGTCCGCGCAGGTGGGCGAAGACGTGCTCGGTCAGCCGGCCGGCGATCCACGCGGTGAAGAAGAGAGGAAGCAGGACTGCGAGCCCATGCGCGATGCAGCTCCAGAACGCGATCGAGGTCGACGGGATGCCGACCGCATCGAGTGCGCGCAGACGCCAGTCGTCGGGCGTCGCGAGGGAAGCGAGCATCGTCGTTCGCGCCTGATAGCCCGCGTTGTAGATCGCCACCCCCACGCAAGGCAGTGCGGCGACGAGCACGCAACGCATCGCGCCGGCAGTATCGAGTGCACTGCGGACGTGGGGGGCATGCGTGATCTGCGCTGCCGGAGACCGGACGGGCGAGGGCGCGTTCCTCACGCCCACCCCGCTTCGATCTCGGACAACGTACGACGCAGCATCGTCCCGTACTCGAGCTTGCTCGGACACAGGAATGTGCAGAGCGCGAGATCTTCCTCTTCGAGCTCCGCTGCGCCATAACGCTCCGCCGCTTCGAGGTCGCCGGCGGAGAGCGCCCGCAGCAGGAGCCCGACCGGCAGGCGCAGCGGGACGACGCGCTCGAAGAGATCGAGGGGCAGCATCGCCCGTCGCACGCCGTGGGGCTCCCCCGTCCAGGCCGGACGGGGACGCCAGGGGGGCACGAACCGCGCGCGACGGCGACGCGCGCCGAGCCATCGGCTGGCGCGCGGAACGAACCAGCCGCTGCGGCGATGGGAGCCGGGCGCGGCGACGGGCAGGGCGCACAGCTGCTCGTGGTAGCGCCCGAGGAATGCCGCGGGCTGGAGCGCACGCCGTCCGGACAACACGGGGCCCGACACGATCCGACACTCCCCATCGACGAGCTCGCCGCGCACGAGGTCTTCGGTGCTCGACCCGAGGCGGGTGCGGAGCTGCCGAGGACGCCGCACGAAGGGCCCTGCCAGCGCGACGACGCGCTCCGCCTCGACGCGTCCGGTGCGCAGCAGCGCGCCGATCGCGATCACGTCCTGGACCCCGACATACCAGACCCGGCGCGTCGCACTCACCGGGCAGAGATGGTGGATGTGGGTCCCGACGAGCCCCGCTGGATGGGATCCCTCGAACTGCACCTCCCGCACACGCTCGTGCTCGGGAAGCCCCGGGGACGCCCCCGCGCCCGTGCACAGGAAGACCGCACCGTCGGTCAGGTGCGCGAGTGCGGAGAGGCCTCGAGCGAGGTCTTCCGCGCGCGAGCGCATCAGCGGCGCCGGGTCGGCCGCGAGCGGATCGGTTTCGATCGCGCGCACGAAGATCGCATCGGGGACGGTCCCGGGATCCGGGATCCCGCCGAATGGCCGCTGCCGTAGCGCGACCCAAGCGCCGGCGGCGAGCAAGCGCTCCACCGTGCGCTCCCGACCGAGGTCGCGGACCGCGTCGGCCGCGAGCGGCGACCACTCGACGCAGGCTTCCCCTTCGCGTTCGACGACCACCGCCACGAGCCTGCGGCCCTCGCCGCGACGCACCGACGAGACCCGGCCGGCACTCGATGCGACGAAGCGAACTTCGGGACGCCGGGCGTCGACGAGGAGCGCCTGACCGAGCGCGACGGAATCTCCTTCCTCGACCCGGGCGTCGAGCCGCACGTCCGGGAAGTCGTCGCCGAGGATTGCGACCGAACCGACCGGAGGCGCGCCCTCGACCGTGTCGCTCGGGGCACCGGGAATCGGGAGGTCCATCCCCTGGCGCACCACGATCTTCGTCGGCACGTCTTCGTGGCGGCTCGGGGTTCGTCGACCCGGCGGTTGCGCTCGCACTCGCGACCAGTGTGCAGGAACCGGACCGGATTCGGGAAACGGCGTCGCTCCCCAGGCGCCGCTGTCGGGACTCCGGTCCTCGGTCTGGGTCGATGCGCCACAGTCGCGCCGCGAACGTTCGCCCGCCTGGCGCGTGCCTTTCGGTGGGAAGAAGAGGCGCTTGGCGACGTCTGGGCGACGGATTCTCGTTCCCGTCGGACGGGAAGGGAGTCGGGCCATCCGCGGAGCGACGTGCTCCTGGCGACCGTCGAGGCGTGGGGGCATCTCAGGATTGACACGCAACATCCAAATCGGTATTGATTTCGCGTCTTTAGCCAAAGCCCCGCGAGTGCGTGCACGAGTGCAGGCTGCGATGTGGGGCCCGCGAGCTGGGACGTTCGCAGGCACGTAGCTCAGGGGCTAGAGCACCGCCTTGACACGGCGGGGGTCGGCGGTTCAAATCCGCCCGTGCCTACCAGATAGATCCAAGGCGTCGACCGGCGCCGAACCCGGAAAGAAATTCTCGATGCCTCACCCGTGTTCATGAATGTCTTCGACCTCTGCGAAGAGGTCCCGTGGTGGAGCATCGATTGCGCGCAGTTCTCGGAACGCGCGCGCCGTGTCGTCCCGACACACGATGTCCTCTTGGGCGCGAGCCCGAGCGCATAGAGAGCCCTGACGCGGAGGGCGCTCGTCGCGCTGCTCCCAGGAGGTAAACAGGGATCGCCGAATTCAGAAGGAACTCCAGGAAGGACGAAGGACCCCGGATCAATCAGATGATCCGCGCGCCCGAGATCCGCGTGATCGCGGAAGACGGCGAGCAGCTCGGGGTCATGACGCCCGAAGACGCGATCGCGCGCGCCGAAGACGTGGGTCTCGACCTCGTCGAAGTCGCGCCGGGATCGCGGCCGCCCGTGTGCCGGATCATGGACTACGGGCGATACAAGTACGAGCAGAAGAAGAAGGCCAACAAGAGCAAGGGACACGCGGCCAGCCTCAAGGAGGTGAAGCTGCGGCCCCGCACGGATCAACACGATCTCGATTTCAAGCTCAAGAACGCGCGCCGCTTCCTGATGGACGGCGACAAGGTGAAGGTGACGGTGATGTATCGCGGACGGGAGATGGTCCACCGGGAGATCGGGCGCAAACAGCTCGATCTCGTCGTGGAGCTGCTCGGCCCGATCGCCGCCGTCGAGAACCCGCCGCGCATGGAAGGGCGGTTCCTCTCGATGATCCTCGTGCCGAACCGGGAAGCCATCGAGGCGGAGAAGAAGGCCGAAGCCGCCGCCGCCGCGTCCGAGACCTCCGAAACGCCGTGAAATCAGGAAGCCGAATCGTCGGAAGCCGCCAAGCCCCAGGGAAACTGACATGCCGAAGATGAAGACCCATCGAGGCGCCGCGAAGCGCTTCAAGAAGACCGGGACGGGCAAGTTCGCGCGCGCCCGCAACAACAAGCAGCACATCCTCACCAAGAAGTCGACGAAGCGGAAGCGCAAGCTGCGCCAGTCGGCGTTGGTGCACGACAACGACGAGAAGCGTCTCAAGCAGATGCTTCCCACCCTCTAGTTCCTCCGAGCGGCGCAGGCCGAGCGAAGCAGAAAGCCAAGGAGAATCGGTATGCCGCGAGTCAAACGCGGAGTCGCCGCACGCAAGCGGAAGAATCGCATCCTCAAGGAGGCGAAGGGCTTCTTCGGTTCGCGCAGCAAGCTGTTGAAGACGGCGCGCGAGACCGTCCACAAGTCGCTCAAGTACGCCTATCGCGACCGCAAGCAGCGCAAGCGCGACTTCCGCGGGCTGTGGATCCAGCGGATCAACGCCGCTGCGCGCGAGCACGGCCTGTCCTACAGCCGCATGATCCACGGTCTCAAGCAGGCCGGCGTCGAGGTCGACCGCAAGATCCTCGCGGAGCTCGCGGTGAGCGACCCGAAGGCGTTCGGCGATCTGGCGGAACTGGCGAAGTCCCAGGCAGCGTAGGGATCCCAGATGTCGGGGAGCTCCGACCTCGACGCGTTGCTCGAGGCGGCGCGCGAGGCCATCGCCAGGGCGGACGCCACGCAAGCGCTGCTCGAGGTGCGCGCGAGCTTCCTCGGGCGCAAGGGCTCGGTGTCCGAGCTGCTGCGCGGCATCGGATCGCTGCCCGCCGAAGAGCGCGGCCGGGTCGGTCAGGCCGCGAACGAGGCAAAGCGCACGATCGAAGGCTGGGTCGCGGAAAGGAAGGAGGCGCTCGAACGCAGCGCCACCGACGACGCGCTCGCCGCGCACCATCTCGATGTCACGCTGCCGGGCACCGGCTCGCCGTCGGGCAGCCTCCATCCCATCACGCAGGTCACCCGCGAGATGGTGTCGTTCTTCGCCTCGATGGGCTTCTCCCTCGAAGAGGGCCCCGAGGTCGAGACCGACTGGAACAACTTCGAGGCGCTGAACATCCCGCCCGACCATCCGTCGCGCGACGAGCAGGACACCTTCTATCTCGAAGGCGGCCACGTCCTGCGCACCCATACGAGCAACGTGCAGATCCGCGCCATGACCGGCCGCACGCCGCCGTTCCGCTTCATCGCCACCGGCCGCGTCTACCGCCACGACCTCTCGCCGCGACACAGCCCGATGTTCCACCAGATCGAGGGCTTCCTCGTCGACGAGCGCGTCACCTTCGGAGATCTCAAGGGCGTGCTGCTCGCCTTCGGGCGCCACCTGTTCGGCGACGACGTGTCGCTGCGCTTCCGCGCCAACCACTTCCCGTTCACCGAACCGTCGGCCGAGCTCGACTACTCGTGCACGCTCTGCGCCGGCAAGGGGTGCAAGGTGTGCTCGGACAGCGGCTGGGTGGAGTGGGGCGGCTGCGGGATGATCCATCCGAAGGTGCTCGAGCGCTGCGACATCGACTCGGAGCGCTACCAGGGCTTCGCCTTCGGCATGGGCATCGACCGCACGGCCATGCGTCGTTTCAACATCCCGCACCTGCGCCATCTCTTCGAGGGAGATCTGCGCGTGCTCGGTCAGCTCTGATGCGCCTGTCGCTCTCCTGGCTCGCCGAGTTCATCGATCTTCCCGCCGACGCCGAGCTCACCGAGCAGCTCGAGATGGCGGGCTTCGAGGACGTGTTCGTCGAATCCTGTGGCCCCGATCTCTCCGCGATCGTCGTCGGCCACGTCGAGGAGCGCGCGCAGCATCCCGACGCGGATCGACTCTCGGTGTGTCGCGTCGACGTCGGCGACGGCACGCCGCGCACGATCGTTTGCGGGGCGCCGAACGTGGCTGCGGGACAGCGCGTCGCCGTCGCGTTGCCGGGCACGCGTCTGCCCGACGGCACGAAGATCAAGAAGTCGAAGCTGCGCGGCGTGAGGTCCGAAGGGATGATCTGCTCGCGCGCCGAGCTGGAGCTCGACGGCGATCACGACGGCATCTGGGTGATCGAAGACGACGCCGCCCACGTGGGCCGACAACTGTCCGAGTTCGTCGCCTTCGAGCGCGTGCTCGACGTCTCGATCACGCCCAACCGCGGCGACGCCGCTTCGCTCGTCGGCATCGCCCGCGAGGTGAGCGCGCTCTTCGGCGGAAAGGTGCGCGTGCCGTCGGCCGACCCGAGCGAGCAGGGCGCACCCGCGAGCGATGCGATCCAGATCCGCATCGACGCGCCGGAAGGCTGCTTCCACTACGTCGGACGCATCGTCCGCGGCGTGTCGGTCGGGCCGTCGCCGGAAGCGCTGCGCGCGCGCCTCGAAGCGTCGGGGATCCGCGCGATCAACAACGTCGTCGACGTCACCAACGCCGTGCTGCTCGAGACGGGCCAACCGCTCCACGCCTTCGATCTCGCGAAGCTCGGCGGCTCCGAGATCCGCGTCCGGCGCGCGAACCCGGGCGAAACGATCGACACGCTCGACGGCCAGACGCGGAAGCTCGACCCGGCCGACCTCGTGATCGCCGACGCCCGTCGCGCCGTCGCGATCGCGGGCGTGATGGGCGGGGCGGACAGCGAGGTCAGCGACGTCACGACCGACGTCCTGATCGAGAGCGCGCACTTCGACCCGGTGACGGTGCGCCTGTCGGCACGTCGCCACGGGCTGCACAGCGAGGCCTCCTACCGCTTCGAGCGCGGCGTCGATCGCGCCGGCGTCGCGCGCGCCGCCGACCGCGCCGCGACGCTGCTCGCCGAGCTCGCGGGCGGCACGGTCGCGCCGGGCGCGGTCGAAGCGCGCGGCGACGACGCGCCGCACACCGAGACGATCGACCTGCGCGTCGAGCGCACCAACCGCCTGCTCGGCCTCGCCCTCGAGGAGGACCGCATCGTCGAGCTCCTGGGACGGGTGGGCGTCGAGGCGACGCGCCAGTCCGGGGGCGCCCTGCGCTGCCGGGTCCCGAGCCACCGCAACGATCTCCACGTCCACCAGGATCTCACCGAGGAGGTCGCGCGGATCCACGGCTACGACCACATCCCCACCACGCTGCCCCTGGCCGAGCTGACGCCGGCCCGGCTGCCCGAAACCTGGGTCGTCGGCAACCGCGTCCGCGACCTGCTGGCGGGCGCGGGGCTGGTGGAGGTCGAGAGCTTCCCCTTCGTCTCCGAGGCCGATCTCGCCGCCCTCGGGCTCCCGGAGGACGACCCGCGCACCCACGTCTGCCGGCTCCGCAACCCGATCCAGGACCAGGACCGGCTGCTGCGCACTTCGCTCGTGCCCTCGCTGCTGCGGGTCGTGCGCCAGAACCTGAGCCGGCAGGTGGCCGACGTGGCGCTCTTCGAGGTCGCGAAGGTCTTTCTCGCCGATCCGGATGCCCCCAAGGGGGCAGGAGAGGATACGCTCCCGGCCGAGTCGCTCTGGGCCGTGGGGGTCCTGAGCGAGGGCGCCCACGGCGATCTGTGGTCCCGCGGAAACGCGCCGCCGCCCTTCTTCCAGGCCAAGGGTATCGCGGAAAAGGCTTTGTCTGGGCTGGGTTATGTGGCATCGTTGCGAAGCGGCGGCAGTGCTCCCTACCTCCACCCCGGTGCATCGGCGGAGGTTCGGGTCGGCGGCGTCGGGATCGGAAACGTGGGCGAACTTCATCCGACGATCAGTCAGAATTTCGACATCGAGCCCCGCTGCGCGATGTTCGAGCTGAATCTCAGCGCGCTACTTGCCGTAAAGAAAAGAGAATTTCAGTTTCGGGAGGTTTCCAGGGAACCTTCGGTGCGACGCGACCTCGCGGTGCTCGTCGATGCGACGACGCCGGCGGGATCGCTCGTGCAGGAGATCCGCAAAGCCGGGGGTTCGGATCTGGTTTCCGTCGAGATTTTCGATCGTTACGAAGGTCGCGGCGTTCCCGAAGGCAAGGTGAGTCTGGCGTTCCGGGTCGTGTTCCAACGCGCGGACCGGTCGCTTACGGACGCCGAAGTGACCGAGAAGATGGATGCCATGGTGGCAGTGCTGAACAAGCGCTTTGGAGCAGAGCTTCGATAGCCCCGGGTGCCGGAATCAGGAGGCAACGGCCATGACGAAGGCCGACATCGTCGAACAGATCTACGAGCAGGTGGGCTTCTCGAAGAAGGAGTCGGCCGAGCTCGTCGAGAAGGTCTTCGAGGCCATCAAGGAGACCCTCGCCGCGGGTGAGAAGGTGAAGATCTCCGGCTTCGGAAACTTCGTCGTGCGCGACAAGAACTCGCGCAAGGGACGCAACCCGCAGACCGGCCAGGAGATCCTGCTCGAGGCGCGCAAGGTGCTGACCTTCAAGCCGAGCCTCGTGCTCAAGAACATCCTCAACGAGACGCCGGTGTCCGACGCCGAAGCCGCGCACGCGCGCGAAGCCGAAAAGGCCGGGAACGACGGGTCGCTCTGACCGGACCACGACGCACGGGGAGGAAACGATGGCCAGGAAAGCAACGCGCGACGGCGCAATGGGCGCGGACGAAGCGAGCGACGCGGCGCCGGCGATCCCCGAGAAGCGCTACTACCGCATTGGCGAAGTGAGCCGACTCACCGGGGTGAAGCCCTACGTGCTGCGCTATTGGGAGTCGGAGTTCCGCTGGATGGCGCCCCAGAAGTCGCGCTCGAAGCAGCGCCTCTACCGACGGCGCGACATCGACATGATCCTGCTGATCAAGAAGCTGCTCTACGGCCAGCGCTACACGATCGCCGGGGCGCGGAAGAAGCTGCGCGAGATGGGCGTCGGCAATGCACTCGAAACCGGCGGCCTCTCGTTCGAAACCGATCACCGCGCGCGCTATCGCAAGATCCGAGAAGAGCTGGCGACGATCCGCGCGCAGGTCTGAACGCCGAGGCGTCACGCCTTCGCGACCGATGGAATGAAGGAGGGCAGGGTGGGACGCCCGCGCCAGGTCCGATTCGATCTGCTGTTCGCTGCGGTGATCGCCACCGTCGCGTGGCGCGTCGACGCGGCCACCTGCGACGCCTGGCCCGGTGAACCGGATCCGTTGCCCACCCTCGAAGACCTCGACCCGCTGCGCGCCGAATGGGCCAGCCTGCGCGCGCAGGAGCTCGCCCAGGTCGCGCGCAGCTTCGAAGAGGGCGATCCGCTGCGCGCGCAACAGATGTGGCGACGCCTTCTCTGCATGGACCCGGCCAACGACGAAGCGCTGGCCGGCGTGCTGCGGTCGAAGGCGGTGCAGGTCCATCGGCCGCCGCTGGTCGACGCGCCCTTCGACGAGGCGCGCGTCCGCGATCCCTGGGAGTCCCTCGACGCGCCGCTCGGCATGCACGGCGGCGACGCCCGGCAGCAGGCGATCCTCGCCCAGCTGCGCAAGCTGCGCGGCGCCGTCGGCGAGCTCGAGAAACAGGTACGCGCAGCGCGCTTCGCCGAAGCGCTGACGCTCGTCCCGCCGCTGCGCGCGCAGCTCGCGAAGGCCCCGTCGGGCGGCACCCGCACGAACCTGATCGCGCAGACGGAAGTGCTGGCGGCCACCGCCGAGCTGGCGCTCGAGCGCGCCACCGGCGCCGAGGCGAGCCTGCACCGCGCCCTCGACGCCAATCCCGGCCTGCGACTCGATCCAGCGGCGACGCCTCGAAAAGTGCTGCGCGCGATGGATCGCGTGAGAGACTCACGCTGATGCTGCGCCGCCTCCTCCCGCTCGCTCCGCTGGCCGCCGTCCTGCTCGCAGTCGCCTGCGCGTCGCCGCGGAGCCAGGAGCCCGCGCGCGTCTCGGTCGAGCTCCTGCGCGGATTCTCCGCCGAGGAGACGAAGCTCAAGCCGCAGAACGCGCCGGTCGTCGTGCTGCTCGACGCCACCACCTCGATGCTCGAGGAATCCCAGCACCAGACGCCGCTGCACGTCGGCGCGCAGCGCGCGGCGTCGCGCTTCGCGAACCGCGTCGAGGCACTGCGTCCGGTGTGGCTGTTCACGATGGGCAGCGGCGCCACCGACGCGTGCCAGCCGACCTTCCGCGGCGCGCGCGCCACGAACGCCGCCGCGCGCGGGCCGCTCCTCGAAGAGATCCGACAGCAGCGACCTCGCGGCGAATCCTCGCTCGCGCGCGCGCTCGACAGCGTGCGCGGCGAGCTTTGGCGCTCGGAAGTCCTGCTCGGCAGCCGCGTGGTCGTGTTCACCGACGTGGGCAGCGAATGCGGTGGCGACGTGTGCGCCGCCGCCGCGAAGCTGCTCGAAGGCGGCGCGCGGCTCGACGTCGTCGCGATCGGCGACCGCCGCGTGCCTGCGTGTCTGCGCGAGCCGTCCGGGCTGGCCGAGACGCTGCCGCCGACGGAAACCGCGGATCAACTCACCCACTACCGCATCGAGGTCGAACGTCCGGAGCGCATGGTCGCGGGATGCAGCGACGCCGGCGGGCTGCCCGTCGCGGTGCCAGCCGGTCCGGGGACGGTCGTCGTCGAGCTCGACCCGCCGCTGCGCGTCGGCGCCTACTTTGCCCCCGGCCGCCGCCACGTGCTCCAGGTGCTCGACTTCCCGAGCCTGTCTCCCCCGCGGCGACACTGGCGCTGGATGCCCATCGACGGTGCCACGCCGGCCCCGCTCACCGAGCAGGATACCGAGGCGCCCACCGACGGCGCTGCCGACGCGACGCCCGCCGGCGCGCCTGCGGAGTCCGGGACGTGAGCCAGGGCGTCGCACCGTACGCTCTCGACCCCTTCGGTCCGTCGGCGAATCCCGGGGCGTATGTCGCTTGCGAAGCGAGCGAACGCGCAAGGGCCGCACTCGAGGGCACGCTCGACGCGGGGCGCGTCGCGGCGCTCGTCGGCCCGCCGGGCAACGGCAAGACGCTGCTCTTGCGCCTCCTCGGCGGACGCGAGGAGGAGCGCGCGCGCGTCGCGTACGTTCCGTTCTGCACGCTCGACGAGGACGACTTCTACTCGTTCGTGCTCAACGCCCTCGGCGCGCCGCCGCACCAGGAACACCCGCGCGACGCCGTGCTCGAGCTCGCGCGTTCGCTATCGGCGCGCGGCGGGATCGTGATCCTCGTCGACGACGCCGGCGCGATGTCGGACGAATGCGCCGAGTCGCTCGCCGAGCTCTGCCGCGAGGGGGTCGGCGCCGTGCGGGTCGGGCTCGCTGCGGTGGAGGGCACCGACGCGACGCGCGTGTTCCGCGCCTTCGGCGACACGATCGACATCGTGCGCCTCTCCGACGGGATGAGCGAGCGCGAAGTGCGGCGTTATGTCGAGACCCGTCTCGCCTACGGCGGCGCGCGTCCCGAGCTGGTGGCGGCCTTCGACGAGGAGACCGTCGAGGCGTTGCACCGCGCGTCGCAGGGCAATCCGCGCAGGCTGAACCAAGCGGCCGAGGACATCGTGCGCCGCGCCTCGCCGGGCGCGACGCCACGTCTGCGCGAGCTGACCGGGCTCGAGCCGCGCTCGGCGCCGGAGTCCGATGCGCCGCCGCGGCCCGCACCGCCGCCTGCGACCCCCGCGACGCAACGCGCGCCGCATCTCTCGGTCGTCGCGGATCCGCCTGCGCCGAAGCGCGCCCCGATCGAGGTGCCGGCGCCGCTCTCGGTTCCGCCGCCGCCCGCCGCCCGGGCACCGTCGGAGCCGCCCACGACGTCACCCGACAACCTCTCGGCGCCCGCGACACCGCGGTCGGCGCGGCCCTCGATGCCCACGCCGCCGAAGGCGCCTCCGCCGCCCACGCCGCCGGCCGCTCTGACGCCCGTTCCCGTCCCGCCTGCGAAGTCGCCCGCACCCGAGATGCAGGAGACCAGCGGCATTCTCCTGCCCCACGCCTTGGAGGACCGCTCGGGCGAGTACCGCCTGGTCGACGGGCAGTTCGTCGATCCCGACACCGGCCAGCCGCCGGGCGCGCCGCCCGACGCGCCGGCGGACGAACCGGTCGTCACCCGGCGCGCCGCCCTCGCGCGGCGCACCGAGGAGCTGCGGCGGAAGGCGGCGCGTGAGGAATCGGCGCGCGCACAACGCGAGCTTCCGATCCGCACGCTC
>JAHEJV010000113.1 GCA_024638705.1 Deltaproteobacteria bacterium | reverse complement strand
CACGAGCTTCGTCATCGCGCCGGCGCGCACGATGTCCTGGCCTGCCTCGCGCAGGCGCGCTGCGTTGTAGACGTGGAGACGCATCGTCGTGACATCGGTGGCGCACTCGGCGAGCAGGTGCTGGATCGCCTGGAACTCGCCGATCTTCTGCCCGAAGGCCTCGCGCTCGCCGGCGTAGGCGACGGCGCCCTCGAGCGCCCCTCGGCGAGACCGAGCATCTGCGCACCGATCCCGATGCGGCCCTCGTTGAGCGTCTCGATCGCGAGCTTGTAGCCCTGTCCCACCTCGCCGAGCACGTTCGCCTCCGGCACCTCGACGTTGTCGAGCGTCAGCTCGCAGGTGGAGGACGCCCGCACGCCGAGCTTTCCCTCGCGCTTCCCGACCTCGAAGCCCGGCATGTCGCGGTCGACGAGAAAGGCGGTGATCCCCTTGTAGCCCGCGGACGGGTCGGCGTTTGCGAACACGACGAAGATCCCCGACTCGGCGGCGTTCGAGATCCACATCTTGCGGCCGGAGAGACGCCAGATGTCGCCCTTGCGCTCGGCGCGCGTCTCGAGGGCGAAGGCGTCGCTGCCCGAGCCGGCTTCGCTGAGCGCGTACGACCCGACCGTGTCCTTCGCGAGCCGTGTCAGGAAGCGCTCCTTCTGTTCGTCGTCGGCCCAGCGCAGGATCTGGTTCACGACCAGCGTGTTCTGCACGTCGACGGGGATGGCGATCGACGGATCGACCCTGGACAGCTCCTCGATCGCCAGGATCGACATGAAGAACGACGCCCCGGCGCCGCCGTACTGCTCCGGGATCTCGATGCCCATCAGCCCGAGCTCGAAGAGCTCGTCGAGGAGATCCTGCGGCTGGGTCTTCGCCTGCTCCATCTCCACGACGCGCGGGCGGATGCGCTCCTCCGCGAACTCGCGGACGGTGGTCCGGAAGATCTCTTCCTCTTCCGAAAGCTCGGTGATCGGGCGGGTCATGGGCGTCTCCTGTCGGGTCCGGTCGGTCCCGCGCGGCCACGCGGATCTCATACCTATAGCCCCCGCGCCGGGTTCCAGTCGGGTCGGACCCGGCGACTCCGAGCGCAACGCCAGGCAACCCACCACTCAGGCCCCCTCCCGGGATGGTCGATGACGCCTCGAAGGACCCGACGCCGCCCGATGCGGACCGGAGTTGCTGCTTGTTACCGAACCGCCATCGACTCGTATCGCCCAATCGCACGCTGAGCACACTCGCCGTGCTCGTGTCGATGGTGATGTTGGGCTGCGCGGCGGTCGAGCACGGCTACAAGGCGCAGGAGTTCGCCGGTCGACCGCTCTCGCCGAAGAATGGCGCGGCGCGCGTTCGCTTCCAGGCCGAGCTCCAGCACGACCCCACCCTCGCCACCTACACCGCGAAGCATGGTCGGCCCGACTACTTCTTCATCGTCGACCGGCAGAAGCTCTACTTCTTCTACATCGCGGGCGATCGCGCCGCGATGTTCGAGCGCGTCCTGATGGAGCCGAGCGTCGCCACCGAGCTCGGACGCATCCCCGGGAGCATGCTGAAGATGCTGCCGGGGAAGGTGCGAGCCCAGGTCGAGGCGCGCCGCACCGCGAAGCAGCGCAACGCGCAGAAGACCGCGAAGCGCACACGTGCGCGGATCGCGCGGCAACCCCAACGCGCCCCGTCACCCGCCGCCCTCGCCCCCGGAGGCGTCTACATCGGCGGTTTCGAGCCGTCGGCGATCGTCGCCCGCATGCGCGCGCCCCTCACCGCGGCCGACCCGGGCGTGCAGGGCTGGAAGACGACCCGCCTGCGCGGCGGAAAGACCGCCTACACGGCGGAGGTGGGGCGCACGAAGTACGAGGTGCGCGACGAACGGGTCGCCTTCACCGTCTTCATCTCGGCGTCGCGCGGACAGCTCCCCGGTTCGGCACGACTCGCGATCAAGCGCGTCAACGACGCGATCTTCGCGGCGAAGGCCGGCGCGGTCACCCAGAAGATGATGAAGCTCGCCAAGAAGGCCGCGGCGGACCGCACGGGCCGCACGGCGTTTTCACTTCGCGTGGCCGGACGTACGATCCGCCTGGGACGCCGTGTCCGCGACGGCGTATTTGCCTACTCCATCCACCCCTGACGGGCAGATGGGTGGTTCCTCGCTCGCCTAGCGCTTGCGGCGCGTGGCGACGCCTGCGGCGAGCAGGCCGAGCCCGAACACGAGGGCTGCGCTCGGCTCGGGGACAGGCGCTTCGAGGTGATTCTTCGCGTCCTGGTTCGCGGCGGTCGCGCCACTGGCGGCAGCGCTCGATCCGCTCCCCGAGGAGGAGCTGCTACTGCACTCGGAACCGAGGCAGGCGAAAAGCGAAATCAGCAAGGGCAGGAGAAGTCGTCGGCTCATCTTCTGGATCTCCAACTGGTCGGATGTCGCGGCGAGGGAAACCCGCGGCTGCAATGGTGAGTCGCCCGACCGCCACCCGAAGTAACAGGGAAACACCCGATCCGGGGCAGGTTTTCTGTTAGTTGCGCATGGGTTTCCGGTTCGCGAGAACATCCTGCTCGGCCTCTGCCGGCGGACGTTCGTCAGCGCGGGCGGAAGGCGCGCACCGCGTGATGCGCGAGCATCGCCAGGCTCACCGCCGCCGCGGCCCAAGCCACCACGCGCACACGCTCCCAGGCCGGAGTGACGCCGATGTGCAACTCCGGCGCGAGAACGCGGATTCCATAGGTGATCACGAGCAGGACGAAGGTGAGCGTGGTGGCGGCGTGGCGCGTCTCGCGCGTGCGCCACCAACGCAGCGCGAAGAACGGCAGGTGGGTGGCGAAGACGAACAACAGCACCACCGGCCAGCCGATCTCGGGCACGCTCAGCTTCCGGCGGCGATGCGCCCCGCGCGACGCCCGAAGAAGGTGCCGTCACCGAGCGAGAGGCCGCTGCTGTAGCCGCCGACCGAGACGCCAGACGTCGCCCGCCCGGCGGCGAAGAGGCCGTCGATCGGATCGCCGTCCGTGTCGCGCACCCGGCCCTCGGTGTCGGTGTCGAGGCCGCCGAGCGTGAAGGCCGCATAGATCGAGCGCTCGGTCGTGCAGTCGAAGGCGCCGAAAGGCGGCTTCACCAGCGGCGTGACGTAGCGTTCGTGCTTCGCGAAGACGGGGTCGTGGCCCTTCTCGGCGTGGCGGTTGTAGAGGGCGAGCGTGGACGAGAGGCTGCCCTCGGGCAGACCGAGCTCGCGCTCGAGCTCTTCGGGCGTCTCGCCCACCGCCGCCACCGGACGCTCGTAGGTGGGTTTCTCGAAGACGGCGTCGTCCACGATCAGCCAGGCGCGACCGTCGTGGTGCAGCAGGGCGCGCTCGCCGAGGCTTCCGTAGTAGGCGTCTTCGTTGATGAAGCGTTGACCGCGCGCATCGACGAGGACACCGCGCTTGAGACCCCAGGGATCGGTCGCCGGCAGCGAGATCGAGACGGCGTCCATGTGCTTCGTCGCCGCCCCCACCGCCATGCCGAGCCGGATGCCCGAGCCGTCGTCGCCCTCGGCACCCACCCGCACGTTGCAGCGCTTCGCGAGCGGCGCGTGGTCTTCGAGCATCGTGTCGTTGTGGACGAAGCCACCTGTGGTCAGCACGACGCCGCGTCGCGCGCGCAGCGTCAGCCGCTCGCCGAAGTGGTCGGCGATGACGCCCGCCACCGACCCGTCGCTTGCGACCACGAGCGCCTGCACGCGATGGTTCGCCGCGACCTCCGCGGCGCTCGCGTCCACCGCCGCGACGAGCGTGCGCATCAGCAGCGGACCCGTCTGGTGCTTCATCATCGGCACGTGCCCGCGCGGCGCGGGCCGCGCGATGTCGCAATAGGGATGGCACTGCTCCGAGCCCGACCACACCAGACCGTCGTCGGTGGGCGGTTCTCCGCTGCACCCGTGATAGAAGACCGGCTTGAAGGGAACGCCCTGAGCGACCACCCAGTCGTAGTGCTCGACCGAGCCGTCGCAGTAGAGACGGATCTTGGGCTCGTCGGGCGCGAGGCCGACCGACGCCATCAGGTAGTCGTACATCGCCTCGGCGGTGTCCTCGAAGCCGCAGGCCTTCTGGAGCGCGGTGCCTCCGCCCAGGTAGAGGACGCCGCCGCTCATCGCCGACGTGCCGCCGCCGCCGCCCGCGCGTTCGAGGACGAGCGTCTCCGCGCCGGAAGCCGCCGCCTCCAGCGCCGCCGCGGCGCCCGCCGCGCCGAGCCCGACCACGATGACGTCCACTTCGCGATCGAAGCGCGCGACTTCCCCGACTCCGACGGCCCGCTCTGCCATGCCTCGCTCTCCTCCGGCCCGGCAGCGTAGCGTCAGTCGCGTCCTTCGGAGGACGTGGCCATGCCCTGCGCGGAGGACGCCGCGTCGGCCATCTCGACGAGCTCGATACGCGTCCCGTCCGGGTCCACGAGGAAGACCGCGCTCGCGCCGAGGACGGGATTGTCGACGCGCGTCGCCTCGAGCACGCGGCCGCCGAGGGCGGTGAGCGCAGCGAGCACCGCGTCGATCCCCACGACCTTGAACGAGAGGTGCGTGAAGCCGACGGCGTTCATCGCGCGCGGCGCTGCAGATCCCAGGGCGCCCGGCGCGCGATAGGCGAGCAGCTCGAGGCAGAAGCCGTCGCGCAGGAGATAGACCGCGTCGAGCTCGACGCCGTCGATCTCGAGCAGCGTGTCGCTCGGCTCGCCCTTCACTTCGAGTCGCGACGCCTCGCGGAAGCCGAGCCCCTCGCGGTAGAAGCGCAGCGAGCGGTCGAGGTCGGCGACGCACAGTCCGAGGTGCGAGAAGCGCGTGACGCCCATCCCGGACTAGCCGCCCGACACCGCGTCGGCCGTCTCCAGCTCGGCGCGCGGCGGCGTCGCGTCGGCGAGGTCGTCGAGATAGCCCTCTGGCAGCACCACGCGCTGGGTTCCGCCGCGCTTGCCGCGCGGCAGGCGCATCGCGTGGTGCGGAAACGGGATCGTCGGGTCGACGGCGGCGAGGATCTCGCGCAGCTCGTCCAGGCTCTCGATGCGGATCAGGGCGTCGCGCCAACGCGTGCTGCCCGGGAAGCCCTTCGTGTACCAGGTGGCGTGCTTGCGGAAGTTGCGGACACCGAGGCGCTCGCCCATCCAAGCGACGAGGCGCTCGGCGTGGTCGAGCATGATGCGCGCCACCTCGCCGAAGGCCGGCGGGTCGACCGGCTCGCGGCCCTCGAAGACGTCCGCGAGATCGCGGAACAGCCACGGTCGGCCGAGACAGCCGCGCCCGACGACGACGCCGGCGCACCCGGTCGCGCGCATCATGCGCAGCGCATCCCACGCCTCCCAGATGTCGCCGTTGCCGAGCACCGGGATGCTCTTCGCCGTCTCGACGAGCGTCGCGATCGCCTCCCAGCGCGCTTCGCCGGCATAGAGCTGGGCGGCGGTGCGGGCGTGCAACGCGACGGCTGCGCAGCCCTCTTCTTCCCCGATGCGCCCGGCGTCGCGGAAGGTCTCGAGGCCCTCATCGACGCCGATGCGGAACTTGATCGTGACCGGCACGTCCCCGGCGGCGCCGACCGCCGCGCGCACGATCCCGCGCAGCAGGTTCGGCTTCAGCGGAATCGCCGCCCCGCCTCCGCGCCGCGTCACCTTGCGCACCGGGCAGCCGAAGTTCATGTCGATGTGGTCGACGTGGCCCTCGCCCACCAGCCAGCGCACCGCCTCGCGGGTGTAGTGCTCATCGACGGCGTAGAGCTGGAGGCTGCGCGGCTTCTCGCTCGGGTCGAACCCCGCCAATCGCAGCGTCTTCGCGTTGCGCTCGACCAGCGCCCGGGCCGTGATCATCTCGCTCACGTAGAGCCCGGCGCCGAAACCCCGACACAGGGTTCGGAAGGGCGGGTTGGTGATGCCGGCCATCGGAGCGAGCACGACCGGGACGGGGAGCGTGAGCGGGCCGATGCGCAGCGGCGCGAACTCGCCCGGGCGCGCCGGCGCGACGCCGCGATTGCGCTCGCTCACGTAGGACGGATCCATCAGGGAGGGGTAACCGAGCCGCGGCGGCGCGGCCAGCGGGCTTCACCGGGAGCCGGGCGCTGTGCCACCCTGGGATGCGATGGATGGCCTTTCGGACACGGACCACATGGAAGACTGGGAATGCATCTTCTCGGGCAACCGGCTCGCCGCCCGCAGCCTGGCCGAGGCGCTCGACCGCGCCGGCGTGCGCGCCTTCGAGCACGAGGAGTCGGGCTTCGCGACCGACGTCCACGCCCGGCCCGGCCTCACCCACGTGCTCGTCCCGCCCGAGGACCGCGAGCGCGCCTACAGCGTCGTCACGCACTGGCAGACCCATCACATCGAGCGCGTGCACTCGCTCACGGCCCGCCTCGCCGCCGTCGTGGCGCTGAGCCTGATCGCGCCGATGGCGTTGTGGGCGGCCGCCTGGGCGCTCCCCGACCGGGTGCCGATCCCGAGCGCCGAGGCCACGGGCGGCGTCTGGCTCGTCGGACTCGTGCTCGTCGCGCAGCTCGAGAGCCGGCGTCACCGCCGCGAGCGGATCGAGATCGGCGGTCCGGGCCCGCTCGTCTGAAGCTGCCTGCTCGCCGTGCGCTAGTCGCGCGCGAATCCGCGCCGCGGACTCGACTCACCCGCGTTCGCCGTGCCGACGCCGCCGCTGAATCCAGTCACGAATTCGAGGCCGCGGCGGTCATCGGCCACCTCGAGCGGAACGATCGTGTCCCGCGTCGGGAAGGCGCCGCAGGCTTCGCCCGGATCGCAGATGAAGAAGTCGCCGTCCGAGTCGGTGCCGGCGATCAGCACGTAGCTGCCGTCCTCGATCCCCGAGAATGCAAACGGGTACTGCCCGCCCGTCGCGTCCACTTCGTTCTGCCCCGCGGACGCGAAGGTGAAGGGATCGACGAGCAGCACGAAGTGGTGTCCGGCGTTCGCCGTCGCGTCGATCGGGTCGCCCACGTTCAACAGCACCGGGAGATTCACCGTGTTCTCGGTCGACACGAACTCGATGGTTCCCGTGTAGATGCCGTCGGCGAGTGCGCTGCGGTCGACCGTCGCGCTGTAGGTGCCGAGCCCGTCGCCGTCGACGTTCACCGGGGCGAGGGTGAGCCACGGCGCGCCGTCGTCGCTCGTGAACGAGAAGCTCACGATCGAGAGCGCCGCCGCGTCGTTGCCGCCGTTGGCGACCGACAGCTGGAAGACGTCGGCGAGGAAGCCGTAGCTCAGGCCGTCCGGGTCGACGCGCAGGAAGGGGTCGAGCACGGTGGAGCCGAGGTCGCCACCGGCGGCGAGGTTCACCGCCTTCACGGCGTCGATCAATCCGGCGCCGTAGAGCGTGGGATTGCCGAGGTCTTCGGTGATGTCGCCGCCGTTGAGGGCGTTGTCGATGTCGAAGGGCGTGATCGCGGGCTCGATGCTGCGCATCAGCGCGACGACGCCGGCCACGTGCGGCGTGGCCATCGAGGTGCCCTGATAGAAGTCGTAGAAGAAGCTGCCGTCGCTCTCGTCGTAGAGCGTGCTCATCACGCCGTCGGGTCCGTCCCCGTCGACGTCGCGCGTCATGTCGCCGCCCGGCGCCGTGACGTCGATCGTCGAGCCGAAGTTCGAGTACGGCGCTCGCGTCTTCGTCGGGCCGACGGCCGACACCGAGACGACCCCATCGTAGGCCGCCGGGAACGACGGCTGCGAGCTGTTCTCGTTGCCCGCGGCAGCGATGAAGATCATCCCTTCGACGTTGCGCAGGTCGGTGATCAGGTCCTGGAAGGCCTGGCTCGATCCCGGACCGCCGAGGCTCAGGTTGATGATCCGCGAAACACTGCCGGGCGTCACGCCACAGGCGTTCGGCCGGTTCGCTGCGTAGAGCAGCGCCTGCATGATGTCGAAGTCGGTTCCGCCGCCGACGCCCAGCACGCGTAGGGGCTGGACGCTGACGTTCCACGCCACGCCCGCCACGCCATCGGAGTTGCCGCCCCCGAGCGAGGTGCGCGCGGCGACCGTGCCGGCCACGTGCGTGCCGTGATAGCTGCTCGCGCCGGGCGACGTGCTGTCGCCCGGATCGTCCGGGTCTGCATCACAGCCGTCACCGTCGTTGGCGATGTCGACGTTCGAGATGAAGTCGTAGCCGGCGACGAGCTGACCCGAGAAATCGGGATGTCCCGCCTTGATGCCCGAATCGACGACGGCCACTACCTCGGTGCTGCCGTCGACGATCACGTCCCAGGCCTGCGGCAGGTTGATCTGGTCGAGGTGCCACTGGAAGGGATAGAGCGCGTCCGTCGGCGTGGCCGTCGGCTGGCGCAGATAGTTGAGGTCGGCGCTGCGCACGCCGGGCTGGCTGCGCAGGGCTTCGACCATCTGCACCGTCTCTTCGGCGGAGGTCGCGTCGACCGCGTCCGTTGCGGACGCATCGGACTTCACCGCGTGGCTCGGCGCGTCGCCGAGCCCAAGCGCGCGGAATGCCTTCGCCCGTTCGCTCACGGTGCGGGCGGAGAAGAGCATCGGACCGTCGGGGGCGCCGGCCACGAGACGCATGCCGAAGCCCGCGGCGCGCTCGGCCGCGCTCTTCGTTCCGATCGCAGGTGCGAGGTCGTCCTCGTACACGACGATCGCCTCGCCCGGGACGAACTCCGGTTCGCGCGCCAGCTGTGACGCGCCGGTGGGCGCGTTGCCGATCGTGAGGTTGTAGTTCGAGAAGCCGGACGTCGCGACGACGACGACGTAGTACTCGTCGGTCGTCAGCACCGTGAGCTCCTCGGTGCGGGAGTTCGTCGCGCTCTCGGCGATCAGCGACTCGTCGACGACGCTGCGCAACTCGAGATCGAGATTGTTGGTGGTCCCGTCCTCGGCGATCACGAGGCGGATGATCTGGTTCGCGGCGATCGACAGTCGGAACCAGTCGGCGACGTCGCCGGGCCCGGTCGTGCGGCCGTCCGGCGGCGGACCGCCGCTCGGCGAATCGGTCGGCTTCGCGCCGGGGACGTTGACGTGCCCGCCGAGCGACACCGGGTTGGGAATCTCCTGGGCCGAGGCGGCCGAGTCGTTCGAGGCGAAGGGCGCGAAGAAATCGTTCGTGTCCGAGTCGATCGCGCTGCTGGCGGCGGCGATCATCGATCCGGAGACGTCCCACGGCGGCCCTTCGAAGAGCACCGGCTGGTTGCCGTCGCCCCCGCCGCCGCTGCTGCATGCTGCGCCGACCGCCAGGGCGATCGCCGCCAGTGCTGCCGCGCTTCGCAGCGCGTCCGTCCACCGCTCTCGGCCCATGATTCGTCTCACCGCGAAGACCCCGCTTCCGCGCCGCGCCGAACCGGCACGGCGATTCGATTCGCGGTTCTCATCGGCGAAACGGACGTCCGACTGGTGCTTTCGGACCCAGCGCCGCGGGTGCCGGTCACGTCCCGGGACACGCCCGGTCGGGCGCGCCCAGGGCGCCGCAGAGGGGGTCCCGGGCCAGCGGGCGCTGCCCGGAGCTGCCGGACACCGTGGGACGCACCCGGGCGCCAGACACCCGGATCTCGGCCGAGGGCCCGTGCTGGGGCGGAGGTCCGGCGCTCTCCGCACCGGCGGTCGCCGCGAACCAGGGCGTCGTCTGGGGGATTGCGAAATGCCGCGCGACGTCGCTCGCCGCGCGGCGCGGACTAGCTGCGGGAGCGTTCGGCAAAGGCAACGACACCGCCCTTCGCTCCTCGGAGCGCTTCGAGCGCCGCGTCGGCGTTGGCGCCGAGCCCGAGGCGTACCCGGTAGACACCGCGCGGCGTCGGACCGGACACGATCGAAGCGTCCACCGCCTGGAGCTGCTCGGCGATCTCACCGGCGGTCGCATCCTCTTCGAACACGATCTCGAGGAGCGGCGCGCCGTAGCCACCGATCTGGCCCTCGTATCCCGTAGAGAGGAAGGACGTCTCGTACGCCGGCGCCACGCGCACGGCCCAGATCACGCCGGTCGTCATCATGCCCGACACCATCGCGACCATCAGTCCCGCGGCGACGGACACCGGCCCGGCGGCGTGCTGCGAGAGCGAGCGCAGCCAGTGCACGTTCGTGGCTTCTGCCGGAGTCTCCTCGATCTCGTCGCTGGCGCCGATCCGCTCGAGCACGCGTGCGTAGACGTCTTCCGGATCCGGGATCTCGATCGTCGGCTCCTCGTCGCCGCGCAGGAAGGCGAGCTCGGCGCGGCAATCGCGACAATCGGCGGCATGCGCCTCGACGGCGCCCGCTTCCTCGGGCGTGAGCCCGTCCGGATACCAGGGGATCGCCGTCAGGATGGCTTCGGGGCACGGTGTCTGTTCAGTCATGCCTGGATCTCCGGAATCTGGCGGGCCAGAGTGCGCAGACGCGAGCGAGCCCGGTTCACCCGCGTCTTGACGTTCGCTTCCGAGATGTCGAGTTCGGCCGCGATCTCGGGGTAGGAGCGGCCTTCGAGGAACGCGAGGCGCAACACGTCGCGCTGCCCTTCGGGCAGGCGATCGATCGCCCGCATCAGTCGACCGAGCTCCTGGCGCGCTTCGAGGGTCTGGCCCGCGTTCAACGGGTCGGCGAAGCGCGACATCGTCTCGTCTTCGGTGATGCGCACCGACGCGCGGCGCGGCTGCGCGTTGTAGCGCCGGGCCGAGAGCACCTTGAGGTTCGCGATGCCGAAGATCCACGTCGAGACGGGCGACTCGCCGCGATAGGACGCCGCGTTGCGCCACACCTCGAAGAAGACGTCGGTGGTGATCTCCTCGGCGAGTCCGTCGTCGTTCACGCGACGACGGACGAACGCGAGGATGCGTTTGTAGTAGCGCTCGAAGATCTGCCGATGCGCTTCCTGATCCTCGTCGACGACACGCGCGATCGCCTCGCGATCCGATCGGATCGCTTGCTCGCGCGCTTCGTCGCTCGGTGCGGATCGGGCGAGCCCGCCGGAGACGACACGAAGTTGCGTCATAGCGTCCCACCGGCGAGATCGTCGATCGGAAGCGGATCGACGATCGCTTCCGCGAGCGAGACGGGAGGCCGGGAGCGGGGCTGGCATGCGAAGTCGGTCATCCTCACCTCGAGAGCGTGACGTGGAAGTCGAGTCCGACGACGTGCTCGTCGTCGTTGAACAGGTCGGCGGTGGAGCGGCTGTCGCGGGAGCGGAAGCTCGCAGCGGCAGCCACGGCATCGGTCAGCGAAACCGGGAGCCGGCCCCGCGCCATGTCGATGTTCTCACGGCGACGGTTTCCCGCGAGGAAAACCTCGCGCCCCGCGAAGAGGTCGGCCGTGGCGCCGCAGACGCCGTAGCAGGCCGAGCCGGCGTGCGAGCTGCTCTGGCGCGTCGACCCGTCGTGGATCGGCGAAACGCGTCCGCCGTGGCTCACGACCAGGGACTCGTCGTCGACCCAGGCTTCGCCGACGTGGTGGTTGCCCGCATGCGGAGAGGTCCTTTCCAGCCCTGGCGCGGGACGCGCAAAGGCCTGCCCCTGAAGTGCCGCTCCGCGCCGCACAGGTTGCGGAAAAGTTCCCGTCCGGGCAGCGAAAATCGTTCGCGACCCGCGCGGAACGGCTATCCGGCGCCTTGCTCCTCTCCCCCTGGGGGGTGAACGCCGACCCAGGCCCGTGAGCCGCGCAGAAGCGGCGCCCGAAGAACGGGGGCACATGCACGGGGGCCTGGCCGATTCACCGGTCACCCGCGCGGTTGCGTTCGAAGACCGCGAGGGCGTGGCGTCTCGGCCAGGCCTTGCTCTCTGGGTGTCTGCCCGACGGCGTGCGGTTACAACGGAGGCGGAAAGTCCGACGCGATCTTCGGTAGTGTGCGGCCTCTCCCGGAGGAAACCCGTGCCTGCATTGCTCACCGAGACGGACGGTCACGTCCTCACCATCACGCTGAACCGTCCCGAGAAGAAGAACGCCGTCAACGCCGAGGTGCTATGCGGCCTCTCCGACGCGTGGCACCGACTCGACGAGGACGACGATCTCCGTGTCGCGATCCTGACGGGCAACGGTCCGGTGTTCTGCGCCGGTATGGACCTCTCGGTGATCCCGAAGCTGCGCGCCCAGAAGGCCGACGACGAGTACGAGGAGCGCCTGCTCACCGACGGAGCGGTGATCTTCGACGGGTGGCTCAAGACCTATCGCCCGAAGAAGCCGGTGATCGCGGCGGTCGAGGGCTATGCGCTGGCCGGGGGGACGGAGATCCTCCAGGGCACCGACATCCGCGTCGCGGCCGAAGGCGCCGAGTTCGGCGTCACCGAGGTGCAGCGCGGCCTGTTTCCGATGGCGGGTTCGTGTGTGCGCCTGCCGCGGCAGATGCCTTACACGGTCGCGGTGGAGATGTTGGTCGCGGGCACGTCGATCACGGCCCAACGCGCTTACGAGCTCGGACTCGTCGGACACGTCGTGCCCGACGGACAGGCGCTCGCGAAGGCGCGCGAGATCGCCGCGCGCATCGCCGAGAACGGCCCGCTCGCGGTGAAGGCGATCATGGCCACGATCCGCGAAACCGCGACGCTCCCCGAGAGCGAGGCCTTCGGCATCGAGATGAAGCACGGCATGGTCGCCATGGCCTCCGAGGACGCCGCCGAAGGCCCGAAGGCCTTCCTCGAAAAGCGCAAGCCGGTGTTCAAGGGCAAATAGCAAGCCGGCCGAAGGCCGGCGCGCAGCGAGGCGAAGCCGAGCGAAGTCAAAAAGTGGCCTCCACTCCCCTC